>JAKAJU010000133.1 GCA_021813655.1 Chloroflexota bacterium | reverse complement strand
CCCGCTCGACACGGTCCGGGAGTACCTGGGCTGGCTCGGCGTCTGGAACTGCAGTGGCGGCAGCTTCCTCTCGGTGCATGGCCTGCCGAACTTCCTGCCGGCGTTCCTCGGCGGCGGCACGAACGGAATCCTCCACGGTGACTTCGGCTACTCGATCGAGACCGGGCAGCCGGTGCTGGGGATGATCTACCAGCGGCTCCCCACCACGATCATCCTGATGGGAACGGCGTTCGTCCTCTGGGCGACGATCGCGATCATCGCCGGCGTCATCGCGGCCGTCCGGCGCTACAGCTTCTTCGACCAGTCCGTGACGTTCGTCAGCTACGTGCTCTACTCACTGCCGACGTTCTGGCTCGGCCTCATCCTGATCTTCATCTTCGGGGAGGCGCTGCGCTGGTTCCCCGTCCAGGGCATGGTCAACGTCCGGACCTCGGCGGCGCCGTTCGCGACCCAGGCGTACTGGCAGTCCTTTTTCGCGGATCCGATCCCGAACATCGTCGACATCGCCTCGCACCTGGTGCTGCCCGTCGTGACGCTCATCGCGGTGAGCATCGCCGGTGACAGCCGTTTCGTCCGGTCCGCCATGCTCGATTCGCTCCACCAGGACTACGTCCGCACGGCACGTGCCAAGGGCATCCGCGAACGGCAGGTGATCATCCGCCACGCCTTCCGGAACGCGCTCCTGCCGATCCTGACGAACCTGGCCCTCGAGATCGCGTTCCTGTTCTCCGGCGCGATCGTCACGGAGACCGTGTTCAGCCTCCCCGGCATGGGCCGGCTCTACTACGACGGCGTCGAGAACAGCGACTACTTCCTGCTGATGGGCATCCTGCTCATCGGTTCGGTGCTGGTCGTCCTGATGAACCTGCTGGCCGACATCGCGTACGCGTTCGCCGACCCGCGGATCCGCTACGACTGAGGCACGCGAGATGGCCATCCCCACCGACCCCACGCTCGCCGGTGTCGCCGCGGCCCCGCCCGCGGACGTCGCCAAGGCCGACGTCGAGGTCGCGCTCGAGTCGCTCAGCCAGTGGCAGCTCGCCTGGCGGCGCTTCCGCAAGCACCGCATGGCGATGGTCGGCCTCGGCTTCTTCGCGTTCATGATCCTTGTTGCGATCTTCGGCCCGATCATCATGCCGTTCGACCCGACGAACATCCCCGGCACGACGAACCCGGCTGGCTACCCGCCCAGCCTCGCCCATCTCTTCGGCACTGACACGGTCGGCCGCGATGTCTTCGCGATGGTCGTGAACGGAGCGCGCATCAGCGTCGCGATCGGTGGGTTCAGCATGCTCATCGCGGGGTTCATCGGGGTCGTGGTCGGCGCCGTCGCCGGCTACTTTGGCGGGTGGGTCGACAACGTCCTCATGCGCGTCGTCGACACGTTCTTCGCGATCCCCCTCCTCTTCGTGATCCTTGTCGCCGCGAAGTTCTTCGGCCAGGGGCAGGTGATCAGCCTCATCGTGATCTTCGGGGTGCTCTCCTGGCCCCTCATCGCGCGCCTGGTGCGGGCCCAGTTCCTGTCGCTGCGCGAGGCGGACTTCGTGGAGGCGGCGCGGGCCGTGGGCGTGAGGGACGGACGGATCACGTTCCGTCACATCCTGCCCAACGCGATCGGGCCGGTCATCGTGGCGATGACGCTGATCATGGCCTCCAACATCGTCCTCGAGGCGTTCGTCAGCTACCTGAACTTCGGGATCAGCGCGAACCAGACGAGCTGGGGCAACGCCCTCGCGAACGCGCAGAGCGCCCTGGGCCTGGGTAACTGGTGGTGGGCGTTCTTCCCGGGCATGGCCATCGCCGTGACCGTCATGTCGATCAACTTCGTGGGCGACGGACTCCGCGACGCCCTCGATCCCCGCACGAGGCTCTGATGCCGCGCATTCCTCAGACCCAGGGCGACCCGCCCCCCTCCGACATCCTGCTCGACGTCCGCGACCTGCGCACCCACTTCCGCGTGATGGACGGTACCGTTCCGGCCGTCGACGGCGTGAGCTTCCAGGTCCGGCGCGGCGAGACGCTCGGCGTCGTCGGCGAGTCGGGCTGCGGCAAGAGCGTGACGGCGCTCACGATCATGCGCCTCATCGAGACGCCGCCCGGCGAGATCGTCTCGGGCGAGGTGTGGTTCGACGGCCGGGATGTGCTGCAGCTCTCGCAGGACGAGATGCTCGACGTGCGCGGCGCCGAGATGGCGATGATCTTCCAGGAGCCGATGACGAGCCTCAATCCCGTCCTCACGGTGGGCGACCAGATCGTGGAGGCGGTCGTTGCGCACAAGAAGATCAACCACAGGGCGGCCTTGGACCGCGCCGTCGAGATGCTGCGCCTGGTCGGGATCCCGGAGGCGCCGCGGCGCGTGAAGCAGTACCCACACGAGATGTCGGGCGGCATGCGGCAGCGCGTCATGATCGCGCTCGCGCTCTCGTGCGACCCGAAGCTGCTCATCGCCGACGAACCGACCACCGCGCTCGACGTCACGATCCAGGCGCAGATCCTCGAGCTGATCCGCAAGGTGCAGGCCGAGACCGGCACGGCGCTGCTCCTCATCACGCACGACCTGGGTGTCGTCGCGGAGACGGTGCAGCGGGTGGTCGTCATGTACGCCGGCAAGGTCGTGGAGACCGGCACGGTGGACGAGGTCCTGCAGGACCCGAAGCACCCCTACACCGAGGGGCTGCTCGCATCGATCCCGTCGAAGGGCATGCGCGGCACCCGGCTGAACGTCATCAAGGGCAGCGTCCCCAATCCGTTCCGGATGCCCGTCGGGTGCCGGTTTCATCCCCGCTGCCCGTACGCCTTCGATCCGTGCCCGGACCACGAGCCGCCGCTCGACGAACAGGGCAATCCCGAGCGTCGCGTGGCGTGCTGGCTGCACACGAAGCCGCCGTTCGGCCTCGAGCACCGGCCGCGTTACGGGACTGCCACGCCGCTCGCCGTCGAGGCCGCGGGCGAGGCGGTCCGATGAGTGGCCTGGGCGGGATCCCGCCGGAAGCGCGCGACCTCGAGGTCCCGGCCGCCACCGTCGTGCCGACGAACGGGTCGGGACGGGGGGGCGTCGCGACGGGTTCGTCCCCCGCGCATGACGAGGTGCCGGCGCCGCCGGGTGACGGCACCGCGCTCCTCGAGGTCGAGGATCTCGTGAAGTACTTCCCGATCCTCGGCGGGGTCCTCCGCCGACACGTCGCCGACGTGAAGGCCGTCGACGGCGTCAGCTTCTCCGTGAAGCGGCGCGAGGTGTTCGGCCTCGTCGGCGAGTCGGGGTGCGGGAAGACCACGCTCGGCCGTGCGCTGCTCTACCTCCAGCCCCCGACGTCGGGCCGCGTCCGGCTCGACGGACAGGACCTCCACGCCCTGAAGCCCGAGCAACTGCGGCGGATGCGGGCGAAGATGCAGATCATCTTCCAGGACCCGTACGGTTCGCTCAACCCGCGCATGCCCGTCTCGGACATCATCGGGGAGGGGCTGCTCGCCCAGGGCCTGAAGGACCATCGCGTGCGCATGAAGCGCGTCGAGGATTCGCTCGAGGCGGTCGGCCTGCGGCGGGACTACACGCGCCGCTACCCTCACGAGTTCAGCGGCGGCCAGCGGCAGCGCATCGGGATTGCGCGTGCCCTGGCACTCAACCCGGAGTTCGTCGTGTGCGACGAGCCGGTGTCGGCGCTCGACGTGTCGATCCAGAGCCAGATCCTCAACCTGCTCCTCGATCTGCGCGAGCAGTTTGGCCTCACGTACCTCTTCATCGCGCACAACCTGTCGGTCGTGCAGTACATCAGTGACCGGGTCGGCGTGATGTACCTCGGGCGGATGGTCGAGCTGGCCGGCGTGGGGGAGCTGTACGAGCGGCCGCGCCATCCGTACACCGTCGCCCTGCTGTCGGCCGTGCCCGAGGTGGACCGCGCCCGGGCGCGGAAGCGCATCGTGCTGCGGGGCGACGTCCCGTCGCCGGTCAACCCGCCGTCGGGCTGCCACTTCCACCCGCGCTGCTGGCTCCGCGAGCGCCTCGGCAACCCGGAGATCTGCTCGACCGTGGATCCGCGGCTTCACGTGGTGGGGGAGGGCCACGCCGCCGCCTGCCATTTCGCCGACCGGATCGAACAGGAGCGGGACCGGGCCGCGAAGCCCGTCGTGGCCCCGGCGTCGGCGCCGGCCGGCGCCTGACGCCGGGCGCGGCTGCACCGCGCCCACACCGTTTCGAACTGCGACCGCGGCGTCCGCCTCGGTCGTTTCGTGTCGCGGCCCATCGACAAGTGCCGGACCTCCCGATGTCCAATGCCGAAGGGGCCCAAACGACGGTTTGTCACGATTCTGTCATGTTCCGAAACGCGTTGACACCCCGCTGAAGCGGCAGGGATAATCCGGAGGTCCCATCGCACCCCGTGTGGAGACCGGAACGAGCGCCCCATGCGTTCCGGAGCGAGCAAGCGGTGGGGGAGGGAGCGGCCCGAGCCCATGGGCCGGACATAGGGAGGACTCCATCCGATGAGTCAGGTGACTCGCCGGTGGTTGGCGCTTGCCGCCACGGCCGGGATCCTTGCGGGCGCGTGCAGCGGCGCCGCGTCCACGGCGCCGACGACAGGCCCAGCGGGCTCCCAGCCTGGGGGTTCGCAGGCCGCACAGGCGTCAGGCGATTTCAGCTATCCCATTGACGCAGACCCGTCCTCGTTCGCCGGCAGCCCGTCCGACGACCCGACGCAGCAGGTCGACTACGAGCTGTTCGGCAACGCCGGGCTCGTGTACCTCGACAACAAGATGGCGCCCCAGCCCGGTCTCGCGGTCAAGCTGCCGGACGTCTCGGCGGACGGCCTGACCTGGACGTTCACGCTGCGCGACAACCTGAAGTTCTCCGACGGGTCGCCGTTGACGTCCGACGACGTCAAGTTCTCGTTCGACCTGCTCGCCTCGAAGAACTGCACCCAGAACCCGCAGACGTGCTCGGACGTCTCGCAGTACATCAAGTCCGTCACCAAACCGGACCCGAAGACGATCGTCTTCATGTTCAACAACAAGTACGCGCCGTTCCTCGCGACGGATGCCGCGGCGCCGATCCTGCCCAAGGCTGCGATCGAGGCCTCGTTCGCGCGCTTCCAGAAGTCGTCGAGCGCGGTGACCGCGTCTGACGTCAAGGCCGAGGCGGACAAGATCTCCGCTGCCATGGGCGCCGAGGCGTGCGCTGGCGACAACCCGCCGGCGAGCTGTGATCCTGCCTCCTACGTCGCCGAGATCGAGCCGCTCCTGCAGAAGGCCAGCGTGTCGCTGCCGGACAAGGGCGCGTACACGACCGACGGCAAGCTTGACGGCACCACGTACGGCCAGGCGCTCATCGACAAGCTGAACGACCTGAACAACGCGCTGTCATCGTCGGCGATCGATCAGATCGCGGCGTCGCTCCGCCTGCTCGACTACATCAAGCCCGGCCAGTTCGTGGGCGCGGGACCCTACACCCTGAGCAACTACACCGCGGGCCAGTCGCTGACACTCGTTCGCAACCCGAACTACTTCCGCAACATGCCGGGTCCGGCGAAGGTCTACATCCCGATCATCAAGGACTCCGCCACGGCGTCGAACGCCCTGAAGCAGGGCGACATCATGTTCCAGTACCGCGTCGACTCGGACGCGCTGCAGTCGGTGCGGAGCGACCCGAACCTGACGACGTCCGAGTTCGCCGACTTCGGCTACTACTACATCGGCTTCAACATGCGGCCGGGCCGCCCATATGCGGACAAGAACCTGCGCCAGGCGTTCGCGATGTGCATCGACCACGACAAGACCGTGGCCGCTGCCACCGACAACCAGGGCGTGCCGATCCAGGCCGAGGTGCCGCCGGCGTCCTGGGCGTTCAACCCCGACGTGCCGAAGTACACGCTCGACGTCGCGGGCGCGAAGAAGCTGATCGAGGCGTCCGGCTGGACGCTCGGCAGCGACGGCGTCTACGCCAAGGGCGGCAAGCGGCTCTCGAGCACGCTGTACGTCCGCGCCGGCAAGCCGCAGCGCATCGCCTTCGCGCAGCTCGCCAAGGACCAGCTCAAGAACTGCGGCATCGAGGTCAACGTCAAGGAGTCCGACTTCCAGGCCGTCCTCATGCCGCTCCTGCGCTACCCGAACAACTTCGACACCTACCTCGGCGGCTGGACGGTCACGACCGACCCCGACGACTCGTCGATCTTCGCCACCAACCAGTGCCCGACCAAGGCGAACCCCGAGGCATTCAACCTCGTCTGCTACGCGAGTGCCGAGGCCGACAAGCTGTTCACCGAAGGCCAGCAGACGTTCGACCAGAACCAGCGGAAGCAGATCTACTACCAGCTGCAGGTGCTCCTGCACAACGACGCGCCGTACTACTTCCTCTGGGCCGACAAGCTCCACCGCGGCTACAGCAAGAAGGTCCACGCACAGCCGCCGGAGTCGATCGACTACACGAGCCCGCTCGACTACTGGAACATGGACAACTGGGCGGTGTCCGCGAACTAGCGGAGCTGCCCGGCCAGCCAGTCGCAACAGCGAGACGGACGGTGGTGGCCGCGAGGCTGCCACCGTCCACTTGTGAGTGCCGGCACGGGCAAAGGACGACTGACCGATGGTGACCTATCTGTTCCGACGCCTGATCCAGGCGATTCCGATCCTGTTCGGGATCAGCCTGGTGGCGTTCGCAATCATCAACCTCGCGCCCGGGTCTCCCGTCGATCGGTTCCAGACCGGCCGGGTCTCACACCAGACCATCCAGAATCTCATCCATCTCTACGGCCTCGACCAGCCGCTGCCCGTGCAGTACGTGAAGTGGATCACCACGTTCGTGCAATTCTGGCGGGTCGACGCCTGGGGCTTCTCGTTCGTCGACGGCCTGCCCGTCACCCAGAAGATCTTCGCCCGGGTCCCGAGCACATTGGAGCTCATGGGAACCGCGCTCGCCGTCACGATCCTCTTTGCGATCCCGATCGGGATCCTCGCGGCCGTCCGCCAGTACAGCTGGGCGGACAAGATCATCACGACGTTCGCGACGATCGGCTACGCCATGCCGTCGTTCTGGCTCGGCCTCCTGCTCCTGTTCGTGTTCGCCGTCGAACTCAACTGGTTCCCGCTCTTCGGGAAGTACACCTTCGGCCAGGAAGGGCAGCCGCTCAACCTCATCTGGCACCTCGTGCTACCGGTCTCGAGCCTGGCGATCCAGCAGATCGCCGGGTGGAGCCGCTACATGCGCTCGTCGATGCTCGAGGTCATGCACCAGGACTACATCCGGACGGCGCGTGCGAAGGGACTCCCGAACTCCGGCGTCATCTATCGGCACGCGCTGCGGAACGCGCTGATCCCGATCATCACGCTGCTCGGGCTGACGATCCCGTCGCTGCTGGCCGGCGCGGCGATCACCGAGACCATCTTCAGCTGGCCCGGGCTCGGCTATCTGCTCGTGAGCAGCGTGAACACGCGCGACTACCCGGTGGTGCTCGCCCTCACGATGATGGGCGGCTTCATGGTCATCGCCGGGAACCTGCTCGCCGACGTCCTCTACGCGGTCGTCGACCCGCGCATCACGTACTAGGCAGGGGCGGACGACATGGAAACCAACATGCAGCTGCAGGCGCCGGCACCGGGCGTGGGCACCGATCGCCGCGCCGTCGTCGACGAGGTCGACCTGATCCCCGTCCGGACATACTGGCAGCTCGTCCGCCAGCGCTTCATGCAGCACCGGCTCGCCGTCATCGCGCTGGTCCTCCTGGCCGTGCTCGTGATCCTCGCCTGGACCATCCCGACGCTGACCGGCGAGCTGTACCAGAAGACGAGCCTCGACCTGATCGATCAGGGGCCGTCGCTCTCGGCCCCGCTCGGCTACGACCACCTCGGCGAGAACACGTTCGTCCGGCTCATGCGCGCGACGCAGACCTCGCTCACCATCGGGTTCGCCGCCGTGCTGATCATCGTCGGCATCGGCGTCACCCTCGGCTCGATCGCCGGCTACGTCGGTGGGCTCGTCGACAACCTCCTCATGCGCCTCGTCGACGTGGTCCTGTCGATCCCGTCGTTCTTCTTCATCGTCGCGCTGGTCGCCTTCTGGGGGGGCGGCAACGTCTGGGTCATCATCTTCGCGATCGGCCTCGCCGGCTGGACGACGGCTGCGCGACTCGTCCGGGCGGAGTTCCTCCGCCTCCGCGAGGTCGACTTCGTGCAGGCAGCCCGCGCGCTGGGCGCGAGCCCGCGGCGCATCGTGCTGCGCCACATGCTGCCGATGGCGCTCGCGCCGATCCTGGTGGCCGCGACGCTCGGCATCGCCGACTCGGTGGTGCTCGAGGCGGCGCTGTCGTTCCTCGGCTTCGGCATCTCGCCGCCCGAGGCGAGCCTCGGCAACATGCTGAACAACGCGCAGCGGTACTTCTACCGCGAGCCGATCCTGATGTTCTACCCGGGCATCATGCTGATCCTCGTGGTGCTCTGCGCGAGCTTCCTCGGCGACGGTCTGCGGGACGCCCTCGACCCGCGCCAGCGGATCGAACGGTAGGCAAGGCGATGACGGACACGCTGCTGCGGGTGCGGCACCTGCGGACGTACTTCTGGACGCTGGACGGCATCGTCAAGGCCGTCGACGGCGTGAACATGGACATCGGCACGGGGCGCACTCTCGGCGTGGTCGGGGAGTCGGGATGCGGGAAGAGCATCACCGCGCTCTCGATCATGCGGCTCATCGAACGGCCGGGGAAGATCGTCGAGGGATCGGTCGATCTCGACCGGACCGACCTGCTGAAGCTCTCGGAATCCGAGATGCGGGAGATCCGGGGCAACGCCATCTCGATGATCTTCCAGGAGCCGATGACGAGCCTCAACCCGGTGTTCACGACCGGCAACCAGATCGCCGAGGCGATCCGGCTGCACGCGGACATCGGCGCGCGCGAGGCGGAAGACCGGGCCGTCGAGATGCTGCGCAAGGTCGGCATCCCCGACCCGGAGCGGCGGGCGCGGCAGTACCCGCACGAGATGTCGGGCGGCATGCGGCAGCGCGTCATGATCGCGATGGCGCTCTCGACGTACCCGCAACTCCTCATCGCGGACGAGCCGACGACCGCGCTCGACGTGACGATCCAGGCCCAGATCCTCGAGCTCATGAAGGAGCTCCGCGAGGAGCGCCGCATGTCGATCATGCTGATCACGCACGACCTCGGCGTCATCGCCGAGATGGCCGACGACGTCGTGGTCATGTACTCCGGCAAGGTGGTCGAGACGGGGGACGTCTTCACGATCTTCGAACGCCCGCATCATCCGTACACCCAGGGGCTGCTCGGTTCGCTGCCCCGCATCGGGCAGCGCCGCGGCCGCCTCCGTGTCATCGAGGGCGTCGTGCCGAACCCGCTCAACCTGCCGAAGGGCTGCCTGTTCGCCCGGCGCTGCCCCTGCGTCATGCCGATCTGCGAGCAGACCCCGCCGCCGTTCCAGGAGGTCCACCCCGGACAGGTCTCGCGGTGCTGGCTCACGCCGGCCGGCACGACCCCCGCCGTGGGCATGACCGCGCCCGCCGACGTGGCCGAGGCCGAGGCCGCGCGCATGACGATCACGGCCGACTCGGGCCGTCAGTCGGCGACCGCCGCGCAGATGGGGGAGGTCGGCAGGTGAGCGAGGCGGCAGCGCTCGCGGCGGAAGACGTGACGGCGGCGGCGCGTCCGGAAACGCTCGTCACGGTCCGTGATCTCTCCAAGCACTTCGAGATCCGCGGCGGCCTGTTCGGCGTGTCGCGGATCGGTGCCGTGAGGGCGGTGGACGGAGTCACCTTCGACATCCGGCGGGGCGAGACGCTGGGCCTGGTCGGCGAGTCGGGCTGCGGCAAGACGACGCTCGGCAAGGTCATCCTGCGGCTCATCCCCGCGACGAAGGGTGAGGTCCTGTTCGGCGGCAAGGGGTTGTTCGAAGCGCGCGGCGACGATCTGAAGGCGATCCGTCGCAACATGCAGATCATCTTCCAGGACCCGTACTCGTCGCTGAACCCGCGGATGACGGTCGGCGAGATCGTCGGGGAGGGGCCGCTCGTCCACGGGCTCACGAACAGGCGCGCGCGGGAGGAACTGGTCCGCGAGCTGCTCGCCCGCGTGGGACTCAACCAGAGCCACATCCACCGCTACCCTCACGAGTTCAGCGGCGGCCAGCGGCAGCGCATCGGGATTGCCCGTGCCCTGGCACTCAACCCGGAGTTCGTCGTGTGCGACGAGCCGGTGTCGGCGCTCGACGTGTCGATCCAGAGCCAGGTCCTGAACCTGCTCGACGATCTGCAGGAGCAGCTGGGCCTCACGTACCTGTTCATCGCCCACAACCTCGCCGTGGTGGAGCACATCAGCGATCGCGTGGGCGTCATGTACCTCGGCCGCCTCGTGGAACTGGCCGACGTGGAGGAGCTGTACGAGCGGCCGAGG
>JAKAJU010000057.1 GCA_021813655.1 Chloroflexota bacterium | reverse complement strand
GCTCGCCGACCCGGACATGCGGCTCGACTATGCGTCGCTGTCGACGATCGCCTACTTCAGCGTCGCGGCGGCCGCGGACGGCTCGCTCGTGACGAACAACGCCGATGGTTCGGTCACGTCCGGGTGGGCTGGCTGGACGAGCCAGGCGATGACGGACGTGATCAACGCCGCCCATGCCTCGGGCGTCCGGATCGACCTGACGGTCACGCTCTTCGCGTGGACGTCGTCGCAGGCGAAGAGCCAGGCCGCGCTCCTCGGCAGCCCGACGGCGCGGTCGCAGCTCGTCGCGGCGCTCGTCTCGGCCGTCGTCGGGCGCGGCGCGGATGGCGTGAACCTGGACATCGAGCCGCTCGTGTCCGGCCACGAGGACGATCTCGTCGCGTTCGTCCGGGAGCTGCGGAGCGCGCTCGACGGCGCGGGGCCGGGCCGTCGGATCATCGTCGACGTCCTCGGATCCACGGAGAACTACCCCCACGATGACCTCGTCGCGCCGGGCGCCGCCGACGCGCTCCTCGTCATGGGCTACGACTACCGGACCGCGGGCGCGTCCTACGCCGGGTCGATCTCGCCGCTCGTCGGGAACGGGTACGACCTCACCGACACCGTGAACGCGTACCTCGCCCGCGTCCCCGCATCCAAGGTGATCCTCGGGATCCCGTACTACGGACGCGCGTGGTCGACCGTCTCCGACGCTCTCCATGCCAGGACGCAGTCCTCATCGAAGAACGGGTACTCGGCCACCGCGGTCTATGCGCTCGCGGCATCGCTCGCCGAGGAGAACGGACGCCGCTGGGACGACACGGAGCAGGTCCCGTGGACCGCGTACAGGCGGAGCGCATGCGACACGTGCCCGGAGTCGTGGCGCGAGCTCTACTACGACGACGTCGAGTCGCTGCGCATGAAGTACGCGCTCGCCGATTCGCACGACCTCGCCGGCGTGGGGATCTGGGCGCTCGGGTACGACGGGACGCGGCCCGAGCTCGCCGCGCTCCTCCGGGAGACGTTCGGCGGACCCGCCGTCGACACGACTCCGCCGAAGCCCTCCCTCGCCCTCGTCCCGGCCGCCGCCCCGGACGAGGGGATCGTCGTCTCGTGGAGCGCGACGGACGCAAGCGGCATCGCGACGTACGACGTCCAGGTCGCGACCGGCGGCGGCACCTGGGCCGACTGGCTCGTCGGGACGATGACGACGAGCGAGGTCTGGCCCGGGCGCACCGGGGCCGGCTACGCGTTCCGCGTCCGCGCGACCGACGCCGCGGGGAACGTCAGCGGCTGGACGACCGAGGACGCGCGGACGACGGTGACGGCGCTCGCGAAGGGCGGATTCGTCCGGGTCGTCGCGTCGTCGGTCGCGCTGCGCGCGGCGCCGTCCACGACCGCGAAGAAGCTCGCGACGGTCCGATCCGGCGACGTCCTGCTCGTGACCGCGGGCCCGCGATCCGCCAGGGGCGCGTCGTGGGTCCAGGTGAGCGGACCGATCGCCACGTGGCCGGTCGTGGCCGCCGTCCGGACGAAGGCGTGGATCGCCGTCAGGCAGGGCTCGACGGTCCTCGCGTCGGTGAGCCGGCGCCCCTGGACGACCGTCGTCGCGGCCGGGTTCGCGGGCTACTCGTTCGACGGCGTCGGGTCCGCGTCGCTCGGCCCCGCGGGAGCTGCGCACCGCGCCTTCTCGCCGGGGACGGGCGGGCACCGCCCCCGCCTGACCGTCACGTGGCGCGGCCGCGTCGCGATGACCGGGGTCTCCGCCCGGATCCGTCGGACGGACGGCTCGGTCGTCGGCTCGGTCGCGCTCGGGAGCCTGCCCGCCGGAACCCGGTCCTGGACGTGGGACGGCACGGTCGCGGGCTCGATCGTCCCCGACGGGACGTACCTGATCCAGCTCCTCGGGAAGGGCGGAAGGACGACGTACCGGGCCCCGTCGGCGCGTCCGGCGACACCGGCGCAGGTCGAGCGATTCGGCGTCACCGTGGACACCGTCCCGCCGACCCTGGCGTCATCCTCGATCACCTCGACCGTCCTCGCCCCCGACGCGCCCGGCGGCCCGACGTCCGTGACGGTGACCGGGTCGGCGCCCGATGCGACCGGATGGACCGTCGCGATCACGCCCGCGACGGGCGAGGCCACGGCGCGGATCTTCACCGGCGCCGGGCCCGTCGCGACCGCGACGTGGGACGGCACCGACGGCTCGGGTCGGCGCCTCCCGCGCGGGACGTACCACGTCACGCTCTCGATGACGGACGCGGCGGGGAACGCGGCGACCGCCGCATGGGACGTGGACCTTCAGACCGCCGGTCCATCCCTGACCGCGACGGTGGACCCGGCCGCGATCGCACCCGACGGGGACGGCGTCGCGGATCGTGCCACGATCCGCTGGACGGCCGATGTCCCCGTCACCGGCACGATCCGCGTCCTGCGCGGGACGACCGTCGTCCGGTCCTGGCCGATCTCGACGGCGACCTCCGGGACCGTCCTCTGGGACGGCACCGACGCCCGGGGGAAGGCCGCCGCTGATGGCCGCTACACGGTCGTCGTCGACGTCGCGAACGCCGCGGGCGACCCGGCGACCGCCCAGCTCCCGCTGGTCGTGGACCGGACGGTCCGGTCCTTCGTCGCGACCCCGCCGCGCTTCGCGCCCGCCGACGGTGACGCCCTCGCGCCGTCCACGCGGATCTCCTGGACGCTCTCGCGTCCGGCCATGACGCGCCTCGCGATCCGCGATCCGTCCGGCGCGGAGATCCGGGTCGTCTGGGACGGCAGGTCCCAGCCGGCCGGCTCTGCGGGCTGGACGTGGGACGGCCGGGTGGATGGCGCGTTCGTCGCGGACGGCACGTACGCGTTCGACCTCGAGGTGACGACCTCGCTCGGTACGATCGAGCTGCGCCGGCCCGTGCCCGTCGGCGCGTTCGAGATCCGCCTCTCCTCCACGGCGGTCGTCGCGGCCGGCTCTCTCGTCGTGACGGCGATCGCCGCGGAGCCGCTCAGGTCGACCCCGTCGATCACGTTCAGGCAGGCGGGGCTCGCGCCGGTGAAGAAGACCGCGACGGCCGCGGGGAGCGGCCGCTGGACCGCGACGTTCACGGTCGCGGCCGGAGGTGCGGGGACGGCGACCGTCGTGGTCGCCGCGCGCGACACGGCTGGCGGCGTCGAGGTCAGCCGCTCGGCGGTCACCGTCTCCTGACCGCCGACGGACAGTCCCACCCGACGCGGCCCGGGACGCGGCGTCACGCGGTGGGCCGTCGCCTACACTGCGAACCATGAACGGAGAGGACCGAGCCGCCCCGAGTCCCGCCCCGCCCGAGACGGCAGCTGGCCCCGCCGCCTCCGGTCCGTCGGCCGCCTGGGGGACGGGTACGTGGGTCGTCCTCCCCACGTATAACGAGATCGAGAACCTGCCGGTCATCACGGAGTCCATCCTCGCCGCGCTGCCCGGGGCCACCCTCCTCGTCGTGGACGACAGCTCGCCCGACGGGACCGGGGAGCTCGCCGATTCCCTCGCCGCCGCCGACCCTCGCATCCGGGTCCGACACCGGCCGGGCAAGGCCGGGCTCGGGCGCGCATACCTCGACGGCTTCGGGGTCGCCCTCGCGGCCGGGGCGGCGACCGTCGTCCAGATGGACGCCGACTTCTCGCACGACCCGGCCGTCCTGCCGGATCTCATCAGGCCCGTCGTGACCGGATCGGCGGACCTCGTCGTCGGCTCCCGCTACGTCCGGGGCGGCTCGGTCGTCGACTGGGGCATCGCCCGAAAGGTCATCTCGCGCGGGGGCAGCCTCTTCGCGCGGACCGTCCTCGCCCTCCCCGTGCACGACCTGACCGGCGGGTTCAAGGCCTGGCGAGGGAGCACCCTCGGGTCGATCCCCTTCGCCGGAGTCCACGCCGGTGGCTACGTCTTCCAGATCGAGATGACATGGCGCGCGAAGCTCGCCGGCGCGCGGATCCGCGAGATCCCGATCACGTTCCGCGACCGCCGCGTCGGTAGCTCCAAGATGTCCCGGCGCATCATCGTGGAGGCGCTCGTGGTCGTCATCGGCCTGCGTCTCGAGCAGGTCCGCGGCGCGGTGCGCCGCCTCTTCCGCCGCGGTGACGGCGGGGTCGATGGAGGTCGCGAATGAGCCCCAAGGCCAAGGTCCGGAAGGCTCCGACAGGGGCCGGCAACTCGCAGGGCGGGCCCGTCCGAGCCGCCTACTACTACCGAACGCGCTGGGGGACGCACGACGAGTTCATCGAGCTGTTCGTCCGGAACCACTGGCCCGTCCTGCGGGCGCAGAAGGAGAGCGGGCGGATCCTCGACGTCGCGCTCGAGGTCCCGCGCTTCCACGGCGATGGTCGCGCCGACTGGGACGTGCGCGTGACGATCACGTGGCGCGACTGGGCGGCGCTGGAGGAGCACTCGGACCCGACGCTCGCGGCCACCCTCTTCCCCGACCGTGATGCGTACGCGGCCGAGGAGCGCCACCGCTTCAGCCTCCTCGACGCGCACTGGGACGTCCCGCTCGAGTCCCTTTCGCTTCCCGAGGCCCCGGCAGCTGCCGGGTCGCGTCGGCGGGCCCGACGATGAACGCGGGACAGGACGACGGCCTCGCCCGGGCCGAGGACGCCGCGCTCCGTGAGGCGCAGGCGATGGCCGGCGCGGACGAGGCCACCGACGTGCCGACCGGCACGTCGCCGCCGGCCGTGGGCGTCATCGGGCGGCTCGCGGGCCCGAGTCGGCTCGACGCGGGGATCGTGGGCGGGATCGCCGCCGACCGGGTGACGATCGGCAGCGGCATCGTGGCCGGGATCGCGGCGAACCAGGTGGCGATCGACCGCTGCGTCTCCGGCGGCATCATCGCGGACCGGGTCTCCATCGTCCAGGGCGGGGCCGCGCGGATCCTCGCGGGCGACGTGGCTGTGACGCAGGGCGGCGCGGGGGCGATCGCCGGATGGAACGTCCGCCTGGGCCGCGGGTCGTTCGCGGGCGCCGTCATCGCGGGCCGCGTCGAGGGCGAGGTGCGCGCGCTCCTCGACTGGCGCGGTGTCCTCGCGGCGTCCCTCGCGATCCTCGGGATCGCGCTGTTGCGGCGCTGGCGGTGACGTGCCGATGACGTCCGGGCGACCGCATCGCGGGAGGGCCCGAACAGGCCCGCAGCGGGCCCTCGGCTATACTCCACGGACGTCTGCGGCGCTCTTCCGCCCGCGGCGAGACGGGCATCTCCTTCGCCCATTCCGGGAGGCCGTCCCCACGTGATCGACCCCTCCGCGCGCGTCCACGCGTCCGCGGACCTCGAGCCCGACGTCGTCGTCGGACCTCGGACGAGCATCTGGCACCGCGCGCAGATCCGCGTCGGTGCCCGGATCGGCGCCGAGTGCGTCATCGGCCGCGACGCCTTCGTGGACGAGGGCGTGATCATCGGCGACCGGGTGAAGATCCAGAACCTCGCGCTCGTCTACCACGGCGTGACCGTGGAGGACGGCGTCTTCATCGGCCCGAACGCCATCCTGACGAACGACCGCTTCCCGCGGTCGATCACAGCCACCGGCGAGCTCGCGCGGGGGGACGACTGGGTCGTGAGCCCGATCCTCCTGCGGACCGGCTGCTCGATCGGCGCGGGCGCCGTCGTCGTCGCCGGGACGACCGTCGGCCGCTTCGCCACGGTCGGTGCCGGCGCGGTCGTGACGCGCGACGTGCCCGACCATGCCCTGGTCGTCGGCAACCCCGCCCGGCGGATCGGCTGGGTGTGCGCGTGCGGCCAGCGGCTGCGCGACGGCTCGGCTCCCGCCGGAGCCACGTCCGGACCGGACGCCGTTCTCGCCTGCCCGTCGTGCGAGCGTCGCTACTCCTTCGATCCCGCCACCGGCTCCCTCGCGGAGTCGAGCATTCCACGAGGTGCCACCGCATGATCCCGCAGGTCCGCCCCGACATCGGCCAGGAGGAGATCGACGCCGTCACGGACGTCCTCCGCAGCGCGATGATCGCGATGGGGAAGCGCACGGCCGAGCTCGAGGAACGCTGGGCCGCGTTCTGCGGGGTCAGGCACGCGATCGCCGTGAGCAACGGCACGGTCGCGGAGATGTCCATCTTCGCCGGCCTCGGCCTCGGGCCCGGCGACGAGGTCGTGACCGTCAGCCACACGTTCAACGCGACGGTCAGCTCGATCCTCTGGACGGGCGCCACCCCCGTCTTCGTGGACATCGAGCCTGACACGTATCTCATCGACGCCGGGCGCATCGAGGCGGCCATCACGCCGCGGACGCGCGCGATCTTCCCCGTGCACCTCTTCGGCCTCGTGGCGGACATGGACCCGATCCGCGCGATCGCCGACAAGTACGGCCTCACGATCGTCGAGGACGCGTGCCAGGCGCACGGTGCGACCTACCGCGGACGGCGGGCGGGGAGCTTCGGGCACGGCGCGTTCAGCCTCTATGGCACGAAGAACATGACGACGGGCGAGGGCGGCCTCATCACGACCGACGACGATCGCCTGGCCTCCTGGCTCCGGCTGTACCGGAACCAGGGGATGAGCCGCCGCTACCACCACGAGATCCTCGGGTACAACTTCCGGATGACGGACGTGCAGGCCGCGATCGGCCTCGTCCAGCTCGACAAGCTCGAGCGGAACACGGCCCGCCGGCAGGCTCTCGCTGCCCGGTACGACGCGGCGTTCGCCGGCCTCCCCGTCGCCGTGCCCGTCGTTCCCGAGGGTCGGACGCACGTCTACCACCAGTACACCGTCAACGTGGGTCCGGCCCGGGACGCGGTCGTCGCGGACATGCAGGCGGCCGAGATCGGCGTCGGGATCTACTACCCGATCCCGTGCCACCGCCAGCAGTACGTGATGGAGCTCGGGATCGAGGCCGACCTGCCGGACACGGACGCCGCCGCGGCCGGATGCCTGAGCCTCCCGATGTTCCCCGGCCTCTCCGATGCCGACCAGGACGTCGTCATCGCCACGTTCCAGGACGCCGTCCGCCGACATGCCGGCGCAGGCACGGCAGCCGTGGGCTCGACGCCGCGATGACCGTGGCCGCCCTCCGGGTGGGGCTCGCCGGGCTCGGTTCGATGGGCCGCAACCACCTGCGCGTGCTCTCGTCGCGCGAGGGCGTCACGCTCGCCGCGGTCGCCGACCCGATGGCCGACGCCCTCACGGCCGCGACGGATGCGACAGGGGCGCAGGGCTTCGCCGACCCGCTCGCGATGGTCGCCGACGCCGAGATCGACGCGGTCGTCATCGCCGCGCCGACGATGGCGCACGAGCCGCTCGCGCTCGCCGCGATCGAGCGCGGGCTCCCCGTCCTCGTGGAGAAGCCGCTCGCCGCCACGGTGGAGGAGGGCCTCCGGATCGTGGCTGCGGGCAAGCGCGCCGGCGTCCCGGTCCAGGTGGGCCACGTCGAGCGCTTCAACCCCGCGGTGGTGGAGCTCGGCCGCCTCATGCGCGAAGGCTGGATCCGCACGCTCTACTCGGTCGCCAGCCGTCGCGCGGGACCGTTCCCGGCCCGGATCCGCGACGTGGGCGTGACCGTGGATCTCGGCACCCACGATGCGGACATGCTCAGCTGGATCGCCGGCGAGCGGCCCACGCGCGTCTACGCGGAGCTCGCCCAGCGGATCCACACCTCGCACGAGGATCTCCTCTTCGGCCTCCTCCACTTCCCGTCCGGCGCGACGGGCATGATCGACGTCAACTGGCTGACGCCCGCGAAGCGCCGCCAGCTCGTCGTCGTCGGCGAGGAGGGGATGTTCGAGCTCGACTACCTCACCCAGCGTCTGACCTTCACACGCGCTGCGACGGACAAGCCGGAGCTGATCGCCGGATACGCGCCGAACTTCGTCGGCGACGTCGCGGAGATCCCCGTCGCGTCATCCGAGCCCCTGGTCGCCGAGATCGACGCGTTCCTGCGCGTCGTCCGCGAGGGCGGCCGGCCGCCGGTGGACGGTGAGGACGGGCTCTGGGCCGTCGCGATCGCCAACTCGCTCCTCCTCGCTGCCGCCGAACGCCACCCCGTGGACATGACCGACCTGATCTCGAGGCTCCCTGTCGCATGACCGTCACCACACGCCCCCTCTCCGCCGCGCCGAGCATGCTCGGCGGATCGATCGAGCTCCCCACGTACCCGTGCGTCCACGGGACCGCACGCCGCGTCGCGCCCTGGACGGGCGAACCCGGGACGGTCGGCACGGTCGCCGTCGTGGGGGCCGGGAAGATGGGCCTGCCCCTGTGCGCGCAGTTCGCGGGCCACGGATGGCGCGTTGTCGCCGTCGACGTGCAGGAGTCCGTCGTCGACGCGATCAACGCGGGCGTCTCGCACGTGGAAGGCGAGCCGGGCCTCGCCGAGGCGGTCGCCCGCGCGCACGAGGAAGGGAGCCTCTCGGCGACACTCGACGCGGCCGCCGCCGCCCGGGAGGCGGACGTCGTCGTCCTCATCGTCCCGGTCATGCTCGACGACGAGCAGCAGCCCGACTACCGCTACATGGACGCGGCTGTCGGCTCGATCGCACCCGGCCTCCACGCAGGGTCGACGGTCATCTTCGAGACGACCCTCCCGGTCGGGGACACGCGCCACCGGTTCGCGCCGCGGATCGAGCATGCGACCGGCCTGGCGCCCGAGCACGACGTCTTCGTGGCGTTCTCCCCCGAGCGCCTCTACTCCGGCCACGCCCTCGCCAACCTCGCGCAGTACCCCAAGCTCGTCGGCGGGCTCGGGGACGAGTCGGGTCGCCGGGTCGCCGCCTTCTACGCGAGCGTTCTCGATGCGCCGGTCGTCGCGATGACCAGCGCCGAGGCCGCCGAGTTCAGCAAGCTGGCGGACACGACCTACCGCGACGTGAACATCGCCCTCGCGAACGAGTTCGCGCGCTACGCCGACCGCGTCGGCGTCGACATCCAGGAGGTCATCTCGGCGGCGAACTCGCAGCCGTACAGCCACATCCACCAGCCGGGGATCGGCGTGGGCGGGCACTGCATCCCCGTCTACCCGCACTTCCTCCTGTCTCGCGCCCCCGAGATGGAGCTCGTCGGGCTGTCCCGTCGCGTGAACGACGGCCAGATCGGGATCGCGATCAAGGCGCTGCAGAAGGAGCTCGGGAGCCTCGAAGGCGTCGAGGTCCTCGTCCTCGGCCTCACGTACCGCGACGGCGTGAAGGAGCTCGCGTACAGCCGCGCACTCCCGCTCATCGAGCGTCTCGCGTTCCATGGTGCCGTCGTCTCGGCGCACGACCCGCTGATGACGCCCCGGGAGATCGAGCGCTGCGCCGCACGGCCGTGGGCCTGGGGCGCGCCGAGCACGGCCCGGGCGATCGTCACCCAGACGGCCGACCCGGCGTTCGCCTCGCTCGACTGGGCATGGTTCCCCGAGCTTCGCGTCGTGTATGACGGCCGCAACAGCCTCCGGGCGGCCGCGATCCCCGCGAGTGTCGCGTACCACGGCGTGGGTGTGCCGGCCGCGCTCCGGACCCCGGGCCGGTAGGGCCGATCCCGCCGGCGGCGCGGTCGGGACGTGCGGATCCTCAGCGTCGTCGGGACGCGCCCCCAGCTCATCAAGGCTGCTGCGCTGCAGCCGGCTCTTCGCGCCCGCCACGAGGAGGTCTTCGTGGACACCGGGCAGCACTGGGACGACGCGATGGCGGGCGCCTTCTTCGGCGAGCTCGACCTCGCCCGCCCGGCCCATTCGCTCGGCGTGGGCGGGGGCAGTCAGGCCGACCAGGTGGGACGGATGCTCGTCGCCCTCGATCCCGTCGTGGCGGCCGAGGCGCCGGACGCGGTCCTCGTCTACGGGGACACGAACTCGACGCTCGCGGGCGCGCTCGCCGGCGCGAAGGCGGGGATCCCCGTCGCGCACGTCGAGGCCGGCCTGCGGAGCTTCGACCGAACGATGCCCGAGGAGGTGAATCGCGTCATCGCGGACCACCTCTCGACATGGTCCTTCGCGCCGACCCCCACGGCCGTCGCGAACCTTCGCGCCGAAGGCATCGTCGACGGAGTCGTCCCCGTCGGCGACTTGATGCAGGACCTCGCAGCGCGCGTCTCGCGCGAGGTGCGCGACCCGGCCGTGCTCACTGCGATCGCCGCGGCGCTGGCGGCCGACGCGCCCGGGCTGGCTCTCGCGCCCGGCGGCTACGTCCTCGCGACCATCCACCGGGCCGAGAACCGCGATCCCGCCGCGATCCGCGCATGGCTCGCCATCCTCGAGGCGGCGGCCCGCGGCGGCTCGCGCCCCGTGATCCTCCCGCTCCACCCCGGCACCCGGGAGGCCGTCGCCGCCGCCGGCGAGCGATTCCCGGCGGGCGTCGTCGTCCTCGCGCCGCTCGGCTACCGGACGACGCTCGCGCTCGAGCTCCACGCTGCCGCGGTGCTGACCGATTCCGGCGGGATCCAGCGTGAGGCCGCCTGGCTCGGGACCCCCTGCCTCGTCCTGCGGCGCACGACCGAGTGGGTGGAGGCCGTCGCGGAGAGCGCCGGCTCGATGGTGGTCACCGGGCTCGACCTTGCGCGCGCCGCCGCAGAGCTGGACCGGCTCGCG
>JAKAJU010000108.1 GCA_021813655.1 Chloroflexota bacterium | reverse complement strand
GCTCCGACAGCCGCGGCGCTCGTCCCGGGCGCGGCCGCGCGAACTGGCGCGGCCGCGCCCGATCGCGTGGGGTGCGCGCCGGCCCCGGAACCCTTCGCGGTCCCCGGTCGCGTGGCGTTCGGTCCCGCTCGCTCGGCCATCGCGGTGATGATACCCGTCGCGCGGCACGATCCCCGTCGCGCAGTGCCGTCCCTCCGAGTGCAGGCCCGGCCGTCACCCCCGGCCTCACCTGCCGCCGCCGGCCGTGACCGGCTAGACTTCACCCGATGGATCCGCAGCCGCGCCTCCACCCGACGACGCCGGGGGCGGCTGCCCTGCGCCCGGATGCTCCCGCGGCGACCCCGTTCGCCCACGCGAGCGAGGCGGAGCTCGCGCGGATCCTCGACTTCTACGGCGTCACCTGGGCGTACGAGCCGGACACCTTCCCGCTCGTCTGGAACATGCGGGGCGAGGTCGTCGAGAGCTTCACGCCGGACTTCTTCCTGCCTGAGCTGGACCTCTACCTCGAGCTCACAACGCTCCGTCAGAAGCTCGTCCGGAAGAAGAACCGCAAGCTCCGTCGGATGCGCGAGCTGTACCCGGACGTCCGCGTGAAGCTCCTGTACGGCAAGGACTTCCGCGCCCTCCTGCTCAAGTTCGGGCGGATCGGGCTCGCGGATGCGCTGTCCGGGACGGTCGGGCAGACGACACCGCCGCGGAGCACCGAGCGCGAGCGATCCGGTCCGGTCCGGGCCGATCGGCCGGCGGCCCCGTGACGACGGTGGTCGCCGACGAGACGGACGACGCGGCCGGGCATGGGGCGATCCCCGCGGGCGATCCCCCCGTGCGGGCGTCGCGCTCCCGGCGTGCGGGTCGCGTCGCCGCGACCCTCTCGACGCGCGCCCAGCGCCCCGTGACGAGCTGAGACAGGACTGACCGATGGGACGCCCTCCGACGAACCTGCACGCCGACGTCGCCGAGGTCCTCCTCGACGAGGACCAGATCCGCGCGAAGGTCGTCGAGCTCGGCGAGCGCATCAGCGCGGACTACTCCGGCCGCGAGCTGACGCTCGTGAGCGTCCTGAAGGGGTCGCTGCCGTTCATGGCCGACCTCATGCGGTCGGTCAGCCTCCCGCTCACGATCGACCTCATGGAGGTCTCGTCGTACGGTGGCACGATGACCGAGTCGTCGGGCCTCGTGCGGATCATCAAGGACCTGTCGGCGAGCATCGACGGCCGCGACGTCCTCCTCGTCGAGGACATCATCGACACGGGCCTCACGCTCAACTACCTCATCCGGTACCTGCGCGGGAAGAACCCTGCTTCCCTCCGGATCTGCACGCTCCTCGACAAGCCGGCACGGCGCCTCGTGGAGATCCCCGTGGACTACACGGGCTTCACGATCCCGGACCAGTTCGTCGTGGGCTACGGGCTCGACTACGGCGAGCACTACCGCAACCTGCGCTACGTGGGCGTCCTGCGGCCCGAGGTCTACGCGACGTGACGACGTCCGTGCATCGCCGCACGCTCGGTCGGGCCCGGTGGGTGGCGGGGATCGCCTCCATCGTCCTCATCGTCGCGTGCGTCCTGCCCTGGTACACCGCGGGCGGCGGCACCGGCATCCCGTCGATCAGCGGGAACGCCTTCGAGGGACCCGGGATCATCGTCTTCCTCGTCGCGCTCGCGACGCTCGCGCTGATCGCGCTCCCCTACGCGGCGGGTGACGCACCGATCGCGATCGACCGATGGCAGAGCTACGCGGTCCTCGCGATCGCCGGTCTCGTCGCGTACGTGGTCCGGCTCGCGCAGCTCGTCACGAGCCCGGCGGGGCCTGCGTCGCTGACGCCCGACCGGGCCCCAGGGCTGTGGCTCGCCGGCATCGCGCTGGTCGCCCTCGCGTGGGCCGCGTTCGACCTCTTCACCGCACGACACGGGGTCAGGTAGAGGCGGACGTCGACTGGGGCATCGCGGCCTCCGCCGCGATCCGCACGGCGAACCACCGCGACTCTCCGGTCGTTCGGCCGGACCGCACCGCGAAGACATACGTTCCCGGCGGCCACCCGCCGCCCGCGACGGCTCCGCCAGCCTCGTCGTACACGGCGCCGAGGCGTGGGTCGGGGGGCGCGTAGGCGGTGAGGGCCCGCAGGTCGAGAGGGACGGCGTCGCCCGGCAAGCTGGTCGTCCATGCGTGCACGGCAGCGGGTCCGCTCGCTCCCTCCGGGACCGCTGCGCAGAACCCCAGGGCGAGCACGGCACCGGCGACGACCCGGACCTCGGGGATCGCGGGATCCCGCGGGTCCGCGACCGGCACCGGGTCGACGCTGTACCAGGTCAGGACGCGCCGGCCGTAGTGCTGCTCGACAGCGAAGACCCGCCATGCCGATCCGACGGAGCACTGGCCGCCGGGATCCGACAGTCCGAGGCGCCGGGACTGCTGGCCGGACGGCGCCGGCGCAGGCGCGACGGCGTCCGTGGTCGGCCGCGGGCGAGCCGACACCTCGGCGGACGGAGGTGAGGTCGGCCCCGAGGGTGGGCTGGTCTCTGCCCACGGCTTGAGGATCGCCACCGAGAGCACGAGCCCGCAGACGGCGACGAGTACGACGACACGGCGGCCCACACCGCCGGAGCCGACCGGCACGACCGCAAGCCGCTGCCCGCCGGCCGGAGACCTGGTCCTGTCTTCGTCGCGATCCATCAGCGCCGCCCGCGCGGCCACGGGGATGCGGGGTCAGATCTCCCCGAGGTACGCCTTTCGGACCATCTCGTTCTCGCGCATCTCGCTGGCCGACCCGGACAGCACGACGCTGCCCGTCTGGAGCACGTATCCGCGATGCGCGATCGTCAGGGCCTGGAGCGCGTTCTGCTCGACGAGGAGGATCGTGGTGCCGCGCGCGTTGATCTCCTGGATGATCGAGAAGATCTGCTGGACGAGGATCGGGGACAGTCCGAGAGACGGCTCGTCCAGGAGCAGGACGCGGGGCCGCGCCATGAGGGCCCGGCCGATCGCGAGCATCTGCTGCTCCCCGCCGGACAGGGAGCCGCCGCCCTGCGAGACGCGCTCCTTCAGGCGCGGGAACAGATCGTAGACGTGCTCCAGGTCCTCCTTCATCTCGGCCTGCGACCGCGTGAACGCGCCCATCTGGAGGTTCTCGAGCACGGTGAGACGCGAGAAGACCCGGCGGCCCTCCGGCGCGTGCCCGATCCCCTGGCGGACGAGCGTGTGCGCCGGCGTCTTCGAGATGTCCCTGCCCTCGAACGTCACCCTGCCGGTGCGCGGGTGGAGCAGGCCGGAGACCGTCTTCAGGGTCGTGGTCTTTCCGGCGCCGTTCGCGCCGATGAGCGTGACGATCTCGCCGGCGCGGACGTCGATCGAGATGCCCTGGAGGGCGTGGATGTGGCCGTAGTAGGTGTGGACGTCGGTCAGCTTCAGCAGCACCTCGCCATGAGGCGCGACCATCGGCGCGACGGTCGTGACGGGAGCGGCGGCCTCGCTCATGAGGCCGGCTTCCCGAGATACGCCTCGATGACGCGCGGGTCGGCCCGGACGGCATCGGGCGATCCCTGGGAGATGAGCTCGCCGTGGTCGAGGACGTAGATGCGGTCGCTGATCCCCATGACCACCTTCATGTCGTGCTCGATGAGCAGGATGGAGATGCCCAGGTCGCGGCGGAGACGATCGATGAGCTGCGTCATCTGCGCCGTCTCGCGCGGGTTCATCCCGGCCGTGGGCTCGTCGAGCAGGAGGAGGGTCGGCTCGCTCGCGAGGGCGCGAGCAAGCTCCAGCCTCCGCTGGTCGCCGTACGGGAGGTTCTTGGCGAGCTCTCCGGCACGGCCGCGCAGGCCCACGATCCCGAGGAACTCCCGAGCCCTCGCCTGCGACGCCTTCTCCTCCGCGCGCGCCCGTGGCGTGCTGAGAAGGGCGTCCGCGGCATTGGCGCGCATCTTGGTGTGCATGCCGACCTGCACGTTCTCCAGCGCCGTCATGTTCGCGAAGAGGCGGATGTTCTGGAACGTCCGCCCCATCCCGGCCTTCACCATGTCGTTCGGCCGGGAGCTGCGGAAAACCCCCGCCGTGGCCAGCAGGCGCAGGTACCACCGCGGCCGGACGATGGCCGCGAGGAACATGACGATGAGCAGACCGATCGCGGCGAGCACGGCGAGCGCCGTGGCGTCGGCGTTCGCCGTGGCGAGGTAGACAAGCACGGAGATCACGCCGGCCACCACGGACGGCGTGACCCAGACGACCGGCTCGAACCAGGTGCGGATCGGCCGCGCGATCATCCGGTCACCCCGGAACTCCACGTGCCCGGACGTGGGGTCGAGGATGCCGGCGATCACGTTGAAGAACGTCGTCTTGCCGGCGCCGTTGGGGCCGATCAGGCTCACGATCGACGTGGGCGGGATCTCCAGGTCGACCTCCTTGACGGCGACCAGTCCGCCGAACGCCTTCGTGACCCTGTGGGCCCGGAGGATCGTCCCGTTCCCGGGGTCCGCGGTCGCCGCGCTCATGACTGCTCCATCGGGGAGGAGGACGGGTCGGGCCCGAGCTCGTCGCCGACGTACTCGTCCACCTCGGTGTGCAGCTCGCGCCTCCGCCGACTGCTCGGGAAGAGGCCCTCGGGTCTCAGCAACATCATGAGCACGAGAGCCAGGCCGTAGAGGAGGAACTGGTACTGCACGAAGTCGATGTCCTTGAGGAACGGCACGTTGAGGGTGTGGAAGAAGGGGTTGAGCTGCTTGAGCAACACACTCTGGATCGTGTAGAGGAGGAACGCGCCGACGGCGACGCCCCACACGTTGCCCATGCCGCCGAGGACGACCATGGCGAGGATCGTGAACGAGACGGCGAAGGAGAACTGATCGGGACTCACGAAGGTGAGCTTCGACGCGGTGAAGACCCCAGCCAGCCCTGCGGTGGAGGCACCCAGCGCGAAGGCGAGGAGCTTGGTTGTGACGGTGTTCACACCGTTGCTGGCCGCTGCGAGCTCGTCTTCGCGGACCGCCATCCACGCGCGACCGAGCCGCGAATCCTGAAGTCGGTACACGAGGATCATGACGATCGCGATGATCGCCACCATCGCGATGTAGTACGGCACCGGGTTGCCCAGCGTGAACTGGTAGCCGAAGAGGTCCGGCTTGTACACGCCACCGATCCCGTTCGTCCCGTTCGTGACCTTGTCCGCGTTGAGGAAGACGGCCGGGACGATCTCGCCGAACCCGAGCGTGACGATGGCGAGGTAGTCGCCACGGAGCCTCAGGGTGGGCGCCCCGAGCAGGAGGCCGAACATCGCGGCGACGGCCGCGCCCACGAGCAGCATCGGCCAGAACGGGACGTGCAGCGAGATCCACGGCACGGTCGGCGAGGCCGCGAACGCGTACGTGTAGGCGCCGATGGCATAGAACGCCGCGTACCCCAGGTCCAGCAGGCCGG
This sequence comes from Chloroflexota bacterium, assembly GCA_021813655.1. Lineage (GTDB taxonomy): Bacteria > Chloroflexota > Limnocylindria > Limnocylindrales > CSP1-4 > CAIYQJ01. The sequence goes on along the minus strand of JAKAJU010000108.1, from coordinate 5,255 downwards.
CGAACCCGACGACGACGTTCAGGCCGAGCGCGAGAAGGATGAAGACACCGGCGTTCGTGAAGCCGTCGATCCAGAGCGACTGGGTCTGGAAGGTGCTGAACGGCGGCACGAGCATGAGCAGGGGCAGCGCGGTCGCCACGATGATCCAGCCGACGATGATCGTGATTGAGCGGTGGGAGGCCGCGAGCGTCCCCGCGCGGTCGCGCATCCCACGGAACCCCTGCGGCCTGGTCCCGGCCGCGCCAGCGCTCGCCGTCATGCCCGTTCTCCGAGCTGCTGGCCGAGGATGCCCGACGGGCGGAAGACGAGGACGAGGATGAGGACGGTGAACACCGCGACCTCCGACCACCGCGAGTAGCCCAGCTGCGTTGCGAACACCTCGATGAAGGCGATGACGAAGCCGCCGAGCGCGGCGCCGGTCGTATTGCCGATGCCGCCGAGCACCGCCGCCGTGAAGGCCTTCAGGCCCACGAAGAACCCGAGGTTGAACTGCACGCTGCCGAAGTAGAGCCCCTGGATCGTGCCCCCGGCGCCCGCAAGGGCCGCCGCGATGAAGAACGTGATCGCGATCGTCTGGTTGATGTCAACGCCCATGAGCTCCGCGGCCTCGCGGTCCTGCGCCGTGGAGCGCATCGCCCGCCCGAGCCGGGTGCGGCCGACGAACAGCTGCAGCAGGACCATGAGGAAGACCGCGATCGCGACCATGAACAGGCTGAGGAAGCTGACCCTTCCCCCGAGGAACTCGAAGCGGGTCAGCGGGAAGACCTGCGGCACGTTCACCGGCGAGGGGCCGAACACGCTGTAGATGACGTTCTGCAGGATGAACGAGACGCCGATGGCGGTGATGAGGGGCGCCAGGCGAGGCGCGTGGCGCAGGGGCCGGTATGCGAAGCGCTCGATGAACGTCCCGAGCAGACCCATGACGATCATGGTCGGGAGCATGACGACGACCAGGATCACGGTGAGCTGGAGCGGGTTGTCGACGGCGCCGGTCATCCCGAGCGGCACGGTGAGGATCCACATCGCCACGAACGCGCCGAACATGAACAGGTCGCCGTGGGCGAAGTTGATGAGCTCGATGATCCCGTACACCATCGTGTAGCCCAGGGCGATGAGCGCGTAGATCGCACCCAGCGTGAGGAAGTTCATGAACTGCTGGGTCCCGCCCAGCAGCAACCACACGACGACGAGCGAGACCGCGATGATCACGATCGGCTGGAGCACCCGCACGATGTCAGGTCTCATGCTCAGGGTCGCCCTCGACTGGGGCCGCGAGGCGGTGGACATGGCTTCGCTGACGGCGATTCCGCGCCGGGCCCAGATGGTCGGCGGGGCCGGCGAGAGCTAGCTCGCCGGCCCCGCCTTCCGCGGCCCTACGGCGCGTTCGGGTCCGTGAACTCCTGCTGCTTGACGAACACCCAGCTGGCGGGGTTCGTCGTCATGTCCGTCTTGTAGAACGAGATGAACGGATGGGTGTTGTCGCCGTACTTGTCGAAGGACAGCGTGCCCATCGCGGTGTCGAACGAGTTGGCCGAGTTCGTGGCGTTGGCGCGGACGCCCTCGCGCAGCGCGGCGGGATCGGTGGCGCCGGCCTCGATGGCCTTCTTGAGAGCAGCCACGATCACCTGCGCACACGAGTACGACGGAGCGCTGTAGGCGCCGGGGTCCTTGCCGAACATCGCCTTGTACGCGTCGTTGAACGCCTGCGGATTGGGGATGTCATGGACAGCGCCCAGGGTTCCATAGACGTCATGGGCGGCAGCGCCGGCGACGGTGAGGGTCGCACCCTCGCCCCCTGCCGGGATGAGGTCGGCGATGCCGTCGGGGCCGCCGAACGGGATCGTCTCGAAGCCGGGGACCGTGCGGCCCTGCTTGAGAGCGAGGCCCATGCCGCTGGGGGTCGTGCCCGCGAGGTAGACGCCTCCGGGCTTCTGGCCGGCGACCGCGGTGAAGAGCGGCGTGTAGTCGGACGTGGACTTGGGGGCGCTGTCGCGCTTGACGACGGTACCGCCGAGCTTGGTGAACTCCTGCTGGAACGAGTCGCCCACGCCGACGCCGAAGGTCTCGGTGTCATCGAGGATGTAGACGCTCTTCACGCCGAGATCGTTGTACATGTAGTCGGCCATCGACGGGCCCTGGATGTTGTCCGGGGTGGCCGTGCGGATGTAGGCGATCTTGTCCGGGTGCGCGGTCCGGTACGTGTCGCCTTCCGGCGGCATCGTCACGCCGACACCGGTGTTCGCGGGGCTGCACATGAGCAGCCCGGCCTCGTTGCTGATCGGGATCTCGGCCTTGGCCACGTTCGAGTTGTACGGCCCCACGACGCCGACGACGGAGGTGTCGGCGACGAGCGTCTGGAGGTTCTTGGCGCCCTGCTGCGGATCGTGGACGCCGTTGACCGCGTCATCCTGGACGTTGACCTGCAGCTGGCAGCCGCCAACGCCGCCCGCCTTGTTGACCTGGTCGACGAGCAGCTTGACGCCGTTGGCCGCCGGCTCACCGTTGGCCGTCTCGCCGCCACTCATCGGGAACTCCGTCCCGATCGTGAGAGTGCCGGTGCACGAGCCCCCTGCGGCGGCGGAGCCGCCCGGTGCCACGGAGGCCGGTGCGGCGCTCGCAGGCGCGGCGCTCTGCGCCGATGTGGCGCTGCTCGAGCAGGCCGTGATCAGGATGGCTGCGGCCCCCATCAGGGCGCCCAGCTTCCAGAGCTTCATGTACTCCTCCTCCTACCATCGCGCGCCATGCGCGAGCGCTCCACGACGGTCGTGAGCGCGCCCACCCTGTCCGGAGGCCCGACGGGGCCGCTTCCGTGCGGGTGCGCGATCCGGAGGATCCGGCGCGGGCCGACGGGCGACGGAGTCGGTCGGACGGGATGCCGAGTGGCGTCACACTCGACCGCCGAAGCGATGCCGTATATTACGCGCAGCCTGCCTCTTTGCAAGCAGCCCGGCGCACAGCGGAGCGACCCGTTCGCCCCGCCCGACGAGGCGCCACATCATGTTCGGCCCTCGTCGGGCCGGAGGCGCGCGAGGGGCACGGTGGGTCGCGTGGATGCCGCACCGGCGCCGCGTGGCCGGATGAGCTGGCCGCATCAGCAGCGACCACGAAGGCCTCTGGGCCATCGCCGGTCGGCGCGATCGGCGGCGACGCGGCGGTGCTCGCGGAGGATCGGGCGGGCTCGTGGACTACCAGGTGCGCACGGCGCGGATCACGGACGTGGATCGCATGGTGGCGATCCTCGACGGCTCGGGCGTGCTCGTGGCAGGCCCGAGCGCGGCGGCCGACCAGCTCCGCCAGCTCGTCTCCCTGCCGCAGGCCAGCGTCCTCGTCGTCGAATCGCACCGCCGCGTCATCGGCGCAGGGATCCTCTCGCTTCGTCCGTCGGCGGCCGCGGGCGCGAACGTCGGCGTCATCGACGCGATCGGCGCGGATGCGGCATCGGACGCGGCGGGCGTCACCGAGGCGCTCCTGGCGGAGCTTCTCCGGTCGGCGAGGAACAAGGGGTGCCGGACGGTCGAGGCGGCCCCGCCGGCGGACCCGCGGCTGCGCGCGCCGTGGGCACGGCACGGCTTCGCGGATGCCGGTCCCAGGATCACGTGCGCCATCGCGACCCACTAGAAGAGATCACGAACGGCCGGCGCGGCGAGAGATCCCGCGCATGGCAACACACCGGCCCGGGGCCGGGACAGCAAGGAGCCATCGTTGGGCAAGAACGTCGCCGTCTTCGTTGACGTCGCGAACATCTTCTACGCGGCCAAGGCCGCAGGCGTGGACGTCGACTATGTCGACCTCCTCAAGCACTCGAGCGCAGGGCGGGATCTCGTGCGCGCGTACGCGTACACGGGCCTCGACCCCGAGAACGAGAACCAGCGGAACTTTCACTCGTTCCTCGCCCGCCACGGCTACAAGGTGGTGAGCAAGGACATCCGCAAGTACGGCGACGGCAAGGTCAAGGCGAACCTGGACATCGAGCTGGTCGTCGACATGATGAAGACGGCCCGGAACCTCGACATCGCGATCGTCGTGAGCGGCGACGGAGACTTCGCCCCCGCGATCCGCGCAGTCCAGGAGATGGGCGTCCGCGTCGAGGTCATCAGCTTCCGCGGGAACACCAGCTCGGACCTCATCGAGGTCGCCGACCTCTTCACGGACATCACGAAGGTCGCGTCGTCCGATCGCTCCGCGGTCCGCGAGCGCGCCGCCGACGAGGCCGACCTCTCGATGACGGTCGTCCCGGAGAAGGAGAGCGAGGGGACCGGTCGTGGTCGCGGCCGCGGACGTGGGCGTACCCGCGTCGCGGAGGCCCCCAGGGCCGAGGAGGCTCGTCGCGGGACGGGCCGGACGACACGGACCCGCTCGACGACGAAGGTCGTCGAGGCCGAGGTCGTCGAGGCGCCGGCGGCCAGCGGCCGCGCGGCGCTCGTGGCACTCCCCGGGGAGAAGCTCTCCAAGGCGGCGGCCCGACCCGCGGTCGAGGAGGAGGTCGCCGAGGAGATCGAGCTCGAGGCCGAGCACGAGGCCGAGCACGTGGGCGTCGAGACCGGCGAGGAGGGCGAGGCAAAGCGCCGCCGCCGCCGCCGGCGCGGCGGGCGCGGTCGCGGCCGGGGCCACGATCGCGGCGAGATCGCGGGCGGGGAGATCCCCCAGTCGATCGCCGACCTCGAAGGCGTCGAGACGATCCGCCTCGACGACGAGGAGGGCTACGAGGTCGAGGAGGAGCCGCTCGAGGCCCCTGCGCCTTCGCGACGCCCGACGCACGCCTTCGGGTCGGTGTGGGACAGCCAGCTGGGGATGGCGGGCGGCCCGCGTCCCGCATCGAGCGCGCCGTCGGCGGACGAGGAGCTCGAAGAGGAGCCGGCGATCCCGGAGTACCTCATCGCCGAGCGCCGCGGCGGTGGCCGCAGCCAGGGTGGCGCGCGCGGCCAGAGTGGCGGCCAGGGCGGCCGGGGCGGACGCGGGGGACGGAGCGGCTACTCGGCCGCGGTCGACCGCGAGCGCTTCGGGAGCCGCGGTGGCGGCCGCATGCCCGAGCCGTCCCGCGGCGGGCCACGCCCGCAGCACACCGGGGCGCCTCGCGCGGAGCGGATCGAACGGCCAGATCGGGCGCAGCACGGCGCCGCCTTCAGCGACGTACCGCCGGAGCTCGAGGCGATGCTCCGGGCCCAGATGGCGGCGAAGGCCGCACCGCGCCCGGGCGAGACGCCGGAGACGGCCACACGCCAGGCGCCGTCGGCCGCTGCCCCGTCGCGGCGCGA
>JAKAJU010000129.1 GCA_021813655.1 Chloroflexota bacterium | reverse complement strand
GCGCCCGCACCAGACGCGCCCGCGCCCGACGCGCCCGCGGCGTCGCGCTGGCCCGCGTATGACCGGTCCTGCGCGAGGTGCGGGCGGCCGTCGGGAGCTGCGGTCATCTCAGTACTCGTCCGGATGTGCGGACGCGTCCTTCTCGGCCGTCCGGGCGATCGTCTCAAGGACCTCGCGGACGGTCACCTCGTTCGCGTCGGCTGCCCGCTTGAGATCCTCGTACGTCAGGTGGACCTCCGGCTCGCCCATGTCGTCGTGCGCCATGCCGCATCCGCAGTCGAGACACATCGTGAAGACCTCCGGTGCATCGTTCTTTCTAACGCCAATAGATGCTTTTGATACACTCTCACCGCGTGCTTGTCAACCTCTATCACCAACTCTGACGTGTCGTACAGTTGGGGCCATGCCTGACGACGCACCGGCCCGCGACCCGATCGCCGCCGTGGGCGCCCTCGCCGAGCCGACCCGGCGTGCACTCTACGAGCACGTGGTGGCGAGCCCGGTCGCGGTCGCCCGGGACGAGGCCGCGGCTGCGGTCGGCGTCGCCGTGCCGCTCGCCGCGTTCCACCTCGACCGGCTGGTGGCCGCGGGACTCCTCGACGTGGAGTACCGGCGTCGCGGCGATCGCCGGGGCCCTGGCGCCGGGCGCCCGGCGAAGCACTACCGGCGCTCCGCGGGCCCGATCGCGGTCTCCCTGCCCGCCCGTCGGTACGAGCTCGCGGCGACGCTCCTCGCCGAGGCCCTCTCGGCCGTCGACGGAAGGGGCCTCGACGCGCTCCGCGACGCCGCCAGGGAGCGCGGTCGCGCGATGGCGGCCCTGGGAGACACGGCCGCCGCGCCTCGACCGGCCGCTCGATCCGGCGGGCGGCCGGCCGCGGACCCGCTCCGGGAGATCCTCGCCGCCAGCGGCTTCGAACCGATCGAGGACCCCGGATCGGGTCTCATCCGCCTCCGCAACTGCCCGTTCGACGCCCTCGCGCGCGACTTCCGCGCGGTCGCGTGCCCGATGAACGTCGCCCTGCTCGAGGGGTTGACGGAGGCGGTCGGCGGTGCGGTCGCCGTACCGGACGAGACGCCCGGCTTCTGCTGTGCGGCTCTCCGCAGGACCGCCGGGGGCTGACGCGGGCGGGGACCGGCGGAGCCGATCCCGCCGGAGTACCGTCGTCCACGCGGCGAAGGGTCGGAGCGCGGCTGACGCGGGTGGCGCGGAGCGAGCGGACCGGCGCGGCCGTGAGGGAGCCCGCGGGTGTCAACTCCGCACATCACGGCGATCCGGACCCTCGTCCCCGGCGACCTCTACCGCGGTGCCCGGAAGCCGGAGCTCGTGCGCGTCCCCGAGCAGTCGTTCCTCATGATCGACGGCGCCGGCGCTCCGGATGGCGCGGACGCGTACCGAGATGCGCTCGGCGCGCTCTACACGCTCGCGTGGACGCTCCGGTTCGCGGTCAAGCGCGAGACCGGGATCGCCCATCGGGTCGCGCCGCTCGAGGGCCTCTGGTGGGCGGACGACACGGCCGTCTTCGGGACGGACGCACGCGTCACGTGGCGCTGGACGATGATGATCGCCCAGCCTGACGAGGTGACGCCCGGGCGGCTTGCGGCCGCGCGCGTCGAGGGCGCGCGCAGGCATCCGAACGACGCCCTCGCGACCGTGCGGCTCGAGCGGTTCGCCGAGGGTCTCGCCGCACAGGTCCTCCACGTCGGCCCGTACGATGCGGAGGGGCCGACCATCGCGGGCCTCCACGCCTTCATCGCCGAGCGCGGCTACCGCTTCGACGGGCGGCGGGAGAAGCACCACGAGATCTACCTGGGCGACCCGCGTCGGGCCGCGCCCGAGAGGCTGCGGACGATCATCCGCCAGCCGGTCGTCCCCGCCTGATCCGACCCCCAGGCGGGTCACCGGTACGCGGTGAACGCCCGGATGAGGCCGTCGGTGGCGATGCCCGCCGATCGGAAGGCATCGACGAGGTCCTGTCCCCGGACCACCTGCCACCGGTGCCCCGAGACGAAGGCGCGGAGCGTCGCGAAGAACCGATCGCCGCCCATCGTGGCCCGCACCTCGTCGAGGAAGACCGCGCCGCGAAGGTAGACGGTCTCGGCGTACCCGTCGCAGCCCGCCCAGTCGCCGCTCGTCGGCTCGGCGGGCCACGCCGTGATCGGCAGGTCGATCGGGAGGCTCGAGCAGCTCGCGATCGGCTGGCCGAGCGCGTAGAGGCTCGAGAAGGTCGCGAGGGCCTCGTCGACCCACGGCTCGCGGATCTGGTCTGTGCCGACGAGGCCGTACCACCACTGGTGGGCGATCTCGTGCCAGATGGCGTACGGCGCGGCGACGACGTTGCGGCCCAGCATGACGGCCGCGGGGTATTCCTGGCCGAAGTCATCGACGCCCGTCTCGGCGACGTCGAGGGTGGGGTACGGGTAGGGGCCGTACCAGTCCTCGTACCGGGCGAGTGCCGCGGCGGCCTCCCCGAAGATCGCCGGCCCCGCGTCGCCGAGCGCGAGGACGCGGACGAGCGTCCCGTCCACGTCGCCCGTCGTGATCGTGTAGGCGGGCGAGACGGCCACCGCGGCGTTGCGGGCGTTGCGGATCTCCACGACGAGGCGCCGCCGCACCGGGTCCCATGCGAGCCGGCTCCCGGAGGCCGCGACCTGGTCCGGGTCGACCGAGGCCGGCAGCGTCAGCTCGAGCCGGATGCGATCCGCCGTCCACGTGACCTGCGGATCGCCGATGCCGTACGCGTCGTGGGCCGTGGAGAGGATGGGGAACCAGTCGCCGAGGTTGAGGACGCCGCCGGTCAGCCCCATCCGCGACCCGAAGCTCCCGGCGCCCGGGCCGAGGTCGAGCCGGAAGGGGACCGTGAGCGTCGCGGACCGCCCGTGCTTCACGGCCGGTCGCAGCGTGACACGGAGGTTCGTGCCGGTGGTCCAGCGCGTCGACGCGCGCCGACCGTCCACGAGCACAGGGCCGGCAGCAGTGTATGCGTCGATCGCGTGCGGGAGGACCGAGAGGTCGAGCGAGTCGATCGACGCGCGCGACCGGTTGCGGATCGAGACCTTCTCGACCGCCGTCACGATCCCGCGATCCACGTCGAGCGCGACCGCGAGGACGTACGACTGCGAGATCGCGCCGAGGTACGCGGAGGCGGAGGCCGCGTCCGCCCTCGGTGCGACGGGCCCCGCCGCGATCAGGGCGAGCGCGCACGCGAGGCCGGCGGCGGCCAGCCCGTCACCCTTCGTTCGCCGGGCGCGGGACCCCATGCGGCCATTCTGGACCCCGCCGCGCAACCGACGCTCATCGCCCCCCGGTCCGCGCGTCCGGCCTGCCACGCCGCGGTCGGTGACGCGTCTCAGGACACCGCCGCGTCGCGCGGTGCGACCCACGAGTGGAGCGTCTGCATGTAGTTGGCGCGCTCGAACGCCGACGGGTCCGCGACGGTCTCGCGGTTCGCGCTGCCCCGCAGCTGCGTGACCGACTCGTACTCGTGCTCCTCCATCCAGAGGCGGAGCTCGTCCTCCACGACCCGAACGTGCCCCGGGCCGTGGCGGAGGATCGCGGAGGTCATCATCGCGACGTCGGCGCCCACCATGAGCGCCTTGACGACGTCGGTCCCGGCGTGGACGCCGGAGGTGGCCGCGAGCGAGACGGTCGCCGGCAGCTGCGGACGGAGGATCCCGATCCACCGCATCGGCAGGCGCAGCTCGGCGGGGATGCTCAGGTCCACCCGGGCCACGACGTCGAACGTCTCGAGGTCGAGATCCGGCTGGTAGAACCGGTTGAAGAGGACGAGGCCGTCCGCCCCCTGGGCCGCGAGCCGTCCGGCGAAGCCCGCGAAGGCGGTGTAGAACGGGCTGAGCTTCACGGCGAGCGGGATGGAGATCGAGTCGGCGACGGCCGCGACGAGCGCGAGGTCGGCCTCCTCCATCTCTGCGGCGGTCCGGTTTGGGTCGCCGGCGACGCGATAGAGGTTGACCTCGAGCGCGTCGGCGCCGGCGTCCTGCATGAGCCGCGCGTAGCGGATCCAGCCGCCCGTCGTGGTGGCGTTGAGGCTCCCGATGACCGGGATCGAGGCTCGCTCCTTGATCAGCGCGAGGCTCTCGAGGTAGCGCTCGCCGACCCCGGCGAGCGCGTCGATGGTGGGGAAGTAGGCGAGGGCCTCGGCGAACTGCTCCGAGCCCGCCTCGAGCGAGGCGTTGAGCTCGATCTCCTCCCTGAGGATCTCCTCCTCGAAGAGCGACGGGAGGACGATCGCCCCCACGCCCGCGTCCTCGATCAGGGCCGCGGTCGCGTCGGAGCCCGTGAGCGGGGACGACGACGCGACGATCGGCGAGCGGAGCTCGAGGCCGAGGTAGCGGGTGCGCAGGTCGACGCTCACGCCGGCTCCCCCTCGTCGACGAGGACACCGCCCGCCTCGAGCGCGGCTTCGGACTGCTCCTCGGCAGCATCGACGTGGTGTGCGTGAGGGATGCTCCGGTGCATGCCCGCGAGCTGCTCGTAGTAGCGCCACCGCTCGTCGGTGTCGGCCTGGATGAGATCCCCGAGCTCGCTCGCGCGCTCGGGATGCGTGCGCGCGAGGACGGCGAACCGGGTCTCGGTCGCCACGTAGTCCCTGACGGGCATCGTCGGGGCCGACGAGTCGAGCTTGAACGGCTGGCCGTCCTCGATGTCGCTCGGGTGGAACCGGTAGAGCGGCCAGTAGCCGCTCCGGACGGCGTCCTTCATGTGGCTCATCGACTTCGACATGTCGATGCCGTGGGCGATGCACGTGGCGTACGCGATGACAAGCGACGTCCCCGGCCAGGCGTCGGCCTCGATGAGCGCCCTGGTCGTCTGGGCGTCGTTCGCGCCCATCGCGATCTGCGCGACGTACACGTTGCCGTACGCGCGCGCGACCGCGCCGAGGTCCTTCTTCGCCGTCGACTTGCCGGCGGCGGCGAACTTCGCCACGGCACCGCGGGGGGTGGCCTTCGAAGCCTGGCCGCCGGTGTTGGAGTAAACCTCAGTGTCGAGCACGAGGATGTTCACGTTGCGGCCGGAGCTCAGGATCTGGTCGAGGCCGCCGTAACCGATGTCGTAGGCCCAGCCGTCGCCGCCGATGATCCACACGCTTCGCTTGACGAGGTCGTCGGCGAGCGCGAGGAGCTGGCGGGCCTCCGCGCGGTGCTCCCCGTCGAGGCGACCGAGCGCTTCCTTCAGGGCCGCCACGCGCCCGCGCTGCGCCCCGATCTCGGCCTCGGTCTCCTGGCGGGCGTCGAGGAGGTCATGGACGAGCGCCTCGTCGCCGATCGCCGGCGCGAGGCCGGTGAGGAGCTGCCGTGCGTGCTCCACCTGCACGTCGAGGGCGAGGCGCATGCCCAGCCCGAACTCCGCGTTGTCCTCGAAGAGCGAGTTGTTCCACGCGGGGCCGCGACCGGCGGCGTTCGTCGTCCAGGGAGTCGTCGGCAGGTTCGCGCCGTAGATCGAGGAGCAGCCGGTCGCGTTCGCGACGACCATCCGGTCGCCGAAGAGCTGCGAGACGAGCTTGAGGTACGGGGTCTCGCCGCAGCCGCTGCACGCGAGCGAGAACTCGAAGAGCGGCTCCAGCACCTGCGACCCCTTGACGGTGTCGTGGGGGAGGAGCGTCCGGTCGAGGGGCGGGATGCTCTGGAAGAACTCCCAGTTCGGCCGCTCCGCGTCGCGGTGCACGGACGCGAGGCTCATGTCGATCGACTTGTGCCGGACCTCGGTCTTGCTCTTGGCCGGACACACGTCCACGCACACGCCGCAGCCGGTGCAGTCGTCCGGCGCGACCTGGATCGTCAGCCGGTGGTCGACGAGCTCGCGAGACTTGAACTCCTTGCTCTTGTAGCCCGCGGGCGCTCCCGCGACCGCCGCGGACGGGAAGACCTTCATCCGGATCGCCGCGTGCGGGCAGACCATCGCGCACTTGCCGCAGTCGATGCAGATCGAGGGGTCCCAGATCGGGATCTCGTGGGCGATCGCCCGCTTCTCGTACTTCGTCGTCCCGGCCGGGAAGGTCCCGTCGACCGGGAAGGCGCTCACGGGGAGCAGGTCGCCCTGACCGGCCATGAGGGCAGCCGTGACGGTCTTCACGAAGTCGGGCGCGGTCTCCGGGACGAGCGCGGGGATGGGGTGCCCCGTGACCTCGGTCCCGAGCGTCACGTGGTTCAGGCGCGCGATCGAGAGATCGATCGCCGCGAAGTTGCGGTCGACGACCGCCTGGCCGCGCTTGCCGTAGGACTTCACGACCGAGCCCTTGATCCGCGCGATCGCCTGCTCGGGCGGCAGGACGCCCGCGAGCTGGAAGAAGGCGGGCTGCATGATCGTATTGATCCGGCTGCCCATCCCGACCTCCGTCGCGACCGCGACGGCGTCGATGACCCAGAGGTCGATCGACTTCTCGATGAGCTGCCGCTGGACCGATGCGGGCAGGTGGTCCCACACCTCGTCGGGCCCGTAGGGCGAGTTGAGCAGGAACGTGGCCCCCGGCTTCGCGTACCCGAGGACGTCGGTCTTCTCGAGCAGGCCGAACTGGTGGCACGCGATGAAGTCGGCCGCGTCGATGAGGTACGCGGAGCCGATCGGCTCCGGTCCGAACCGCAGGTGCGAGACCGTCATCCCACCCGACTTCTTGGAGTCGTAGACGAAGAAGCCCTGCGAGAAGAGGTCCGTCTCCTCGCCGATGATCTTGACCGAGGTCTTGTTCGCGCCGACCGTTCCGTCGGAGCCGAGGCCGAAGAAGAGGGCCTGCACCTCGCCGGCCGGGCGGGGAGTGCGGAAGTCGGTCTCGATCGGCAGGCTCAGGTTCGTGACGTCGTCGTAGATGCCGATCGTGAAGTGCCGCTTGGGCCGGTCCTTCGCGAGCTCGTCGAAGATCGGCCGGATCATCCCCGGCGTGACCTCCTTCGACGAGAGGCCGTACCGGCCGCCGATGACACGGGGCGTCGCCGCGAACGGCGGCTCGTCGGCGTCCATGCTCTCCGCGACTGCGGCGACGACGGACTGGTACAGCGGCTCGCCGACGGCGCCGGGCTCCTTCGTCCGGTCCAGCACGGCGATGGAGCGGACGGTGCGCGGCAGCGCCGAGATGAACGCGTCGACCGGGAACGGCTGGAAGAGCCGCACCTTGAGGGCGCCGACACGCTCGCCCGAAGCGTTGAGCGCGTCGACGGTCTCGTCGAGCGCGCCCGCCGCCGAGCCCATGACGACGACCACGCGCTCCGCATCCGGGGCGCCGTGGTAGTCCACGAGGCCGTACGTGCGGCCGGTGTGCGCCGCGAGCTCGTCCATGACCTCCTGCACGATCCCCGGGACCGCGACGTAGAACGGGTTCGACGCCTCGCGGGCCTGGAAGAACGCGTCGGGGTTCTGCGCCGTGCCGCGGATGAACGGTGCGTCCGGCGTCATCCCGCGGCTTCGGAACGCGAGGACGTCGTCCTCGCGGACGAGCGCCCGGAGGACGGCGTCGTCGAGGACGGCGATCTTGTTGACCTCGTGCGAGGTCCGGAAGCCGTCGAAGAAGTGCAGGAACGGGACGCGCGACCGCAGCGTCGCTGCGTGCGCGACGAGAGCCAAGTCGTGCGCCTCCTGGACACTCCCGGCGGCGAGCATCGCCCAGCCGGTCGCCCGGGCGTGCATGACGTCGCTGTGATCGCCGAAGATCGAGAGGGCGTGCGTCGCGAGCGTCCGGGCAGCCACGTGGATGACCGCGGGTGTCAGCTCGCCGGCGATCTTGAACATGTTCGGGATCATGAGGAGGAGGCCCTGCGACGCGGTGAACGTCGTCGCGAGCGAGCCCTTCTGCAGCGCGCCGTGCATCGCGCCGGCCGCGCCGCCTTCCGACTGCATCTCGACGACGTCGGGCACGACGCCCCAGAGGTTGGGCCGGCGCGCGGCCGCCCAGTCGTCGGCGTGCTCCGCCATCGGGGAGGCCGGGGTGATCGGGAAGATGGAGATCACCTCGCTGAGCGCGTACGCGACGCGCGCGGCGGCCTCATTGCCGTCAAGGCATACCCAGTGCTGGTCCATCGACAGGTCTCGAGCCTCCTGTGGAGTCGCGCGCGCCCTCGCGCCCGGGTCGACCGGACGGGCGGGGACGCCGATGAGGTACGCACGTCAGCGGACCTGCGCGCACGCGAAGGCCCACCGGCGCATTGTCCGCCATCCCCGTCGGCGCTGCCCCCTGCCGGAGCGCTCGCCGTTCATGGTCCAGTGGGTCCGTGTCGGGGGCCGAGGGTCGTAGGCGGACGGGCGCGGTCGTCCCGAGTGCGACAACCGGGCGGTCCCGCGGTGAGCGCCGGGGTCCTCCGGAGGCGGGCCGCTGGTGACTTCCGGCCCTGCCGCGGTCTCGGCCGGCACGGCACGGTAGAGCAGGGGACGAGCCTGGGAGGGCGCGCGTTCCATGGCCGGGACGCCATCGTGAGCGCGGGGATCGGCCGGCCGACGCTCGGCGCGACGGCCGGGTCGGATCTGCCCGCTGCCGCAGAGCACGCGATGGATCCGACGCCGAGGCGGATCCGCCAGGTCGGCGCCATCCTCGTCGCGCTCGCCGTCCTGTTCGTCGTCGTGTGGCGGTGGCCGATCGGGACGGGACCGTTCAGTGGCGCTGCGCACTACGCGCCCCTCCACCTGGCGCTCGAGACGGCCGCCCTGGTCGTGGCCATGCTCGTGTTCGCGGTCGCCTGGACGGCCTTCGGCCGCGACCGCCCCGGCAACGTGATGATCATGGGCTGCGGCCTCGCGGCGGCCGGGCTCGTGAGCTTCGCCCACATCCTCTCGTTCCCCGGGATGCCTGACTTCGTGACGCCGTCGTCCACGGAGAAGGGGATCGACCTCTGGCTGCCCGCGCGGAGCATCGTCGCCGTCACCTTCCTCATCGTCGCGGTCCGGCCGTGGGCGCCCCTGGCGCACCCCCGTGCGCGCTGGGCGATCCTCGGCGGGTACCTCGCGGTCGCGGCCGTCGCCATCTGGGTCGGGGTCTGGGACCCATGGTTCTGGCCGCGGACGTTCATCGAGGGCCAGGGCCTCACGCCGTTCAAGATCGGCTGGGAGTACGTGCTCGTCGCGGTCTTCGCGATGGCCGCGATCCTGTTCCTCCGGGACGTCCGGCGTCCCGTCGGGTTCGACGCGCTCGGGCTCTTCGCGGCGGCGCTCGTCTCGGCGCTCGCCGAGGCCGCGTTCACGCTCTACTCCGACGCGTCCGACATCTTCAACCTCCTCGGCCACCTCTACCTGGTCGTCGCCTACCTGTTCATCTACCGAGCGGTCTTCGTCGTGAGCGTGCGCGAGCCGTTCGACCAGGTCGTCCGGGCCGAGTCGGCCCTCAAGCGCTCCCTCGCGGAGCGAGCACGACTCCTGGCCGCCATCGAGCAGGCGCCGGCGCTCGTGATGCTGGCCGACCGCGATGGCCGGATCGTCTACGTGAACGCCGCCTTCGAACGGTTGACCGGCGACGGTCGGGAGACCGTCCTCGGGCGCGACGCGCGGGACCTCGCCGGGCGCGCACCGAACGGCTCGGCCTACGGTGCGATGGTGGCCGCGGTCGATGCCGGCGGCGACTGGGCGGGCCAGGTGGCCGGGCGCGGCGCCGACGGAGCGCGCGCCGATGTCGAGGCGATCGTCTCGGCGACGACGGACGAGACCGGCCGCGTCGTGGGGAATGTGATGGTCGGCCGTGACGTCACTCGGGAGCGCACCCTCGAGGCCGAGCTCCGGCAGGTCCAGCGTCTCGAGGCGATCGGCAGGCTCGCGGGCGGCGTCGCCCACGACTTCAACAACATGCTCACGGCGATCCGGGGGTTCGCCGAGCTCCTCGGTCGCGGGATCGAGGCGGGCGCGCCGCAGATGGCCGATCAGCAGGAGATCGTCCGCGCCGCGGACCGCGCCGCCGAGCTCACGCGCCAGCTCCTGGCGTTCTCGCGGCGCCAGGTGCTTCGCCCGAGCGTGATCGACGTCGCGGACGTCGTGGACGGCGTCGTCCCCATGCTCGGCCGCCTCCTCGGCGAGCAGATCCGACTGGCGACGCTCTCGGCGCCCGGGCACGGGTGCGTGCTTGCCGACCCAGCCCAGGTCGAGCAGGTCATCCTCAACCTCGCGGTGAATGCGCGCGACGCAATGCCCGACGGCGGGACGCTGACGATCCGGATCGCGGGCGTCGAACTCGATGCGGAGTACGCGGCGACCCATCCCGAGATCACGCCCGGCCCGTTCGTCATGCTGTCCGTCTCGGACACCGGGACCGGCATGGACAGCGAGGCCCGGGCCCGAGCCTTCGAGCCGTTCTTCACGACGAAGGCGGCGGGGAAGGGGACCGGCATGGGCCTCGCGACCGTCTACGGGATCGTCCGGCAATCGAACGGCTCGATCCACCTCTACTCGGAGCCGGGGCTCGGGACGACGTTCAAGATCTTCCTGCCGCGGGTGCCGTCGGCGGCGGCAGAGCCCGTCCGGCCGGCGACTCCCCTCCCGGGCCGCGAGGGAACGGGCACCGTGCTCCTCGTCGAGGACGACGGCGCGGTCCGCGCCTTCGCGCGACGGGCGCTCGAGGCGAAGGGATACACGGTGGACGCCGCTGCGTCGGGCGCCGAGGCGCTCTCGGTGCTCGCCAGGGCCGAGCCCGTGGACATGCTCGTCACCGACGTCGTCATGCCCGGGATGAGCGGCCCCGAGCTCGTGATGCGCGCGC
>JAKAJU010000042.1 GCA_021813655.1 Chloroflexota bacterium | reverse complement strand
CCCGCCGGCGCACGCGGCCGCCGCCGGCATCACCGTCATCCCGCTCCTCGTCCGGTTCGGCGACGAGGAATTCCAGGCTGGGATCGAGCTCTCCGCCGACGCATTCTGGGAGAAGATGCTCGCCCCGGGGGCACCCTTCCCGACGACCGCCGCGGCGAGCGCCGGCGCGTTCAAGGTCGTCTTCGAGCGCCTCTTCGCGTCGGGGGCCGACGGGATCGTCTGCGTGACGGTCGGGAGCAAGCTCTCGGCGACGCACAAGAGCGCGACGATCGCGCGCGAGATGCTGCCCGACCGGCCGATCGAGATCGTCGATTCGGAGACCGCGTCGATGGGTGTCGGACTCCTCGCGCTCATGGGCGCGGAGCTGGCGGCCGCCGGCGCGGACATGGCGACGATCGCCGAGACCCTCCGTGCGCGGCGGCAGGATCTCGACCTGTTCGTGGCGCTCGACACGCTCGAGTACCTCAAGCGCGGCGGGCGGATCTCCGGGGCGCGGGCGGCCATGGGGACGATCCTCTCCGTCAAGCCGATCATCACGATCCGCGACGGGGAGGTTGTGCAGGCCGAGCGCGTCCGCACCCGCGCGAAGGCGCGCGAGCGGGTCATGGAGCTGTTCGCGGAGCGGCCCGTCGAGCGCGTCGCCCTCCTCTCGGGGCCCGGCTCGGACGTGGACTCGTTCAAGGCCGAGCTGCTCGCGCGCCTGCCGGACCTGGACCCGGCCCTCGTCCTCGTCGAGACCGTCGGGCCGTCGATCGGCCCCCACATCGGGCCCGGCTTCTCCGGGGGGATCGTCCTGCGCCGTCGCTGAGCCACGGGCGACGCCCCGGCCACGCCGCCCGGTCCGCGTCGCGACGGCCCGCTCCGATCGGTGCGCGCGGCTCCGTGCGCGGGCGGGGTCGCCCGGCCCGGGCCCGACGTGCCGGTCGGCCCCACCGCCCCTCCCGGACGGCCCTGCCGCCCTGATGCACCCGGCAACCTATACTCGGGCGCATCGAGGACGCGCGGACCCCGCGGCGGACACGTGGGGGTCGGCGCGGGTGTCGGCCGTCCCCCCGACGGCCCTGATTCGCGCGCCCGGCAGGGCGCGTGACGGGAGGTTCCCCTCTCAATGACGACGGAGCAGAGCGCCGCGACGCTCAACGCGTGGGCCGTCGCCCAGCGCCAGTTCGACCTGGCGGCCGAGAAGCTCGGCCTCGACCCGGGGATGCGCAAGGTCCTCCGGGAACCGCGCCGCGAGCTGACCGTGCACTTCCCCGTGCACATGGACGACGGCACGGTCCAGGTCTTCACCGGCTATCGCGTCCAGCACAACCTGGGCCGCGGCCCCGCCAAGGGCGGGATCCGGTACCACCAGGACGTCACCCTCGACGAGGTGAAGGCCCTCGCGATGTGGATGACCTGGAAGTGCGCGGTCGTCGGCATCCCGTACGGCGGCGGCAAGGGCGGCGTCATCGTCGATCCCAAGAAGCTCTCGATGAAGGAGCTCGAGGGACTGAGCCGCCGATACTTCACCGAGATCTCGGTCCTCATCGGGCCCGAGCGCGACATCCCGGCGCCGGACGTCAACACGACGCCCCAGATCATGTCCTGGTTCATGGACACGTACTCGATGCACGTCGGGTACACAGTCCCCGGCGTCGTGACCGGCAAGCCGATCAGCCTCGGCGGGTCGGAAGGCCGCAACGAGGCCACGGCGCGCGGCTGCGTCTACACGATCGTCGACGCCGCGCCGCTCGTCGGGATCGATCTCAAGAAGGCGACCGTCGCGGTCCAAGGCTACGGCAACGCGGGCGCCATCGCCGCGCACCTGATGGCCGCCGAGGGTTCGACCGTCGTCGCCGTCAGCGACTCGATGGGCGGGATCCACAACCCGGCCGGCCTGGATCCGGACAAGGTCCTCTCCTGGAAGAAGGAGCACGGGACGGTCGTCGGCTATCCCGGCGCCACCGAGATCTCGAACGAGGACCTCCTCGAGGTCCAGTGCGACATCCTCATCCCCGCCGCTCTCGAGAACCAGATCACGGCCCGCAACGCCGGGAGGATCAAGGCCAAGCTCATCGCCGAGGCGGCGAACGGCCCGACGACCCCCGAGGCGGACGAGATCCTCTACAACAACGGTGTCTTCCTCATCCCCGACATCCTGTGCAACGCGGGCGGCGTCACCGTCAGCTACTTCGAGTGGGTCCAGGACCTCAACAGGGACCACTGGAGCGAGGCGGTCGTCAACGCGAAGCTCAAGGAGATCATGGATCGCGCCTTCGGCGAGACGGTCGCCGTCTCGCAGCGCGAGAAGGTGAACATGCGGACCGCCGCGTACCTTCTCGCCGTGAAGCGCGTCTCCGACACCACCGCTCTCCGCGGCATCTATCCGTAGAGCGCGGCCTCCGCTGCCCATGCCTGCGGCCGGACCCTCCGGGGTCCGGCCGCAGGCACCTCCGGGCGGGAGCGCGTAGCATCGGCGCGCCCATGACCGAAAGGAACGGACTCCCTCGACGCGCCTTCCTGCGCCGCGCTGCGGGCGCGGGCCTCGCACTGGGTGCCACGGCCCTCGCCGCGTGCCAGCCTGTCGCCACGCCGTCCCCGTCCGCGAGCCCGACCGATCCCGCGTCCTCCGCCGCGGCGGCGAGCTCGGCGTCCCCATCCGCCGCGACCGCCAGCCCATCCGCATCGCCGTCGGCGCCCGCGTCGCCTTCGGCCTCCATCCCGGGACCCTCGGCGACGCCGGGGCCGACCGTGGCCGAGGAGAACGCGCTCCGCGGCGACCCGTCGTGGGATCGCGGGCTCGGCGCCGCATCGCCGGTGGACCTGTACGCGTCCCCGGCCTCGGTCGAACCCGGCGAGGTGGTGACCCTCCACGTCCGCTGCGCCGTGCCCTTCGACGTCGACTGGTATCGCATCGGCTGGTACGGCGGCGCCGGGGCGCGGCTCGTCCACCGCGAGAAGGGGGTGTCGGCCGCACCGGGCGATGCGAGGACCGTGAACAGCACGACGGGCATGGTCGAGTGCCGGTGGCCGGGTGCGGTCGCGGCCACGGTGACCGACCGGTGGCGGAGCGGGATGTACGTCGCCGTCGTGCGCCCGAGCGACGGCTCCGCGCCGCGTGCGACTCCGTTCATCGTCCGCGCCCCGCTCCGCGGGGGCACGTCGACGGTCTTCGTCTCCGCCCAGGCGACGTGGCAGGCCTACAACGCGTGGGGAGGACGGAGCCTCTATTCGTACAGCTCGCGTGGGCGCCCCACGGCGTCCGGGACGCGGGCGGCCGCCACCGTGAGCATGGACCGCCCGTACGACGCCGACGGCGGTCTCGGCTACCTCCGGAAATGGGAGGTGCAGTTCATCCGGTGGATGGAGCGGACGGGGCGCGACGTCGACTACGTCCTCGACCTGGATCTCGAGACGCGGCCGGAGGTCCTCGCGGGCCGCCGCCTCGTCGTGCTCGCCGGCCACGCGGAGTACTGGTCGCGCCCGATGCGCGATACGGTCGAGGGTGCCGTCTCGGCGGGGACGAATGCCGCGTTCTTCAGCGCGAACGAGATCTACTGGCAGGTCCGGCTCGGGTCGTCCGGCCTGGGACCCGATCGCCGGATCACGTGCTACAAGTCGGCCAGCCGCGACCCGATGACGCTCACCCGGCCCAGGCTCGCGACGTGCCGGTGGCGCGAGACCCCTGTGCTCGAGCCCGAGGCGCGGTTCCTCGGTGTCATGTACGGCCACGTCGTCCAGCGACCGGCCGACTGGATCGTCGCGAACGCCGACCACTGGATCTACGCGGGGACGGGCCTCCGCGACGGCGACGCGATCGTCTCCCTCGTCGGCCAGGAGTACGACGCGTACTTCGCCGATCTCGCGCCCGAGGGGACTGTCGTCATCTCGAACAGTCCCGTGCCGTTCGTGGGACGCGACCCCGACCAGTTCGGCGATGTGGCGAGCCCGCCCCTCCAGTCGGGCGCCGTGCGCGACCCCGCAGGCGGCGCCGGCGGGGTCGTCGCGGTGGGGACGTTCCAGTGGTCGTGGGCGCTCGACGCGTACGCCCAGCATGCGTATGCCGGCCGGGTCACGCCGCTCGACGCGCGCGTGGAACGGATGACGGCGAACGTCTTCGATCGCTTCTCCGAGTGAATCCGGGACGCCCGCTGGGTCGAGCGGCACGTCCGGCGGCCACCGACCGCGGTGTACCATCGCGGCCATGCTCGACCACGAAGAGAAGTTCCTGTTCAAGGAGGAGATCCTCCACCTGGGCGACGCGCTCGCGGACGGCGCGGTGCTCGACAACGTCGAGGACCTCCTGACCGACGTCATCACGAGCCCGCGCTTCGATTCCGAGGTCTTCACGCTCGAGCGCTCGCTCCAGGTGATGCTCGGTGCGCGCGCGGGGACCACGCTCGTGGGCCTGCTCACGGTGGCGCCCGAGATCTTTGACGAGGTGGCCGAGGTCCGGATCCCCCCGGAGGTCCACGAACGGCTCGTCGCGTGGCGCGCCCGCTTCGGCCTCGCGATCGACAACGCCCTGAACTTCCTCAACAACCCCGACGGGATCCAGGGCCACTCGTTCGCCACGCAGGTCGCCCACGTCGAGGAGCGGCGGGTCCTCCAGGGTCGGCTCACGCTCGTGCGCTACAACAACGAGCCGCAGTTCTTCGTGGCGGACGCGGGCGTCTTCGTCGCCCTCGCCACCGACATCCTCGAGCGCCTCGGGCCCTACCTTGAATCGGACACCATCGAACCCGAGGCCGTCACGCGCCTCCACGAGGCCGTCGCCCTCATCGACCGCAAGACCGCCCGGCGCGACTGACGGACGCGCGGGCAGCCGACGCAGCCGATGCGCCAGATCTACCTCGCCGCGACCGGCCAGAACCGCGGCAAGACGACCGTCAGCCTCGGGCTCCTCGCGGCCCTGCTCGACCGCGGCCTCCCGACCGGCTTCATCAAGCCCGTCGGCCAGCGCTACGCGTTCCTCGACGGCGTGCCCGCCGACGAGGACGCGATCCTCATGAAGCACGTCTTCGGCCTGCCGGACCCGCCGTCGTCCCTGAGCCCGGTCCACATCCCGCGCGGCTTCACGAAGGCGTTCATCAACGGCGAGGTCGTGGAGGATCTCGGCGAGCGGATCCTCGCAGGGTACGCAGCGGTCTCGAAGGACCGCGATGTCCTCCTCGTCGAAGGGACCGGCCATGCCGGCGTCGGGTCGGTCGTGAACCTCTCGAACGCCGCGGTCGCCCGGATGCTCGGCGCCCGGGCCCTCATCGTCAGCGAGGCGGGCGTCGGCCGGCCGATCGACGAGATCGTCCTCAACCGTGCGCTCTTCGCCCGCCACGGCGTCGACGTCGTCGGCGCGGTCGTGAACAAGGTCGACCACGAGGCGCACCCCACCCTCGTCACGATCCTCGAGCGGGGCCTCCACATCCACGGGATCGAGCTGCTCGGCGTCCTCCCCTACGTCCCGCTCCTGTCGAACCCGACGCTCGCCGTCCTCACCGAGCAGATGCCGGGCGAGCTGCTCCACCCCGGGCCGGACCTCGATCGGCCGGTGGAGCAGGTGACGATCGCGGCGATGCGTGCCGAGCACGCGATGCAGAACGCGCAGCCGGGCGGGCTGATCATCGTGCCCGGCGACCGGGAGGACGTCATCGGGGCCGCCGCGGCACACGCCGCCGCGACCCGCGCCCACGCGATCGAGGTCGGCGATGACCCGCGTCGCGCCGGCCTCGCGGGGCTCGTCCTCACCGGCGGCTACCGACCGAGCCTCTTCGTGTGCGACGAGGTGCGCCGCGCCGACCTCTTCTGCTACCTCGTCGAGCACGAGACCTACGCGGCGGCCTCGAAGGTCCATGACCTCCTCGTGAAGACGCACCCCGCGGACACCGAGAAGATCGCCGCGATCAAGTCGCTCGTTTCGGAGCACCTCGACATCGAGCGGATCCTCGAGCGCTTCAGCGAGCCCGCGAACGCCTGACCGGCGCGATCGTCACCCGGCCGGGAGCGCCTCGCAGTCGATGAGCCGCACGCCGCCGACCTCGACGGCGAGCGACACGAGGAGGGGGCCGGCCCGCGACCCCTCCGCCTCGACGAGCGTCTCCGGATCCGCGACGCTCACGTAGTCCACGTGCGCCCGCGGCTCCCGGGCGAGGACCTCGAGCATCGTGGTGCGCAGCCGGCCGGCGTCCGTGACGCCGCCGGCGTGCGCGTCCCGGACCGCGAGGAGCGCGCGGCGGAGGACGGCGGCCGCCTCCCGGTCGGCGGGTGCGAGTCGCTCGTTCCGCGAGCTCATCGCCAGGCCGTCGGGCTCACGGACGGTCGGGCATCCGACGATCGCCCCGGGGAGAGCGAGGTCGCGGGCGATCCGCCGGACGACGACCAGCTGCTGTCCGTCCTTCTCGCCGAAGTAGGAGCGGTCCGGCGCGACGAGGTCGATGAGGATCGTCACGACGGTGGCGACGCCGACGAAGTGGCCCGGCCGCGATGCGCCCTCGAGGACCCGGCCGATCGGGCCCGGGTCCACGGTCGTGGCCGAGCCCGGCGGGTAGACCTCCTCGCCGGCTGGCGCGAAGACGACGTCGACGCCCGCGGCCGCACAGACGTCGAGGTCGCTCCCGAGGTCGCGGGGGTAGGCCGCGAGGTCGTCGGCGCGGTCGAACTGTCGTGGGTTCACGAAGATCGACGCGACCACCGTCGCGCTCTCCGCCCGCGCCCGCCGGAGGAGCGAGACATGACCCTCGTGCAGGGCGCCCATCGTGGCGACGAATCCGCGTGGCCGCCCGGTGGACGCGAGCGCGGCGCGCAGCTCCTCCCGGGTCCGGGCGACGACCGGACCGTCCTCGGGCATCGCCCGCCTCAGAGGTCGCGATCGAGCGGGATCAGGCCGCCGTCGACGAGCGTCCCGTCCGCGGCGCGGTCGAGCGCGGAGCGACCGAGCACGTCGGCGAGGACCGCGTCGTCCATGCGCACGGTCTCGGCGTCGCCCGGGAACGCCCCGGCCTCCACGTCGGCGGCGTATGCGCGCAGGGCCTCGGCGATCGATTCGTGCAGCCGCAGGTACTGCCGGGAGTGGCGCGGCAGGTGATCGATCGTGAGACCCAGGAGGTCGGTGAACAGCTGGATCTGACCGGAGCAGCCGGGTCCCGACCCGATGCCGATCGTGGGGATGCGCAGCCGTTCCGTGATCGCGGCGGCGAGCTGCTCGGGGATGAGCTCGAGGACGATCGCGAACGCGCCGGCCTCGGCGATCGCGAGGGCGTCCGCCATGAGCGTGCGCGCCTGGTCCTTCGTCTTGCCCTGGACCCGCACCTTCCCGATCGCGTTGATCGCCTGCGGCGTGAGACCGATGTGACCCATGACCGGGATGCCGTTTCGGACGAGCGCCTCGACCACCGGCGCGGTCCGCCGGCCGCCCTCGACCTTCACGGCCTGCGCTCCGCCCTCGCGGAGGAACCGCCCGGCCGCCGCGAGGGCGTCGTCGGAGCGTGCGTACGTCAGGAACGGCATGTCCCCGACGACGAGCGCCCGCCGCGTGCCCCGCACGACCGCCCTGGTGTGGTGGACCATCTCGTCGAGCGAGATCCGGACCGTCGTCTCGTAGCCGAGCACGACCTGCGCCAGCGAGTCGCCGACGAGGATGAGAGGGATCCCCGCCTCGTCCGCGAGGCGGGCGCTCGGGTAGTCGTACGCCGTGACCGTCGGGATGCGGTGGCCGTCGGCGTGCAACCGGGCGATGTCCGCCACCGTCACACGGACGACACGTCCAGCCCCGGCTGTCTCCGTCGCGCTCATGACACTCCACCGCCTCCGCTCGCGCCGGCACCTGCCGGCTCCATCCCAGTCTGCCCGCTCGCGGCTCGCGCGTCGAACGCCGCCCGGATCGCGTCGAGGATCCGGTCCGCGACCTCGCGCTTCGAGAGGATCGGGAGATCCTCCCGCGACCCGTCGGCCGCGAGGATCGAGACCCTGTTCGTCTCCGTGCCGAAGCCCGACCCCGGCTCCGCGACGTCGTTCGCGACCAGCAGGTCCACGCCCTTCCGGCGCAGCTTCGCGGGGGCGCGATCGAGCGAGCCGGTCTCGGCGGCGAACCCGACGAGGATCGGGCGGGCGCCCGGCTCCGCGACCTCGCGCGCGAGCGCGGCGACCTCCGCGAGGACGTCCGGGGTGGGCTCGAGCTCGAGGGTCAGACCCGCCGCGCGCTCGAGCTTCCGTCCGGCCACGGTCCGCGGCCGGAAGTCGGCGACGGCGGCGGCCATGATGAGCGCGTCGAACCGGCGCGTGCCGTCCGCCGGCCGGAGGAGGTCGACGATGGCGGCGCGCATCGCCTCGGCGGTCTCGGCCCTCACGATGCGGACCCCCTCCGGGGGTGCGGCGGAGGTCATCCCGGCCACGACCGTGACGTCAGCGCCGCGGTCGCGAGCAGCCTCGGCGACGGCGAACCCCATCCGGCCTGTCGAACGGTTGCCGATGTAGCGGACCGGGTCGATCGGCTCGGCTGTCCCCCCGGCGCTCACCACGACGCGCCGCCCGGCGAGGTCGGCCTCGCGTGGCGCGGCGATCGTGGGCGGCAGCGCCGACGCATCCGGGGCGCGGACGGGACGGCCCGCAACGGCCGCGACGACCGCGTCCACGATGTCTGGCAGGGGCGCGAGGCGCCCGGGGCCGGACTGGCCCGAGGCGAGCGGTCCGACGTCGGGGCCCACGATCGCGTAGCCGAAGTCGTCGTGCAGCCGCGCCGCGTTCGCCCGGGTCGCGGGGTGCGACCACATGTCGCCGTCCATCGCGGGCGCCACGACGATCGGCGCCGACGTGGCGAGGCACGTGGCCGTCACGGTGTCGCTCGCGAGGCCGTTCGCCATCGCGGCCATCCACGCCGCCGTGGCCGGCGCGACGACGATCGCGTCGGCGGCGTCGGCGACGATGATGTGGCCGATCCGCCCGTCGGGGAGGAGGGAGAGGACGTCGGCGTCGACCCGTCGGCGCGAGAGCGCCTCGAGCGGGAGCGGGGCGACGAACCGGGACGCGCCGTTGCTGAGGATGCACTGGACCTCCGCGCCCTCGAGGCGAAGGAGGCGGAGGAGCTCGACGGCCTTGTACGCCGCGATCGAGCCGGTGATCCCGAGGCCGATGAACCGGCCCGCAAGCCGCCCTGTCGAGGCCGGGCCCGGGGCGGTGCCGTTCGCGGAGGTGCCGCCGCTCTCTGACTCGCCGGCGCTCACGGCCGCACCTCTGCGTCGAGGCGGAGCAGTCCCCGCAACGTGAGGTCGGGATCGACGACGTCCACGCCATCGACGCCGCGCGCCCAGGGCGCCGCGGAGAGCCCGCCGGTGAGGATCGCCACGATCGAGGCCGGATCGGCGCCCGTCTCGGCGGCGAGCTCGGCCCGTGTCCGCGCGAGGAGCCCGGACGCGAGGGCCTGGTATCCGAAGATCGTGCCCGCCTGCATCGCCGCCGCCGTGTCGCGTCCGATGACCGTGGGCGGCTCGCGCAGCTCCACGCGGGGGAGCCGCGCCGTCCGCGCGGCGAGCGCCTCGAGCCCGATCTCCAGGCCGGGCGCGATCGCGCCGCCGACGTAGGCACCGTCGGGTGCGACGACGTCGAGCGTCGTCGCGGTGCCGAAGTCAACGACGATCGCCGGCGCGCCGTGGAGCCGGACGGCGGCGAAGGCGTTGACGAGCCGGTCGGGTCCCACCTCGGCGGGTCTCTCCACGCGGACCTCGATCGGCACGGTCACGATCGACGCGTCGAGGAGCGGGATGCCGCGGCCGGCCGTGAGCGCCTCGAGTGCCGTCGAGACGGACGGGACGACCGAGGATGCGACGACGCGGGTGATCCCGTCGAGGGACGATCCGTCGAGGTGCAGGAGGTCGCCGAGCAGGATCTCGAGCTCGTCGGCGGTCGTGGCGCGGTGTGTCGCCGCGCGCCGCACGGGACCGAGGGTGCCGTCATCGGACGTCCCGACCGTGACGTTCGTGTTGCCGACGTCGACGAGAAGGAGCATGACGCCATGGTAGACCGGCTCGCCACGGCCCCGGGCCGCGGGGTCCGTCGCCGGTCGCGAGAATGTCGCGAGAACGGCGTGTCACGCGTCGTCCCGACCGCTACCATCCATGACGTCCGGCGCCCCCCCGCCCCGGGGCGACGCGAGGACCGACGAGGAGGTCCCGCCCCGCCGATGTCCGCGAAGTTCTTCGTCAACGGCGGCATCGTCACCGGACGAGGGGACATCCTCAACCTCCTCCGCCCTCTCCTGAAGCAGACGGTCACGTACGTGTACCTGCGCGGGAGCGAGGTCGTCGCCAGCGGCACGGGCTGGGTGGAGCGGATCGTCGCCGACGAGCCCCAGACCTCCACGTACTTCACGCCGCTCGTCATCTGCCTCAACGTGGACTCCTTCGAGCACCTGGAGTTCGACACGCGGCCGGATCAGCTGCTCTCCTACACGCTCGTCCAGGGCGACGAGCGCATCCGCATCGAGTTCGCACCGCTCGACAGGCCTGTCGATGCCGGCGCGAACCGGCAGCTCCGGTTGCCGGAGTCGGAGTACGTCCAGATGGAGCTCAGCGGGCTCGAACCGGACGACGCCTGACGCCGGCGCCCCGGGGCGGCCGCGCGAGAGAGAGCGCGCGGCGCGGACGCGGGGAGGGGGCGCGCGCTCGTCGCGCGCGGCGAGGGGGCGGGTCGGCGCGGCCGGGATTCCGCGCCGGTTCCGCCATGGAGGAACCGGGCGCGGCCGCGCCCGTGAGAGGAAGGGGAGC
>JAKAJU010000185.1 GCA_021813655.1 Chloroflexota bacterium | reverse complement strand
TTCCGATCTCGGACGGCGATCCTGGACTTCACGCGCGCCGTCGCCCACTCGAGCGAGCGCACGGCCGCGCCGATCGCCGCGTTCGCGGCCGGCCTCGCCCTCGCCGGGGTGGAGACCGCAATGCGGGCGACGCTGCTCGGTCAGGCGACGGCAGCGATCGATGCCGCGACGGCCAGTGGTGAGGAGGCGGCCGCGTCCGACTGAGGATCGACAGGATCCGCGCGACGCGACCCGCTGCCAGTCCTGCGCTCCGCACCGGGAACGGGCAGGCGCCGCCTCCGAGCTGTCAGCCGCCAAGGAGCCGGGCGATAGAGCTGCTCCCGCGCCCGGGCCGGATTCGAGGCCGCGATCGACCCGCCCATTGCCTCGACGAGCGAGTGCCAGATCGCGAGGCCGAGGCCGCCTGGGCATGATCACCTGAACTGGCCCCACTTTCGGCCAGTTTGATCATTCCCAGCCGCCCCCCGGCATCCGTGCCCGCCCCCCCCTCGAGTGTCGTCCAGTGGCCTGTCGGGAGGGCCGGAGTGGTAGCACAGATCGGTGGCATACGCCCGGACTGGGACGGACTCCGTGCCTGCTTCAGGCGTGCTCAGCGCACCGATCTGAGCACGAAACGGGGTACGGGACGGACTGATCCGGACCGTTTCGCCACGACTCAAAAGCGGCCGGCCGCAAGGTCATCCGGGTTCGAATCCCGGCCTCGGCACCAGATCGATCGCGGGAGGGGCGGCAGCCCTTGCCACCAACTCCCTCGTGACCGCAGGGCTGCTCGGCGGGGCCAGCCCTCGCAGCGTCGTGGGGTCCGACCGGATACCCTGCCCGAATCGGATCCACGAACGATGGGGGAACGCGATGCGCAGACATCTTGGTGTCCTGGCGCTCACGGCCGTAGCGGTGGCCTGCGCCGCGTGCTCGGGCACGACCGCGACTCCCGCCGCCCCGTCCGGCTCTGCTGTCGCCACGCCGGCCTCCGCTGTGTGCGCCGGCATCGCCGTGCTCCGCACGACGGTGACGAAGCTGACGTCCGCCAAGCCGACCGTCGAGGGTGTCACTGCCGTCAGATTCGCGGCCAATGACGTCGCGGTGCAGGCGGCGACTCTCGCGTCCTCGGCCTCGAGCGAGCTCAGGCCGGCCGTGACCGACCTGCTCAACGCGGTCGAGCCACTGCGGAGCGCGCTCGCCCAGGCCGGGCAGGGATCGACCGGGACCGCGGAATCCGCGATCGACACGGCGATCGCAGGGATCGGGACGGCCTGGCAGCAGCTCGAGGCGAAGGTGGCGACCGCCTGCCCGAACTGATCGTCGCTGGCGCCCGGAGCGGGCGTCCGCGGTACCTGCGAGCTGCGCGGACGCCGGCCCGGCCTGTCGTGACAGGAGCGCCTTGACCGACCACCCGTGGCCGCGCATCGTCATGACGTGCGCACCGTCCTCGCCGGTCTCGCTGGATCGCTCGTGCCCGGGACGGGGCACCTGATCGTCGGCTACCGGCGCGTCGGCCTCGCCTTCCTCGTCCCGACGATCGCGCTCGCCGCCCTCGTGGCGGCGTGGGCCGCCTCCGTCGGGTCCTTCGGGGTCCTCGCGGCCGTCGTCGCACCCGGCGCGCTCGCGGTGCTCGCGGTCGCGAACTTCGGGGTCGCGCTCTGGCGGGCGGCCGCCGGCCTCGACCCGGTCCGGCGCGCCCGCCCGGGGACGTGGGTCGTTGTCGCGAGCTGCCTCATCATGGGCCTCACCGTCGGCATCCCCCACGTCATCGCCGCCCGGTCGATCGCGGCGGCCGACGAGCTCCTCGGCTCGCTCTTCGCCCCTGCCGCCACCGACCCCGCCTCGACACCGGTCCAGGCGGCCGTTCCCCCGGTCTCCGCCGGCGCGCCCCCGCCGGCACCGGGGGCCTCGGCGCCCACCACGTCCTTCGACGGGGCCGCGCTCGAGCCGTCCCTCGCGCCGTCGCTCGCGCCACCGCCCACGCCCTCCCCCACCCCGCCGACGACGCCCGACGCCGTCACGTCCGCGCGCGTGGATGACCTCGGGGCCGGGACCCTGCCGCCGGTCGGTGCCGCGGTGCCGTGGGTGCCGCCGGGGGCCGCGCCGTGGGGCGACGACGGCCGGTTCGACCTGCTGCTGTTGGGCAGCGACGCGGGGCGTGATCGATCGAGCCGCCGTACCGACGTCATGCTCCTCGTCGAGGTCGACGTCGCAAGCGGTCGGGTCGCGATGGTCGGGCTGCCGCGCAACCTGACCAACGCCCCGTATCCGCCCGGTCCGGCCCGTGACGCCGTCGCCTGCGCGTGTCAGCCCGGGCTGCTCAACGAGATGTACGTCGAGGCGAGCGTCCGGCATCCAGCCCTGTGGCCCGGGGCGACCCCCGAGATCAAGGGGATCGGCGCGGTGCGCGCGGTCGTCTCCGAGATCACCGGGCGCCCGATCGACGCCGTCCTGGTCGCGGACCTCGTCGGCGTCATCCGCGTGGTCGACGCGATGGGCGGGATCGACATCACCGTGCCCGCCCCGGTCGAGGACGCGATGTACCCCGACCCGATCCGGGGCGACGTCCACCTGCGCATCGCCGCCGGGCGGCAGCACATGGACGGCCGGACGGCCCTCGCCTACGCCCGCAGCCGCCACCAGGACAGCGACTACGGGCGCATGGACCGCCAGCAGACGCTCCTGCTCGCGATCCGCGACGCGATCGGCCCCGGGGCGATCCTCGCGGCGCCGGCGCTCCTCGCGGCGGCGCGCGGGATGGCGTGGACGGACCTGCCGCGGGAGGCGCTGCCCGGCCTCATCGAGCTCTTCGGGCGAGCGTCGCACGCCCCGGTCGCGCAGCTGCGGATCGTCCCGCCGACCTGGTCGTCGGCGCTCACCCGCGCCGAGGTGGACAGGATCCGGGCCGCGATCGCCGCGCTCATTCCCGGCGGGCCGGCACCCGCGCCGGCGACGGCGCCGTTCCCTGTCCCCACGCCCGTGCCGAGGCCGACCACCGTGCCGACGCCGTCGGTCGCGCCCTCGCCCTCCGGACCACCGTCGCCGGTTCCCGGCGGCGTCGCCGTCGGGGACTACCGCTGTCGCGCTCTCGGCCCGGCGAAGCGCGCGGTAGCGGCGGACGGCTTCGACCTCCGCTGGATCGCGCCCGACCCCGCTGACGGCGCCTTCGACGACGCGTGGGTCGTCGTCCGCCAGGACCCGCCGGCCGGCTCCGTCGTTCTGCCGGGGTCGGACCTCGAGCTCGTGGTCGCGCCACCAGGGAGCGTCTGTCCGTAGGAGCGGCGGCGGTCACGCGCCGGCAGCGGGTCCCCGCCTAGCGCGCCTGCCGATCTCCCTGGCTGCCCGCGATCCGC
This sequence comes from Chloroflexota bacterium, assembly GCA_021813655.1. Lineage (GTDB taxonomy): Bacteria > Chloroflexota > Limnocylindria > Limnocylindrales > CSP1-4 > CAIYQJ01. Next base: position 46,038 of record JAKAJU010000185.1, on the reverse strand, counting down.
CACGTCGTGCCGTCAGGCGTGTCGTGGACCTCGATGCCGGCCGCGACGAGCCGGTCGCGGATCGCGTCCGAGGCCGCCCAGTCGCGGTCGGCGCGCGCGCGGAGCCGGAGGTCGATGAGACCGTCCACGAACGGCGCGATCGCCTCGCGCGGATCCCGCGTCCCCTCGACCGCCAGGTCCCCGAGGCGGACGACGAGCGAGCGGAGGACGGCCCGCGCGTGGTCGTAGTCCGTCGCGTCGCCCGTGTCACGCGACCAGGCGACCACCGTCTCCTCGAGGGCGAGGATCGCGCCGACCGCGGCCGGGACGTCCCCGGCTCCGACGGCCGTCGCGAAGGCACGCTCGTGGTGCACGACGGCGTCGGTGAGACCGCCCTCGGCAGACACGACGGCGCCGTCGCCCGCAGGCGCAGCCGCAGCCTCGCCCGTCGAGCCGCTCGCTGGTGCGCCCGCCCCGGCCCGCCCGCTCTCGGCCAACCCGGTGCCCGCAGGCGCCCGGCCACCCTCCCCGGCCGGGCCCGCCCCAGCCGGTGCGCCCTCGGCTGCCGCGCGGATGTCGTCGATCGTCAGCGTCGTGCCCGCCGGGAAGACGGTGCTCCGCCCGCCCGTCCGCACGGTGACGCCGCCCGCCCCGGCGACGGTCGCGGCGCCAGAATCCAGGTCGAACACGAGGGCCGTGTGGCTGTCCACGCCGAGGATGAAGGCGTCGTGGGGCAGCGCGGCCTCGAGGATGAGCAGCCGGCGCTCCCCCATGTAGCAGAAGCGCGTGTCGTGCGTGCCACCTTCGGCGTTGTCGTAGTGCGGCACGACGGCCGCGCGCAGCCCGGTCGCCGGCGAGAGCAGGTCGAGGCCCGGCAGCCAGACCGGATCGTCGCCCACCTTGTAGACCTCGTAGACGGGGATCGTCCACAGGCCGGTGGTGAGGGCCGCGGCGCTCGCGAGGACGACCGCACCGCCCGTGGCGAGCTTCTCGGCGAGAAGGCGCGGGACCTCGGTCGGGGCCCACTCGCGGAGCGCGTAGCTCGGGCTCCCGGGCCCGGCGAAGACGTACCGTGCCTCGCGGATGCGCGCGACCGCGGTGGCCCGCGCGAGGCCGTCCGCGGTCGCGCTCCTGAGCGACGCGACGCCGATGGGGCTCCCGACGGTCTCGCGGAAGTAGTCCATCGTGCGACCCGAGATGTCGTCCGCGTTCTCCTGGAACCCGTACGGCGTGTCGATGAGGACCGCGGGGACGGGCGGCGGACCGAGGCGCTCGAGGACGGCCCGGTGGACGCGCGCCATCGTGGGCGCGGTCTCGCCGGACCCCATGATCGCGAGGATCCGCGGCGTTCGGCCGGTCACGCGAAGAACCCGTCGGTGACGGCAGCGTGCAGCACACCGGCCAGTTCGCCCGGGTGCTGCACGTGGATGTCGTGGTCGGCCGGGGCGAACCACCGGACGCGCACGCGGCCGCCGTCGGGGCCGCCGTCCGCGAGCCGGGAGACCACGCGACCGGCAGCCGCGCGCTTGGCAGCCGTCCAGTCCGCGTCGCCCGTGTCCGCTGGCAGCAGCAGGACCGGGACGTCGGCCGAGGCGAGGACCTCCGTGGTCCGACGCTCCCAGAGCGCACGGAGGATCGTCATGTGGTGCTCGCGGGCGAGACGCGGTGCGACCGTCCCGTCCCCGCGGATCTCGAAGTTGGCCATCGTCGCCGCGACGCCTGCGTCCGACCAGTCGGGATGTCCGGACCGGATCCTCGCCTCCAACTCGGTCGCGGGCATCCCCTCGAGCACGGGCGGCGCGAGTGCGACGGCGCCTTCCTCCCAGACGGGGAATTCCCGGGAGAGGTCGAGGAAACCGCCGTCGACGCACGCGACCCCGCGCACGTCCTCGCCGTGACGGGCCGCGACCTCGAGCGCCACATCGGCTCCCCAGGATTGGCCGGCGACGATGGGACGGTCAAGGCCGAGGGCCCGGATGACGGCCGCGACGTCCCCCGCGACCGTCGCGAAGTCGTAGCCGGCGGCGGGGCGGTCCGAGAGCCCGTGACCCCGCAGGTCCACCGCGACCGACGGATGGCCCAGGTCCGCGAGCCTCGACGCCACGCCGTCCCATGTCCGGGCATTGGAGGCGAGACCGTGGACGAGCACGAACGGCGCTGCCGATCCGTCCGCGACGCGATCGCGCGCATCCCGACGGCGCGCCGCCAGGGAGACCCCCGGCGCGACCTCGATCCGACCGTCCTTCATGGACCCCCTCCCCTTCTGGCCGGCCGGTGGGCCGCAGGGGCGACATTAGCCCGACACGCCGGACCGCGCCACGGCGGAGGGTCTCGCTCACCCGGTGTACCCTGTGCGGGCCCGCGCGCCGATCCGTCCGCGTCGCCACCCCACCATCGCCCACCACGGAGTCACCCATGTCCTGGCGCCACTACCTCGGTCTGCAGGAGAAGGACATCGTCGAGCGCCCGGCCCCGCTCGATCCGAGCGGCCAGCCGATCGCGGACGCGGAGGCCGAGGCCGAGGTCATCCGCCGGATCTCCGCCGAGCTCGACGCGATGCCCGAGGACCGCGCTCGCTACCTGGCCGGGTTCGCGTACATCCTCAGCCGCGCCGCGCTCGCGGACATGGATGCCGACGCTGCGGAGACGGCCGAGATGGAGCGGATCGTCGTGACGGAGGGCCGGGTCCCCGAGGCCGAGGCCGTCCTCGTCGTCGAGATGGCCAAGACGCAGTCGAGGCTCTACGGCGCGACCGAGGACTACATCATCACCCGGGACTGGTCCTCCCGGGCGACGACGTCCCAGAAGCTCGACCTCCTCCGCGCGTGCTACATGGTGGGCGCCGCCAGTCGACTCATCTCCGCCGAGGAGAACGCGACGCTCGACCAGATCGCCAAGGAGATGGGGCTCGACGCCGAGGAGGAGAAGTCGGTGCGCGCGCAGTTCTACGAGAAGCTCTCGGTCGTCCAGGCGCTGCGCGCCCAGGCGGCCGCGTCGGAGGGCGACGGGGGACGCTGACCGCGCTGATCGGAGCCTGTGCGGCGGGCCGGCCGGCAGGGGCCGCCCGGGACGGGCGCTCAGGCGAGGCTCAGCTCCACGACCGACCCGCCCAACCGCCGGGCGACCTCGGCCGGAAGCTCCGCGTCGTAGGCGACGCCGGTCCGCAGCTCCATCGGGAGCGCGGGCTTCCCGCCGCCTTGCGGCACGTGGAGGACGACTCGCGTCGCCCCGGGGCGCTCGCGGAGGACCTCGCGGACTCCTTCCATGGCCCGGACGAGCGTCTCCGGCGCGGCCCCGACGACGAAGCGGACGTGGAGCGTGGCGGCCGGGCCGGCTGCGGTCGGCGCGGTGGGGGCCGCGGCAGCTGCGGACGTCCGGGAGCGGAGCTCGTCGGGCAGCGGCGGCTCGTCGTCGTCCGTGCCGGGCGCGATCGCCCCGGGCGGCTCCGAGTACGTGGGGATCGGTTCCGCAGGCTCGATCGGCGGCACATCGGCGCCTCGGAGTGGCGAGACCCACGCCGACCCCGGCGCGGCGGCCACAGGGCGGCTCTCCCCGTCCGCAGACGGCGCATCGCATGGCGCCCCGCCGCCTCGGCCGTGCCCGTTCCCGCCGCCGTTCCCGTTCGCGCCGCCGTTCCCGTCCCCGCCGAATCGCCCGTCGCCGCCATTCTGTCGCCCGCGCCATCGATCGCCGTTCCCGCGCGAGCGCCCGCGGTCGCCCGCGGCGATCTCGGCCGCGAAGGCCTCGTCCCCCATCTCGAGGACGCTCTCCCACGCGCGGACGGTGTCTGCGAGCAGCTGGGCCTCCTCGCCGCGATGGTCGACACGTCCCGCGACGACGACGATCGCGCCCTCCGTCCAGGCGTCCCGCGTCTCCTCGTAGGTGCGGGGGAAGACGAGAACCTCCACCGCTCCCTGGAGGTCCTCGATCGTCGCGACGGCCATCGTCGCCTTGGCCTTGGTGATCAGCGTCCGCAGGCCCGTGACCACCCCGCCGACCACGACGCGCTGTCCGTCGAGCTGCTCGTCCCGGAGATCGCCGCTGTACGCGCTGACGACGCGGCTCATCCGCTCCGCGACCTCGCCGAGCGGATGGTCGGAGAGGTAGAGGCCGAGAAGCTCCTTCTCCCAGCGGAGGCGCTCGCGACTCGACGCCTCGGTCGCGGCCGGGAGCGGCCGCTCGAGGATCGCGGGCTCCGACGCCATGTCGAAGAGGCTCGTCTGGCCGCTCGCCCGGTCGCGCTGCGTCGCCTGCGCCGCGGCGATCGCCTCGTCCAGGCCGAGCATCAGCTGCGCCGGGTGCCCGAAGTCAGCGAGCGCGCCCACCTTGATGAGGGACTCGAGGACGCGCTTGTTCGCAAGGCGGAGGTCGACACGCCCGCACAGGTCGGCGAGCGACCGGAACGGGCCGTCCGCCTCGCGCGCCGCGACGATCGACGCGATCGCGCCCTCCCCGACGTTCTTCACCGCGAGCAGGCCGAAGCGGATCGCATCGCCCTCGACCGTGAACTCGAGGGACGAGCGGTGCACGTCGGGCGGGAGGACCCGGATGCCCAGGCGGCGGCACTCGGCGATCGCGGCGGCGACCTTCTCCTCGCGATCCCGGACCGCGGTGAGGACGCTCGTCATGTACTCGACCGTGTAGTTCGCCTTGAGATACGCCGTCTGGTAGGCGACCAGCCCGTAGCAGGTGGCGTGCGCCTTGTTGAACCCGTAGCGTTCGAAGGGCTCGAACGCCTTGAAGACCGCGTCGATCGTCGCGGCCGGGACGCCCCGCTCGGCTGCTTGGCTGACGAACTTCTCGCGCAGCGACCGGAGGACGGAGCTCTTCTTCTTCCGGATCGCGTATCCGAGCGTGTCGGCCTCGGGCCCCGTGAAGCCCGCGAGCGCGATCGCCGCGGACATGATGTCCTCTTGGTAGACGAAGATCCCGTAGGTCCGCTCGAGGTAGGGCTCGAGCAGCGGGTGGAGGTACTCGACCCGCTCCTGTCCGTGCTTGCGCGCGATGTACCGCGGGATGTTGTCCATGGGTCCCGGGCGGTAGAGCGCGACCATCGCCGCGAGGTCGAAGACGGTGGTGGGGCGGAGCTCGCGGACATACCGCCGCATCCCCGCCGACTCGAGCTGGAAGATCCCCGTCGTCTCGCCGGAGGCCAGCAGTGCGTACGTCTTCGGGTCTTCGAGGGGGATCCGGTCGAGGTCGATCGAGATTCCCCGCTCGGCGCGGATCAGGTCGACGGCGTGGCGGAGGATCGTGAGGTTCGAGAGGCCGAGGAAGTCGAACTTCAGCAGCCCGAGGGCTTCGACGCCGTGCATCTCGTACTGAGTCATGAGGGCGTCGGAGTTCGTCGCACGCTGGAGGGGCATGAGGTCGGTCAGCGGCTCGCGGCTGATGACGACGCCGGCCGCGTGCGTGGACGCGTTGCGCGCAACCCCCTCGAGCTGCCTCGCGAAGTCGACGATCCGGTGCACCGCCGGATCGCTCTCATACATCTCGTGGAGCTGCGGGGAGAGCTCGATCGCCTCGTCGAGCTTGATCCCGAGCTGGTTGGGGACGGCCTTCGCGACCCGGTCGACCTCGCCGTAGCTGTGGCCGAGGACGCGGCCCACGTCGCGGATCGCCGCCCGGGCGAGCATCGTGCCGAACGTGATGATCTGCGCGACGTGGTCCTGTCCGTACTTCCGCGTGACGTACGCGATGACCTCGTCGCGTCGGCCGTCCTCGAAGTCCACGTCGATGTCCGGCATCGTGACGCGGTCCGGGTTGAGGAACCGCTCGAAGGGAAGCCCGTAGTGGATCGGGTCCACCGGCGTGATCCCCAGCGTGTAGGTGACGATCGACCCCGGCGCGCTCCCCCGGCAGGTGGTCTGGATCCCCTGCTCGCGCGCGAACCGGACGAAGTCCGCGACGATGAGGAAGTACCCGGCGTAGCCCATCCGCGTGATGACGCCGAGCTCGTAGTCGAGGCGCTCCCGGAGTGCCGGGGCGGGATCCCCGTAGCGGGCGACGAGGCCGCGCTCGCACTCGCTCCGCAGCCAGGACTCGACCGTCTCCCCTTCGGGCACGGGAAACGACGGGATCCGGGTCTCGCCGATCGGGAGGCGGAGGTCCACCATCTCGGCGATCCGCCGGGTGGCGCGAACCGCCTCGAGCTGGTCGGGGAAGAGGGCGGCCATCTCCTCGGCCGACTTGAGGTAGAACTCCGCCGACTCGAAGCGCATCCGCCCGGGCGTGTCGAGCTGGCTCCCGGTCCCCACGCAGAGCAGGACGTCGTGTGCCTCGGACTGGGTCCGATGGACGTAGTGGAGGTCGTTCGTCACGACGAGCGGAAGCGCGGTCTCCGATGAGAGCCGCAGGAGCTGACCGTTGAGCCGTCGCTGCTCCGGGAGGCCGTGGTCCTGGAGCTCCAGGTAGAACCGGTCCTTCCCGAGGATCTCGCCGTACTCCCCCGCGACCCGACGCGCGAGCTCCCAGTCGTCGACCTCGAGGGCCTTCGCCACCTCGCCGCCGAGGCACGCCGAGAGTCCGATGAGCCCTTCCGCGTGGCGCGCGAGATGCTCCCGGTCGATGCGTGGCTTGTAGTAGTAGCCGTCGACGTGAGCGTCGGTGATGAGGCGGCAGAGGTTGCGATAGCCGACGTCGTTCTGGGCGAGGAGGACGAGGTGGAACGGCTGCGCATCGGCCTTCCCCTCGCGATCCGTCATCGAGCGCCGGGCGACGTACGTCTCCACCCCGATGATCGGGGAGATGCCCCGACCGAGGGCGGCCTGGTGAAACGCGACAGCCCCGTAGAGGGCGCCGTGGTCGGTGACCGCGAGGTGCGAGAAGCCGAGGCGTTCGGCCTCGTCCACCAGGTCCGTGATCCGCCCGAGCCCGTCGAGGAGGGAGAACTCCGTGTGCGTGTGCAGGTGGACGAAGTCGTCGGCGGCGATCCTCACGGGTGCCTATGGTAGCCCGTCGGACAGTCCGGGACGGCGCCCGCGATGCCCGAGGCGGCATCCGCGGCGGTCCCGGGTTGGTCGGACGCAGGCCGGCGCGACGTGCGCGCGGCACGCGTCCCTGGGCTGGCCGGAGTCACCAGCGGATCGAGTCCAGGAACCTCCGGAGCGCGGCGTCGAAGTCCGCCGGGCGCTCGACGAACGGGACGTGTCCCGCCCCTTCGACGAGCCGCAGGACGCCGTCGTGCGTCGCGGCGAGGAACGCCCCTTCGTCGCGGCGGAAGACGGGGTCGTCCGCCCCGTTGAGGAAGAGGACGGGCCCGCGGTACGCGTGGAGCTTGGGCAGGAACTCCTGTCCGATGATGTCGCGCACGGCGTTGCGGCTGCCGTTGAAGACGAGGCTGCGATCGCCGGGCGCGCCGGCACCCGCGGTGACGGTCCGGCTCGCCTGTGACCGAACCCGATCCGTGACCCGCGTACGGATCCGCTCGCCGGAGATGCGGGCGAGCCATGCGACGGACCGTCGCGAGAACGTCAGCAGCCGGCGCGGCTCCAGGCTCGCGTTGCAGACGACGAGCGCCGCGGTCCGGTCGGGGAAGCGCGCGGCGTGCTCGATGGCCACGTATCCGCCGAGCGAGTGGCCGACGATGACCGCTCGGCCGCTCTGCGCCTCGCGCGTGACGATCGAGTCGAGCCGCTCGGTGAACGCCGCGAGCCCGAAGGGGACGTGCGCGAGCTCCCCGTGGCCGGGAAGGTCGACCGCGACGGTCCGGTAGCGGTCGGAGAACGCGCGGACCTGGCCCGACCAGATGGAACGGGAGAGCCGCGTCCCGTGGAGGAAGACGACGACCGGGGCGCCGAGCGGGCCTTCGGCGTCGTACTCCGACATCGCCTCATGGTACCGGAGCCGATGCCTCCCCGACGCCCGATTCGGCACGGGCACCACGCGCGGGCGGGTACGTCGCCTCCGAGCCGCCAGACCGCGCGGCGATCCGTCCGGAGGCTCGGCAGGTCCCGTCCGAGGCGGCAGGGGCGCCGGGCAGGGGCGCCCGGCCGCCGGGCAGGGGCGCCCCTGCCCGGCGGATCCCTCTCCTACTCCCGCCGGAAGGGCTTGCCGTCCGCCGCGGGCATCCGCACGCGCCCGACCAGGCCCGCGACGACGGCGATCGTCACGATGTACGGGACCATGAGGAGGACCTCGGACGGGATGCCCACATTGAGGATCGACAGCCGGTTCTGGAGCGCGTCCGCGAAGCCGAAGATGAGGCTCGCGAAGAACGCGCCGATCGGAGTCCACCCGCCGAAGATCATCGCGGCGAGGCCGATGAAGCCCTTGCCGGCCGTCATGCCCTTGTCGAACGAGCCGGTGGAGCCGAGCGTGAAGTAGGCGCCACCGAACCCGGCCATCATCCCGCCGAGGACGACGTTGATGTACCGCGTCCGGACCACGTCGATGCCCACGGTCTCGGCGGCGATCGGGTGCTCGCCCACGGCCCGCACGCGGAGGCCATAACGCGTGTAGAAGAGCGCGAGGTGGATGACGAGGATGAGCACGAACATGGCGTAGACGAAGAGGCTGTTCGTGAACAGAATCGGACCCACGATCGGGATGTCGCCGAGGCCGGGGATCTTGTCCGGCAGGAACCGCGGCGGGTTGTTGAGGTCCGGCAGCGCGACGAGGACCTTCGACGACAGGAATGCCGTGAGGCCGGCCGCCCCGATGTTGATGACCGTGCCCGCGATGATCTGGTCGACGAAGTAGCGGATCGCGAGCACCGCGAGCAGCAGGCCGAGGAAGCCGCCCACGACGATGGCTGCCGCGATCCCCACCCAGACGTTCCCGGCGATGCTCGCGGCCACGGCCGCCGCGAATGCTCCGCAGAGCAGCATCCCCTCGATCGCGATGTTCACGACGCCCGATCGCTCGCACAGGAGCCCGGAGAACGCGCCGAACGCGATCGGGACCGACCGCTGGAGGGTCTGGCTCATGAGTCCGACGAGGCTCATCGACCTGCCGGCGGCCGCCCACGTGAGGAACGCGGCGACGAGACAGACGGCGACGATCCCGAGGAGGACGGCCCACCACCGCACCCCGGCGCGGAGGAGCTGGACGACGCCCGCGAACGCGCAGATCCCGGCGAGCAGGTAGACCGTCAGCTGCGCCGGGACGACGAGATCGGGGAGCGGGATCACCGGCCGCGGCCCGACGTTGAGGCCGAACTTCGACTCCTCGCCCGCGATGCCGCCGCCGAGGAAGACGACCATGAGGATCGCGATGACGATGTAGCCGACACCGAGGACGCGCTCGCGGGTCACGACGCGGCCGGCGGTGGTGGCGGCCGTCGCTGCGGCGGCGGTCATGCTCCCCACCCCTTCGAGAAGACCTCGGTGCCCGTCGTACGGCCCACCTTGATGCGGTAGATCGCCCGCACGAGCGCGGGCGCCGCGACGAACATGATGACGAGCGCCTGGATGACGACGACGAGATCGACCGGCGTGCCCGTGGCGGCCTGCATCGGCGTGGAGCCCGCACGGAGCGCGCCGAAGAGGATCGCCGCGGCGACGACGCCGAGCGGCCGCGATCCGCCGAGGAGCGCGAGCGCGATCGCGTCGAACCCGTAGCCGGGTGAGAAGCCAGGGGTGAGGTTGCCCTGCGTGCCGAGCATCTCCACGCCGCCGGCGAGCCCGGCGAGCGCGCCGCTCGCGACCATCGCGAGGATGGTCGTCCGCCCGATGTTCATGCCCGCGTACTTCGCCGCGCCCGGGTTGAGGCCGACGGCCCGGAACTCGTAGCCCTTCGTCGACCGGAAGAGGAGCCAGCTGACGACCGCGGCGGCGATGAGCGCGAGGAAGAACCCGACGTGGACCCGGAGGTCCGGGATCAGGGGCGGAAGCGTCGCCGACGGCAGGACGTTCTGGCTGATCGGGTCGTCGCGTCCCGGCCGCTGGAATCCCGGCGTCTTCAGGACGAGCATGACGACCTGGTACGAGATGTAGTTCATCATGATCGTCACGATCACCTCGTGGGCGCCCGTCCGTGCCTTGAGGAAGCCCGGCACGAACGCCCAGATCGCGCCGCCGAGCATGCCGGCGAGGATCGCGAGCGGGAGGTGGATGAACCAGGGGAGGCCGGTGATCGCGAAGCCGGCATAGACCGCGAAGATCGCGCCGAGGTAGAGCTGGCCCTCGACGCCGATGTTGAAGAGGCCCGCCCGGAAGCCGAGCGCGACGGCGAGGCCCGCGAAGATGAGCGGGGTCGCCGAGAGGAGCGTCTCGGAGATCGGCTGGAACGCCATCGTGATCGCCTTCGAATCGCCGGAGCCGATCGCCTGGACGATCTCGGTCGGGCTCCCGAGCGACCCGGTGATGAGGGCTCCGTAGGCGGCGAAGACGTTGCCGATCCCGGTCGCGATCGCGCCCAGCGGATCGGTCGCGAGCTCCTGCCAGAAGGCCGGGTCCGACAGGACGATGATGAACGCCCCGATGACGAGGGCGGTGAAGATCGCGAGGACCGGGACCACGAGGCCGCGGCCGATCGCGCGAAGATCGATCCGTGGCCAGATGGTGCGCCGGCCGCCGGGGCCGGTCGGGTGCGGTCGGTCGAGCGCCTCGTCGCCGGCGGCGATCTCGCGGGCGAACGTGGAGTCGGGGCCGCCCTCCCAGGGCCCCTTGGGTCGTTCGTCGCTCATCGCGCGCCTCCGCCTGCGCTCGGTGCGACGCCGGCGCTCCCGGCGTCCGGCGGGCGCGGTCCGGCGGGGGGCATGACGCCGATGGCGTCGGCCAGCTGCGCACCGCCCATCAGGAGCCCGAGCCGCTCCGGCGTGGCTTCGGACGGGTCGAGGATGCCCACGATGCGACCCTGGTACATGACGGCGATCCGGTCGCCGAGCGCGAGCACCTCGTCGAGCTCCGTGGAGGCGATGAGCACCGCCACGCCCTCGTCACGCTTCTCGACGATGCGCTTGTGGATGTACTCGATCGACCCGACGTCAAGGCCGCGGGTGGGCTGGGACGCGACGAGGAGCTTGATCGGGCGCGAGAACTCCCTGGCGACGATGACCTTCTGCTGGTTGCCGCCCGAGAGGTTCCCGACGTCGTTGAACATCGACGGCGTCCGGATGTCGTACTGGTCGACGAGCTCGCCCGCGGTCGCGACGATCGCGTCGCGCTGCACGCGGAGGCCCTTCGCGTAGGGCTCGAGGTAGTACGTGTTGAGGATCAGGTTCTCCGCGACGGTGAAGCCCGGGATGAGCCCCTCCTCCAGGCGGTCCTCCGGGACGTGCGCGACACCGGCCTCGAAGACCTTCCGCGGCGCCGCTCGCACCTCCGATCCGGCGATCCGCACGGAGCCGGAGAGGGGCGCGCGCAGCCCGGTGATCGCCTCGATGAGCTCCGTCTGGCCGTTTCCCTGGACGCCGGCGACCGCCACGATCTCGCCCGCTCGCACGTCGAGGTCGAGGGAGTCCACGGCGAGGTGGCCGCGATCGTCGCGGACCGAGAGCCCGGAGATCGAGAGGACCGGCTCGGTCGGCGCGGCGGGTCCCTTGTCGACCACGAGCTTGATGCTCCGGCCCACCATCATCGCTGCGAGCTCGCCCTGGTTCGTGTCGGCGGGCCGGGTCGAGCCGACGACCTTCCCGCGCCGGAGCACGGTGATCGTGTCGGCGATCTCGAGGACCTCGTTGAGCTTGTGCGTAATGAAGATGATCGAGGTCCCGGCGCGCGCGAGCGACCGCATGATCTCGAAGAGCTCCTCGTCCTCCTGTGGCGTGAGGACGGCCGTGGGCTCGTCGAGGATGAGGACGTCGGCCTTCCTGTAGAGCGTCTTGATGATCTCGACGCGCTGGCGCACGCCGACCGGGAGGTCCTCCACCCGCGCGTCGGGGTCCACGTGGAGGCCGTGGCGCTCCGAGACCTCGACGATGCGGCTCCGGGCGGTCTTGTAGTCGAGGAATCCCGTCCGCCCCCGGGTGGACTCGACCCCGAGCATGATGTTCTCGGTGACGGTGAAGACCGGCACGAGCATGAAGTGCTGGTGCACCATCCCGATCCCCGCGGCGATCGCGTCGCCCGGGTCCCGGAACGTCCTGACCTTGCCGTCGAGACGGATCTCGCCCTCGTCGGGCCGGTAGAGCCCGTAGAGGACGTTCATGAGCGTGGACTTCCCCGCGCCGTTCTCACCGAGGAGCGCGTGGATCTGGCCGGGCTCCACGACGAGGTCGACGCCCTCGTTGGCGACCACGCCGGGGAACCGCTTGGTGATCCCGTGGAGCTCGAGCCGCACGCCCGTCACGCCTCCGGAAGCTGGGTACGACGACGGGCGGCGTCCCGGACGCCGCCCGTCGAGCGAAGCGCTGTCCTAGTCGATCACTTCGCGGAGAGGTAGTCGGAGACCTTCACCTCACCGGAGATGATCTTCGCCTGGAGGTCGGTGATGGCCGTCTTGAGGTCGGCCGAGACCTTCGAGTCGAAGTCGTGGAACGGGGCGAGGCCCACGCCCTCGTTGGCGAGGGTGTTGTTGTAGACACCGCCCTGGAAGGTGTTGTCGTACGAGGCCTTGACGGCGTTCTTCACGGCGTTGTCGATCCGCTTCATGATCGACGTGAGCGTGACGTTGCCGTACTCCGGCGCGCTGATGTACTGGTCGGTGTCGACGCCGATCAGCATGACGCCGTTGTCCTTGTTCTCCTCGACCGCCGCGGCCGCACCGAGGCCCACCGGACCTGCGACCGGGACGATGACGTCCGCGCCCTCCTGGATGAAGGAGAGCGTGACCTGCTTGCCCTTGTCCTTGTCGTTGAAGTCGCCGGTGAACGTGCCGTCGCCCTTGCCGCCGTTCGCGGTGGGATCCCAGCCGAGGAGCTCGACCTTCGTGCCGTTCTGCTTGTTGTAGTAGTTGATGCCCGCAGCGAGGCCGTTCATGAAGATCGTGACCGGCGGGATGTTGATGCCGCCGAACGTCCCGATCTTGCCGCTCTTGCTCATCCCGGCCGCGAGATAGCCAGCGAGCATCGCCGCCTCGTCGGTCTGGAAGACCAGGCCGGCGACGTTCTGGATCTTCGGGTCGTACGCGAAGTCGACGATCGCGAACTCGGTGAGGGGGTTCGCCTCCGCGAACTTCTTCGTCGCGTCACCGAGGAGGAAGCCGACCGTGACGATCATGTCGCACTTCTCGTCGATGAACTGCTGCAGGTTGCGGTCGTAGTCGGTCGCGGCCTTGGACTCGAGGAACTTGACCTCGACGCCGAGCTCGGCCTGCGCGTCCTGCATGCCCTTCCAGGCGTTCGCGTTGAAGCCCTTGTCGTCGATCCCGCCGGTGTCGCTGACCTGGCAGGCCTTGAAGGCCTTGGCGCTGGCCGAGGGCGACACGCTCGGGGCGACGGACGGTGCCTCCGTGGGGGCCGCGGTCGGCGCGGCCGTTGCCGGTGCCGCCGTCGGCGCCGTCGTGGGCGCCGGTGTCGGGCTCGCGCCGCTCGAGCACGCGGCGACGAGCACCGCGACCGAGGCGATCCCGACGAGGAACTTGGAGATGCGCAACGTGGTCTCCTCTGTGCTCCGGCACCCCCTCTGTCACGGCCGCCTCCCGGGGCGGCCCGCGACCGGACGGGCGCACGATGATCGCCTGACGCGCGGCGGTTCCTCCAGCTCCGTATCCGAGACGAGAGCGTCCGACGCGCGGCGATCCTTCCCTGTTGCACCTCCGAGTATGCACAGCCGGTCGGGGCGCTGCAATGCGGTTCGGCCCGTCGGTGGGGGCCGGTCGGCGCGCTCTCCGGTCCCTCCATGTGGCCCCCACCGGACGAGCCCCGGGCTCCGCCGTACCATGGGGACGCCGCCCGCGACCGGCGCGCGGGCGATGGCCGTCGAGAGGCCGGATGCGGGAGGGGCGCATGGACTGGCTCGAGTTCGCCGTGCAGTGGCTGCACGTCCTCTTCGCGGTCTTCTGGTTCGGCGGCTCGATGTACGTGACCTTCGTGCTCATGCCGACGATGCAGAGGATCCCGCCCGCGTCCGCCCGGGAGGTGGGCCGCGCGATCATGCCCCGGATGGCGATGGCGATGCGGATCGCCGGCGCGGTCGTGATCGTCCTCGGCATCGTGCGCGGGATCGGGTGGGGGCCGCGGAACGCCGCCGGGACCGGGTTCGACTTCGCCTCCACCTACGGGATCACCTGGAGCGTCTCGATCCTGCTCGCGCTCGCGATCTTCGCGATCGGCGACGGGATCGTGGGCCGGACGGCACGCCGCCTCTACGGCGATGACGGTCTGTGGGCCTTCGCGACAGCCGGCGGGCTCCCGCCCGCCCGGTTCGCCGCGCTCGCGGGACGCCTCCGCACGGCTGGTCTCGCCCAGCTCGTCCTCTTCGTCGTCGCCCTCACGTGCATGATCCTCATGCGCTTCGGCTTCTGATGACCGACGACGAGCGCCGGCGGGCACGCGAGATCCTCGACCTCCAGGAGGGCCGCTGGTCGGTCCCTCTTCTCGATGACGCCGGGATCGCGACGCTGCTGCGCGCGAGCTGGCGCATCGCCCTGATCGGCGCGTCCACGAACCCGGCGCGCCCCAGCCACGACGTCCTCGTCAGCCTCGTGCGGCGGGGCTGGGACGTGGTGCCGGTGACGCCGACCGCTGAGGAGGTGGCCGGCATCCGCGCCTACCCCACGCTCGCCGACGCGGTCGCCGCGACGGGACCGGTCGACATCGTGGACGTCTTCCGGCGACCCGAGGAGGCCCCGCCCCACGCGCGCGAGGCGGTGGATGCCGGGGCGCGGTGCCTGTGGCTGCAGCTCGGCGTCGTCAGCTGGGAGGCTGCCCAGATCGCGCACGATGGGGGTCTCGCCGTCGTCATGGACCGGTGCACCCTCATCGAGGACGGTCGCGTCTTCGGTCCGGGCGAGCCGCGCGGCCGCGGGACCGCCTGACGGTCGGGCAGGCCGGACGTCCTGAGCGTGCGCCCCGGTCGGGGTGCCCGCGGGAACGAGCCCGCCCCTGACGTCCCGCGCGGGCCTACCGCAGGACGAACCCGACGAACACGAGGACGAACCCGCCGACCGCGACGAGCCCCCAGAGGCGCGCACGGCGCCGGAGCACGTCCATCGCGACGGAAGCCCCCGTCTTCTCGTCGCCGCGCACGCCGCCCCGCCACTGCTCGTAGCGTCGGACGTTCGCGTCCTGGGCCGTGAGCTGGCGGTATCGCCGCCACGCCGGCGCCGCGCGCGAGTAGCCGACGGCGATCAGGACGATCCCGAGCACGAGGAGCGCGAGGCCGACGATGCTCATGCCGCGCCCTCCGTGTCGGTCGCGCCGAGCCGCGCCAGGATCGCCGCCCGGACCGCCCCGGCGTCCCCGCGCCCCCCCGTCGCCTTCATCGCCTGCCCCACGAGGAAGCCCACCGCCTGGGCCTTCCCGGCGCGGTAGTCCGCGACGGCCGCCGGGTTCGCGGCGACGACAGCGTCCACGACCGCGCGCACCGCGTCCCCGTCCGCGATGCGCCCGAGGCCACGCGCCTCGATCACCGAGACCGGCGCCTCGCCGGTCTCGAAGGCGATCGCGAGCGCCTCCTTCGCGCTCGTGCCCGAGACGCCGCCCGCCTCCACGAGCGCCGCGAGCGCCGCGAGGTCGGCTGGCCCGATCCCGGTCCGGTCGATCCGGCCCTTCGGCGTCCCCGTTGCGGCGTTGACGAGCCGCGCGAGCTCGCCGGTCACCCAGTTCGCGATCGCCTTTGCGCTCGCCCGCGGCCGGCCGTCGCCCGCGGACGCCGCGACAGCCGCCTCGAAGAACTCGGCGGTCTCGCGCGTCGCGGTGAGGACCCCGGCGTCGTACGCGGAGAGCCCCAGGTCCCGCACGTAGCGCGCCCGCCGGCTCGCGGGCAGCTCGGGCAGGCCGGCGCGGATCGCGTCGAGCCAGGCGGCGTCCGTCCGCAGCGGCGGGAGGTCCGGCTCGGGGAAGTAGCGGTAGTCCTCGCTGTCTTCCTTGTCGCGCATCACGTACGTGAGGCCGCGCGTGTCGTCCCAGCCGCGCGTCTGCTGGCGGAGCGTCTCGCCCGCGTCGAGGGCAGCCGCCTGTCGCTCGATCTCGAACCCGATCGCCCGCTCAACCGAGCGGAACGAGTTCATGTTCTTGACCTCGACGCGCGTCCCGAGCGGCTCGGTGCCGCGCGGGCGGAGGCTGACGTTCGCCTCGACGCGCATCTGGCCGCGCTCCATCTCGGCGTCCGACACGCCGAGGTACCGGAGGACGCGCTGGAGCTCCTCCGCGTAGCGGCGGGCCTCCTCGGCGGATCGCACGTCGGGCTCAGTCACGATCTCCATCAGCGGCATCCCCGACCTGTCGAAATCGACCAGGCTGACCCTCCGCCCGCCGGGGAGCGATGCGTGGACGAGGCGTGCCGTGTCCTCCTCGAGGTGTGCCCGGCGGATCCGGACCGTCCGCTCGCCGGCGCTCGTGTCGAACGTCAGGCTCCCGTTCGAGGCGAGCGGGAGGTCGTACTGGCTGATCTGGTATCCCTTCGGCAGGTCCGGGTAGACGTAGTTCTTCCGGTCCCAGCGCGTCGCGGGCGGGACCGTCGCGCCGATCGCAAGGCCCGTCGCGATGACCTGCTCGACCGCCCGCCTGTTGAGGACGGGCAGCGCGCCGGGGAGGCCCAGGCAGACCGGGCACGTGCGGGTGTTCGGCGCCGCGTCGTCGCCGGCCGACGCGCAGGCGCAGAACATCTTCGACGCGGTCCGCAGCTGCGCGTGGACCTCGATCCCGATGACGGGCTCGTATCGCTCGAGCACGGCCGCGAGGCCGTCGGCGGGGGCCACGTCAGTCCGCGTCCCCGATGTCATACCGGTCGAGCATCTCGAGGTTCGCCTCCTCGCGGAGGCCGGTCACGAAGCGCGCCATCCGCCGGATCGCCTCCCGGATGCTCTCCTCGGACGTCGCGTAGCACGCGCGCACGTGCCCCTCGCCGGACGGCCCGAAGGCGTTGCCCGGGACGACGGCGACCTTCTCCTCCTCGAGGAGGCGCATCGCGAACGTCTCGCTGTCGAGGCCCGTCGAGGAGATCCGCGGGAAGGCGTAGAACGCTCCGCGGGGCTCGAACGTCGTCAGGCCGATCGCGTTGAACCCGTCCACGATGACCCGGCGCCGGCGGTCGTACTCCGCGCGCATGCGGGCGACGTCGTCCTCCCCATGCTTGAGGGCGTGGACGGCCGCGTCCTGGGCGGTCGTGGGCGCGGACATGATCGCGTACTGGTGGACCTTCACGATCCCCTCGGTGAGCGGGGCCGGCGCGCAGAGCCACCCGACGCGCCACCCGGTCATCGCATAGGCCTTGGAGAAGCCGCCCATGAGGATCGTCCGCTCGCGCATCCCGGGCAGCGCGCTCATCGCCCGGTGCCGGTGGCCGCCGTACACGAGGCGGTCATAGATCTCGTCCGAGTAGACGAGCAGGTCGTGACGGACGGCGATCTCCGCGATCCGGTCCTGGACATCGTCCGGCAGCACGGCGCCGGTCGGGTTGCACGGGTAGCCGAGGAAGATGGCGCGCGTCCGAGGGCCGATCGCTGCCTCGACTGCGTCCGGGTCGAGGGCGAAGTCGTCCTCGATCCGGGTCGGGACGAAGGCCGGGACACCGCCCGCGAAGACGATCGCGGGCGTGTACGCGACGTAGGACGGTTCGTGGAGGATCACCTCGTCGCCCGGGTCGACGGTCGCGCGGACGGCGATGTCCACCGCCTCGGACGCGCCGACCGTGATGATGATCTCGCGGTCCGGGTCGTAGCGGACCCCGTACAGCGTCGCGAGGTGCTCGGAGAGGTGCTGCCGAAGCTCGCGGGTCCCGTAGTTGCTCGAGTAGTGCGTGCGGCCGGCCCGGAGGCTCGCGACGCCCGCCTCCACGATGTCTGACGGCGTGTCGAAGTCCGGCTCGCCGATCCCGAGGCTGATGACGTCGTGCATCGTCGCGGCGATGTCGAAGAAGCGCCGGATCCCCGAGGGCGGGACGTCGAGGACGCGTCGCGCGAGGGCACCCTCCGAGAAGCGAGGCACGACCCTCTCGTCGGCGCCCCCTGTGCCGGTCCCGATCGACGACGATGCCATCGCGGTCCTTCCTCTCAGCGGTCGCCGGCGCCGAGCGCGGCGGCGCGCTCGGTGGGCGTGGGGCATCCGACGGCCCGGAGCTCTGCGAGGCCGTGCGGCTCGACGGTCCGCCAGGCCGCCGTCGCGGTGATCCCTTCGTAGCCCCGCGCGATGCGGAGGAGGTCGAGCTCGCTCCACGGCCGGCCGATGAGCTGCAGGCCCACCGGCAGCCCATCGGAGAGCCCGGCCGGGATCGAGACGCCGGGCAGGCCTGCCATGTTGACGGGAAGCGTGCACGCGTCGGAGAGGTACATCGCGACCGGGTCGTCGAGCTTCGCGCCGAGCTTCCAGGCGACGGTCGGACTCGTGGGCGCGACGATCGCGTCCACGCCCGATGCCCAGACGGCGTCGAAGTCCCCCTTGATGAGCGTACGGACCTTCTGCGCCTTGCCGTAGAACGCCTCGTAGTAGCCGGCCGACAGCGCGTACGTCCCGAGCATGATCCGACGCTTCGCCTCGGGTCCGAACCCGCGGCCGCGCGTCGCGAGGTAGTCGCCGAGAACGTCGCCCACGCGGACCGAGAGCCCGTAGCGGATCCCGTCGTAGCGGGCGAGGTTCGCGCTGGCCTCGGCGGGGGCCACGATGTAGTAGGCGGCGAGGCCGTAGTCCGTGTGCGGGAGCGAGACCTCGTCCACGTGCGCGCCCGAGGCCTCGAGGACCGCGACGGCCTCGCGGAGCCGCGCCTCCGTCCCCGCCTCCGTCCCCTCGACGAAGTACTCGCGCGGGAGGCCGAGCCGCAGCCCCCGCAGGCCGGCCGCCGCCTCGTCGTCCGACGCCGGGAGATGGAGCAGCCCATCCGGGACCGGAACAGGGGCCGAGGTCGAATCCCGGGCGTCGCGGCCCGCGATCGCATGGAGGAGCGCCGCCGCGTCGCGCACGTCGCGGGCGAACGGCCCGACCTGGTCGAGCGAGGAGGCGTACGCGACGATCCCGTAGCGCGAGACGCGCCCGTACGTTGGCTTCATCCCCACGATCCCGCAGAGGGACCCGGGCTGGCGGATGGAGCCGCCGGTGTCCGTCCCGAGCGCGAGCGGCGTCTCGAACGCCGCGACGGCGGCGGCCGATCCGCCGGACGACCCGCCCGGCACGCGGTCGAGGTCCCACGGGTTGGACGTGGGACCGTATGCGGAGTGCTCCGTGGACGAGCCCATCGCGAACTCGTCCATGTTCGTCTTGCCGAGGATGACGGCGCCCGCGGCGCGGAGCCGCTCCGTGACATGCGCGTCGTACGGGGCGCGGTATCCCTCGAGGATCCGGGATCCGGCCGTGCACTGCATGCCGCGGACCGAGACGAGATCCTTCAGCGCGACCGGCACGCCATGGAGGGGGTGGAGGGCTGCGAGCGCGGCGGGCCCTTCCGCGCGGGCCCGGGCGAGCGCGGCGTCCGCCTCCCGCGCCGCGGCGAGGACGGCCGGAGGGTCGACGGCGAGCCACGCGTGGAGGCCGTGGTCCTCGGCCTCGATCCTGCCAAGGTGCGCGGCGGCGAGGTCGGCCGACGACGTCTCTCCCGAGCGTAGCGCGACCGCCATGGCGTGGGCCGTGAGCCGCGTGAGATCGCCGGACACCGATCAGTCGCCCCCGAGGATGGCGGCGACGACGACCCTGCCCTCGTGCGTCTCCGGTGCGTTCGCGAGCGCCTGGTCGACGCTGAACGACGGGCGCGGCTCGTCATCGCGGAGGATGCTCTCGAGCTCGATCGTCTGCGCTGTCGGGGCGATCGCGTCGGTGTCAAGGGCTGTCAGCTTCGCGTACTGGTCGAGGATGTGGTTGAGCTGGCCCTGGAGACGTTCCACCTCATCGTCCGTGAGACCGAGGCGTGCGAGGTGGGCGACGTGCTCGACGTCGCCGCGGGAGAGCGATGCCATGCGGCGATGATACCGGAGGGTGGGGCCACGACCCGGCCGGACGAACCGGATTCAGGCCCCGACGCGCCCGGACCCTGTGGCCGCGGCCACCGGAGCCTGCACGTCGCCGGTCCCGCCCTCGCCGGCCGGACGCGCAGCATCGGCCGAGCGGGCGGCGACCTCGTCGAGGAACTGGGCATCGGAGATCGCCTGGAGCCGCCGCTGCGGGACGCGGACGTGATCGAGCACGAGCTCGATCGTCGCCTGCGTGTCCCGGGCGTGCGCGGCGTCGAGGATCCCGCGATGCTCCGAGATCGAGACCGCGAGGCTCCCGCGAAGGGAGGCGGACGGGCGCCGGTATGGTCCCATCTGCCCGATGAGCAGGCGGTACATCTCCAGCAGCTTCGCGTTGCCCGAGGCCACGACGAATGCCTCGTGGAACGCGGAGTTGGCCTCGAAGAAGCCCGTGACCTCGTCTCGCGCGGCGCACGCGTCCATCTCGTCCATGAGGCGGTCGAGATGGGCGAAGTCGTCCGCGGTGAGACGCGGGACCGCGAGGCTGACCGCGAGGGCTTCGAGCGCCTCGCGCACCTGGTAGGCCTCGAGGAAGTCCCGCTTCGTCAGGGCGGTCACGACGGTGCCGCGCCGCGGCGTGACCGTCACGAGCCCTTCCGCCGCGAGCCGGCCCAGCGCCTCGCGGATCGGCCCCCGGCTGACGCCGAGCGACTCGGCCAGAGGGACCTCCTGGATCACGGTCCCCGGCGGGATCCGGTTCTCCAGGATCTCCGTCTTGAGGTGCTGGTAGACCTTCTCCCAGAGAGTCTGGTTCTCGAAGTCAGGCATCCGTGGACCCTCTCCGCCGTCGCCTTGCACCGACGACCCCCTTGCGACACTGATGTGCGTCCCGGCATCGTCCTCAACTTCGTGTTGACTGTCAACACGCTCGGCAACATACTACGCCGCACGATGAATGCCCGAGGTACGCGCTCCGTTTCCACCAGCCGTTCCGCGCCTGTGTGGCGCACGGCCAGATGATCATCGACAGCCACATGCACGCTGGCGAGTTCCCGATGTTCAACGTCGGGATCGACGGTGACGGCCTCGTCGCGCTGATGCGCGATCACGGGATCGACACGGGCCTCATCTTCCACCCGGACAACGACCTCGTGCGGCGGATCGTCTCGTCCACACCGGGCCTGTACGGCCTCGTCTGGGCTAATCCGCGCGACCCCGGCGCCGTCGCGACGACGCGCCGCCTGCTCGATGAGCCCGGCTCGCGCTTCCGCGGGGTGAAGCTCCATCCCCTCCTCGACGGCTACCACCCGGACGACCCGGCGGTCCACCCGGTCGTGGAGTTGCTCATCGAGCGGGACCTTCCGGCGCTGATTCACTGCGGACACCCGATCTTCACCCTGCCGTGGAGCATCGAGGAGCTCATCGTCCGCTTCCCGGCGGCCCGGGTGATCCTCGGGCACATGGGGCACGGGAACATCGTCTACATCAACGCCGCGATCGACGTTGCCGCGCGCAACCCGAACGTCTACCTGGAGACCTCCGGGATGCCGATGCACACGAAGATCCGCGAGGCGGTCGAGCGCGTCGGAGCCGACCGCGTCCTCTACGGCTCGGATGCGCCATTCCACCACCCCACCGTGGAGCTCTCGAAGGCCCGCGTAAGCGGCGTCGAGGGTGAGGACCTCTCGCGAGTCCTCGGAGAGAACGGCCGCCGGCTGTTCTTCCGTGACGCGATGCCCGACACGGTGGCGGCATGAGGGCGGTGCTGGATCAGGGAGAGAACACGGTCCACGAGCGACGAGCCGGGACGTCGCGGCGCGCCTGAACGGCGCGATCCGGGCGAACCCCTTGGGAATCGGAGGAGGAGACGACATGCGAGTCCGCACCACTCACTCCGGGCTGGGTGCCTGGGCCGCCGGGTTGGCGGCGGTCACGGTTCTCGTGGCAGCCTGCTCGTCGAGCGCTGCGACGCCCGCCCCGAGCGCGACGGCTGCGCCGGCGACGGAGGCTCCCGCGACGGCTGCGCCGGCGACGGAGGCTCCCGCGACGGCTGCGCCGGCGACGGAGGCTCCCGCGACGGCCGCGCCGAGCGTCGCGAACACGGTGACGAACATGGGAATCATCACGCCGGAGAAGGCGAACGACTACGGCTGGAACCAGCAGGGCGTGCAGGGCGCCCGCGACGCCGCCGCCTCCGTCGGCGCGCAGCTCCAGATCGCCGACGGGGCGGGCTATGACGACCCGGCTCCGATCCTCCGCCAGCTCGCCGACGGCGGCGCGAAGTTCATCGTCGCGCAGGCCTCCGGCTACAACACCGCGGCCCCGCAGTTCGCGGCCGAGAACAACGTCCCCGTCGTCGTCTACGACTCCCCGTCGGCGACGAAGCCCGGTCTCGTAGCCGACATCGAGACGAATAGCCAGAACGGCGCCTATCTCGCCGGCGTGCTGGCCGCGAAGGCGTCGAAGACCGGCACCCTCGGCATCGTTATCTCGGCCGACGACACGAACTGGCACAAGCAGGC
Organism: Chloroflexota bacterium; assembly: GCA_021813655.1. Taxonomy (GTDB): domain Bacteria; phylum Chloroflexota; class Limnocylindria; order Limnocylindrales; family CSP1-4; genus CAIYQJ01. The sequence goes on along the minus strand of JAKAJU010000185.1, from coordinate 23,617 downwards.
CGGCGGGTTCGTCGCGGGCGCCAAGTCTGTCAACCCGAGCATCAAGATCCTGCAGGCCCAGATCGGCCAGGCGGGCTACGCCGACGCGGCGGGCGGCAAGCGCGTGACGGAAACCGTGATCTCCGGGGGCGCTGACGTCGTCTTCGGGATGGGCGATGGCGCCTCTTTCGGGATGCTGCAGGCAGTCGAGACGGCGAAGCCGCCGGCCGGCGCCGACAAGGTCTGGTTCATCGACGTCATCGGCGACAAGTCTCCTGTGGACAACAAGGACGTCCTCCTGTCGTCCGTCCTCTGGAACTTCGGCCCTACGTTCGAGCAGGCGATCGCCGACATCAACGGCGGGACCTTCGGCAACCAGGGCTACACCCTCGACGTGAACAATGGGGGCATCTCGCTCCTGCAGACGAAGAACATCACCTCCGACGAGTGGACGGCCGTGCAGACCGCCCTCCAGGGGATCAACGACGGCTCCATCCAGGTCCCGCTCACGCCGACCCAGGCGGACGTGGACGCGCTCGTCAAGGGCAGCTAGCGATGACGACCGGCGTCGAGGCTGGGGGCAGCCACTCGGGCGATGCGCGTCATGGCTGACGCTCCCGCCCCGGCGCCGGCGACCCTGAGTTCGACCGCGGGGACACCCGTCCCCGCGGTCGAACTCATCGACATCACCAAGGTCTTCCCCGGTGTGATCGCGAACGACCACATCAGCCTCTCCGTCTTGCCCGGCGAGGTCCTCTGCCTCCTGGGCGAGAACGGGGCCGGGAAGTCGACGCTGATGAGCATCCTCTCCGGCCTCTATCGGCCGGACGAGGGCCGAATCCGGGTCGACGGGAGCGACGTGCGCATCGATTCACCGCGCCGCGGCCGCGACCTCGGGATCGGCATGGTCCACCAGCACCTGAGCCTCATCCCGACGCTGACGGTCCTCGAGAACCTCATGCTCGGGTCGAACAAGGGCATCATCCTCGACGAGAAGACCGCGAGGACCCGGATCGCCGACCTCGCGTCCACGCTCGGGATCACCGTCGACGCGGATGCGCGCGCCGGCTCGCTCGCGCTGGGCCAGCAGCAGCACGTGGAGATCATCAAGGCCCTGTGGAAGGGTTCAAAGGTGCTGATCCTCGACGAGCCCACCTCGATGCTCACGCCCCAGGGGATCGCAGAGCTCCAGAAGGTCCTCGTCGAACTCAAGACGAGCGGCCTCGCGATCATCTTCATCACGCACAAGCTCCACGAGGCAATCGCGATCGGCGACCGCGTGACGATCCTCAAGCAGGGGCGCGTGGTCGGCACGATCGGGCCGGAGATCCTCCGCTCGTCCACGCCGCAGCAGCTCCAGCGTCGGATCGTCGCCACGATGTTCGGCGAGGAGGCCGATGAGGTCGCCGACGTTGCCGAGCTGCGCGAAGACCTCGAGGGACACCGCGTCCGACGGACGATGTCGGAGACGCCGCTCCTGGAGCTCGTCGGCGTCTCGGCGCCCGGCCACCACGGCCAGTACGGCGTCAGCGACGTGAGCCTCGCGGTCCGCGGGGGCGAGATCCTCGGGATCGCCGGCGTCGACGGGAACGGCCAGCGTGCGCTCGCCGAGGTGATTGCCGGGCAGCGGCGTCCGTCCGCGGGCGACATCCGGCTGGCGGCCGCCTCGATCGTGAAGCTCACGGTCTCGTCCCGACAGCGGCTCGGCCTGCGCTACGTGACGGACGACCGCCTCGGCGAGGGCGTGGTGCGTCCGTTCGCCGTCGGAATGAACCTGGTCCTCAAGCGGATCGGGGACAAGCCGTTCTGGCGCCGTGGGACGATCGACCGCGTCGCGATCAACGCGACCGCCCGCGAACTCATCGCGCAGTTCGACATCCGGACCCCGTCGTCGGAGACTCGGATCGGGAAGCTCTCCGGCGGGAACATCCAGAAGGCGCTGCTCGCGCGCGAGCTCTCGTTCCAGCCGAGGGTCGTCGTCTTCAGCAAGCCGACCCACGGCCTCGACGTCCGGACGATCGCGATGGTACGCGAGCGCATCCGTGAGCTCGCCGGCCGCGGGGTGGCAACGGTCGTCATCTCAACGGACCTCGACGAGCTCATCGACCTGTCGGACCGCGTCGCGGTCCTCTTCGAGGGAAAGATCGCGGGCATCGTGGACAACGGACCCGGCGCGGAGACGCGGATCGGCGAGCTCATCGTGGGAGCGCAGGCGGCATGACCGCGCCTGCGACGACCCAAACGGCCGTCCTCGCGGAGCCCACGGCGCCCGGCCGACTCGCGAGCATCGCGGACAGCCTGATCCGATCGATCGGCCCGATCATCCTCGCGTTCCTCGCGTGCGGCCTGATCCTCCTCGTCCTGGGCCGCGACCCCATCGCGTTCTACGAGGACATCGTCACCGCCGGGCTCCTCCGCCCCTCCGGCCTCCAGGACAGCATCACGCGCATGGCCCCGATTCTCCTCATCGGGGTCGGGCTTATCGTCGTCTTCCGTGCGACCCTGTGGAACCTGGGCAGCGAGGGCCAGTATCTCCTCGCCGCGGCGATGGTGGCCGGCCTCGGTCCGATCGTCCTGGACACGGTCCCCGCCCCTCTCGGGTGGGTGGTGCTCATGCTCGTCGCGATGGCCGTGGGCGCCGGGTGGACGCTCATCCCGGCGTTGCTCAAGGCCATCTACGGGATGAACGAGATCATCACGACGCTGATGATGACGTTCATCGGCGTCGGCCTCGCGAATCTCTTCGTGAAGGGCCCGTTCAAGGGCACGTCGATGGTCCCACAGACCGCCGTCATCCCGAAGGGGATGATGCTGCTCGACCTGCCCGTGACGCGGGTGCACGTCGGCGTGATCATCGCCCTCGTCGTCGTCGTGATCGTCCACCTGGCGCTCACGAGGACGTCGTTCGGGACGCGGCTCGACGTCCTCGGCGCCAACCCGCGGGCCGCCGTCCATCTCGGGATCAACGTCCCGCGCCTCATCGTCCTCGCGTTCGTCATCAGCGGCGCGCTCATCGGCCTCGCCGCTGCCGTCGACATCCTCGGGATCTTCGGGTACATGCGGGCCGACTGGAACCCGGCCTACGGCCTCAAGGTCATCCCGCTCGTCTTCCTCGCCCGACTCAATGCGCTCGCGCTCATCCCGTTCGCGGCGTTCTTCAGCGTCGTCTCGATCGGCGGGGAGTACGCGGCCCGTCAGGCGGGTCTGCCCAGCGACTTCCTCCTCCTCGTGGTGGGGCTCATCCTCATCTTCATGGTCGCCACCCAGTACTTCAGCGACAAGCGCGCGCGGGGTGAACGGATCGTTCCCCGGCGGCGGAAGGCGAGCGCCTAGGATGTCCGACCTCCTGACCCCGACCTTCCTCACCGCCCTCATCGCGGGAGGCATCCTCGCGGGGATCCCGCTCCTCTTCGCCTCGCTCGGCGAGACGATCGCCGAGCAGTCCGGCATCCTCAACGTCGGGCTCGAGGGGATGATGCTCACCGGGGCCTTCTGCGGCTTCCTGGGCGCGCTCGCGACCGGGAACGCCTGGGTCGGCCTGACCGTCGGCGCGATCTCCGGCCTCCTCGTCTCGCTCGTGATGGTCGTCTTCTGCGTCCGCCTCGGGCTCGACCAGATCGTCGTGGGGATCTCGATCATCCTCTGCGCGGAAGGTCTCACGAGCCTCCTCCACGGCGCGTTCTTCGGCCAGTCCTACCCTCGGCTCGACGCCATCGACGTCTTCGCGATCCCCGTCCTCAGCCAGATCCCGGTCCTCGGAGGGAGCCTCTTCAGCCAGCCGGCGCCCGTCTACATGGCCCTGATCGTCGTCGGGCTCGTCGGATGGATCTTTCGCCGCACGACCGCCGGCCTCGACCTGCGCGCGGCGGGCGAGCGCCCTGACAGCCTCGACGCAGCGGGCGTCTCCGTCGTCCGCGTCCGGACGGTCGCGGAGATGGCGTGCGGCGCCTTCGCCGGCATCGGCGGCGCCTACATGTCGATCGTGGGCGCTGGGACCTTCGTTCCCTTCCTCACCGGCGGGATGGGCTTCATCGCGATCGTCATCGCGATGATGGGCCGGGGGCATCCGTGGGGCGCCGTCCTCGGAGCGCTCCTCTTCGGGATGTCGCTCTCGATCGCGACCGCGCTCCAGCTGGTCGGCATCTCGATCCCGGTCGATGTCGTCCAGATGCTCCCGTTCGTCTCCGTGATGGTCGTCCTCGTCGTCTTCGCCCGCGAGGCCCGGCTGCCGGCCGCGCTGGGGCTGCCGTACGTCCGCGGGAGCCGCTGACCGATGCGGCTCATCGATGAGTTCGTCATCGCCGGTGACCCCGACCGCGCCTACGCGCTGCTCCTCGACCTGCGGCGGATCGCCCCGTGCGTCCCCGGCGGCGAGATCGGCGAGCTCGCGGCGGACGGGTCGTACTCCGGGCGCATCTCGGTCAAGCTCGGCCCGATGAAGTTCGTGTATGACGGGAAGGTCCGGATCGCCGGTCGTGACCCCGTGGCGCGGACGGCCCGGATCGAGGGCGAAGGGAAGGCGTCCGGCGGCGCGGACACCGCGAAAGTCGCCACCCTCATGGAAGTCCTCCCCGAGGGCGACGTGACACGGGTCAGGATGACGACGGATCTCGACGTCCGCGGGAAGGCGGCCAGGATGGGCCAGGGCGTCATCGTCGACGTCTCGCGGAAGCTGATCGCCGACGCCGCACGATGCATCGAGGCGCGGCTCGCATCGCCCGAAGGCGATGCCGCCGCTGCTGCGACGCAGCCGCTCGGGGGAATCTCGCTCCTCGCCTCGGTGGTGGGGGCAAAGGTGAGCGGGTCGGTGCGGCGCCTCGGCGGTCGCGGCGACGGCGCGGAGAGAACGAAAGGAGCCGACGATGCGACCCGCTGATTTCACGCTCGCCGCCGGGCCCATCTCGGTCCCCCCGGAGACGCTCGCGGCGCTCGGTTCGCCGATCCTCTACCACTACGACCCGGCCTTCATCGAGCGCTTCCGCGCCGCGGAGCACCGGATCGGCGCAATCTACGGCACGCAGAGCCACGAGATCATCCTCATGCAGGGTGAGGCCGTGCTCGGCCTCGAGGCCGCCGCCCGCGCGATCGTCCGCCCGGGCATGGCATGCCTGAACCTCGTCTCCGGGATCTTCGGGAAGTACTTCGGATACTGGCTCACGGCGATGGGCGCGGACCTCCGCGAGATCGAGGTCACGTACGACGAAGCGATCGACCCGGACGCCGTCGCGGCCTACCTCGACGCGCACCCCGAGGTGGAGGTGGTCGCCGTCGTCCACTCGGAGACGCCGTCCGGGACGCTCAACCCGGTCCGCGAGATCGGGCCGATCTGCCGGTCGCGGGGCGTCGTGACGATCGTCGACTGCGTGAGCGCGTTCGGGGGAGTCGAGCTGCGTCCGGACGAGTGGCAGCTCGACCTCCTGGTCGCGGGTCCCCAGAAGTGCCTCGGCGGACCGCCAGGGATGTCCCTCATGGCGATCAGCGACGAGGCGTGGGCGCTCATCGCGAAGAACCCGGATGCCCCGCGCGGCAGCTTCCTCTCGCTCCTCGACTGGAAGGAGCAGTGGCACGGCGCCGGCAAGTTCCCGTTCACGCCGTCGGTCTCCGATCTCCACGGGGTGGACGCAGCCGCTGCGCTCCTCCTCGAAGAAGGCCTGGACGCCTCGATCGCCCGCCATGCGCACGTCGCCGCAGCCTGTCGGGCGGGCGTCAGGGGCATGGGCCTGTCGATCTGGCCGGCGCGCGAGGAGATCGCCGCGCCGTGCGTGACGGCGATCCGCGTCCCGGACGAGATCACCGACCTCCAGCTCCGCGACCATGCCCGTGCGAAGTACGGAGTCCAGCTCTCCGGCGGCCAGGGCGCGGGGCCGATCATCCGGATCGGCCACATGGGCGCCGCCGCCCGCCCGATGTACCCGATCGTCGGCCTCGCCGCGCTCGGTCGCTCCCTCCTCGACCTCGGCGCCCGGGTGGACGTGGGGGCCGGCGTCGAGGCAGCGCTCGCGTGGCTCTCTGATAGCGCGGATGAAGCCGAGGTTTCGCTCGCCGCCGCAGGGCTCAGCGCGTGACGACCCTCACCCCGTTCGAGCTGCACTCCGCGACGTCCGTCGCGGAAGCGACGGGGCTCCTCGCCGAGCTCGGTGACGAGGCCGTCATCTACTCCGGCGGGACCGAGCTCCTTCTGCTCATGAAGCTCGGATTCGCCGAGCCCGCGCACCTCGTGGACGTGAAGCGGATCCCGGAGCTCCAGCGGCTCGACGCCGAGGGCGGGACGCTCGTCATCGGTGGGGCTGTCACGCACCGCGCCATCGAGCGCTCCCCGCTCGTCCGCGCCGGATGGCCGGCCCTCGTGGAGATGGAGCGGCGCGTCGCGAACGTCCGTGTCCGGAACGTGGGCTCGCTCGGCGGGAACCTCGCCTTCGCGGATCCTCACTCGGACCCCGCGACCTTCCTCCTCGCGGCCGAGGCGACGCTGCTCCTCGGGATGGGCGGGGCGCGACGCAGCGTCGCGATGGCCGACTTCGTGCGTGGGCCGTACGAAACGGCTCTGGAGCCCGGCGAGCTGATCGTGGAGATCCGCGTCCCCGCTCTCGGGGCCGGGGCAGCGATGACCCACGTGAAGTTCTCCTTCCACGAGCGGCCCGCGGCCACGATCGCCTGTCTCGTCCGCGGGGACGCCGGACATATCGCCGAGGCGCGCATCGCTGTGGGCTCCGTGGGCGCGGTCCCGGTCCGGGTCCCGGAAGCGGAGCGCGACCTCGTCGGCGCCGACCTCGCCCTCGCGGAGGACGCCGTCGTCCACGCCGCCGGGGCCCTCGCCGCCGCGGCCGCCGAGCCGGAAGAGGACGCCAACGGGTCCGCCGAGTACAAGCGCGATCTGGTCTCGGTGCTCGTCGGCCGCTGCCTCCGCGAGACGGCCGCGCGCGCGGCCGCAGCGACGGCCTGACCCGGGCGGGCGGGGCCGCTACGATCCGTCGCGGCGCACGCGCTGAGCCCCGCCGCCGATGGCGGTCGCCGATGTCGGTCGCCGCGATCGTAGTCGGCCTCGTCGCCGGCATCGCGGTCTTCGCGCTCGGCAGCGCGGTCCCCCCGCTGTCCGAGATGTGCCCGTCGACCGTCTATTCGGCGGACGAATGCCACCTCACGATCGACGCGTCGATGCGCCGAGGCCTCGCCGCGGTCCACCCGGTCATCCTCGCTGCGCACGCCGATCCCGGGCCGGACCGGGCGACCGGCCAGCTCGGCCATCGCGACACGGTGACGTTCGAGATGCTCGGGATCCCCGGTCCGACGACGGTGAAGCTCTTCTACGACGTCGGCGCCCACTGGGGCGGCGAGCCGGACCGCAGCACCACCGAGCTCGCGGCCTGGGCGGTCGGCGTGGCCGTGGCCGTGGGGCTCCTCGTCGGGGCGGTTGTCGCCGGGCTCGTCGTCGTCGCCAGGCGGCTTCGGGCACCCGAACGGGACGCGACCCCGAAGTCCTGAGACTGGTGGTCTCCGGCGGGCACGCCAGCGCAGCCGGCATGCCACCGGCATTCGACCGCGACGGACTGCGGGCGGCTAGGGGCGGAGGACGACCTTCGTCGCCTCCCGCGCGGCGAACATGCGATAGGCCTCGGCCGCGTCAGCGAGCGGAAGGCGATGGCTGATGACCGGCGTGGGGTCGATCACACCCGCGGCCAGCATCGCCACCATCCTGTCACGATCGTCGAACCCGTGACCCCATGTCACGCGGAGCGTGAGCTCCCTCTCGAACATCAGGCCCATGTCCAGCGGGAACTCCGTCTCGAAGTGCGCGCCGATCACCGAGATCGTGCCCTGGCCCCGGGCGAAGTCGATCGCGGCGGCCAGGGCACCCGGGGAGCCGGCCGCCTCGATCACGCCATCCGCGCCCAGGCCGTCCGTGGCAGCCGAGATGGCGCCGGCTGCCCCGTCCGGGGAGACCGCGGTGGCGCCGAACCGCTCCGCGAGAGCGCGTCGCTCGGCGATCTCGTCCACGGCGATGACCGTGCGGGCGACCCGGGCGGCGAACAGGATCGCCATCAGGCCGACGGTGCCGCAGCCGACCACGACCGCCACGTCACCCGAGGCGAGGTCGGCGCGGCGGAAGCCCGAGTAGCCGGTGGGCAGCATGTCCGCGACGAACAGGGCCTGCTCGTCGGTCACGCCGTCCGGGATGGCCTTGAGGGCGCGCTCGGCGACCGGCACCCGCACGAGGTCGGCCTGCCCGCCGTGGAGCTGCTTGTAGACGCCGGAATAGCCGAACAGCGCCCGGTCCGGGCACTGCGATGAGCGGCCCGCGCGGCATGCGGTGCACCGGCCGCACGAGATGGTGGAGTTGGACACGACCCGGTCGCCGGGCTCCACCGTGGCCACGGTGGAGCCGACCGACTCCACGACGCCCACGAACTCGTGGCCGAGGATCGTGCCGTCCAGGAACCCGGGCACGTGACCGTGGTACGGGAAGAGGTCCGCGCCGCACAGCGCGGTGGCCGAGACGCGGACGATGGCGTCGGTCGGCGCTTCGATCACCGGTTCCGGCGCGTCGATGAGCTGGACGTTCTCGGGACCCAGCGAGGCGACGGCCCTCATGCCGTCTGCTCGACTTCGATCAGGTGCCGGTCCGGGTCCGCGACGAAGAACCGACAGCCGCCCCACGGCGGCGCGTACGGCGGCGCGACCGATACGACGCCATCGGCGAGGAGGGCGGCATGGACGGCCATCGCGTCGTCGACCTCGAGGACGAGGGCGGCGGCAGCCTCCGACGGATCGGCCTGCGCCGTCATCACGTAGCCGGGCAGGTCGGACGCCGGGTGGCCCTGCTCCGCGAGCGAGAGCCGCACGCCGTCTCGCACGAGGATCGCGTAGGCGGGGCCCTCGAACAGAGCCTCGACCGCGAACCCGAAGTGGTCGCGATAGAAGGCGGCCGAGCGGTCGACGTCGGCGACCGCGAAGATCGCCCCGATCCGCTTGACGGGGAAGTCAGCCATGGGGGTCTCCGATGGGGCCGCGGCCGCGGGGCTAGTGGCGCGTGTGCCCGCCGTCGGCGACGAGCATCTGCCCGGTGATCCAGCCCGACTCCTCGGACGCGAGGAACGCGACGGCCGGGGCGATGTCCGCCGGGACGCCGCGGCGCGGGATCGACTGGAGCATTTGGACGAAGTCGAACGACTCGACGAACTTGCCGGCCATGACGCCCTCGCTCGCGGTCAGGCCGGGGGCGACCTGGTTCGCCGTGATGCCGTACTTGCCGAGCTCGGTCGCGAGGACGCGGGTGAGTCCGAAGACGCCGCCCTTGGATGCGGCGTAGTGGGCGAGGTTCGGGGTCCCGGCGACGATGACGTTCGAGCAGATGTTGACGATGCGGCCGTAGCCCTTCGTGCGCATCTCGTCGCTCACGTGGCGGCACATGAGGAAGGTGCCGTCGAGGTTGACGGCCATGATCCGGCGCCACTCGGCGAAGTCGATGTCGTCCCATTCCTTGTACGGCACGATCGCGGCGTCGTTCACGAGGACGTCGATCTTCCCATGCTTCGCGACCGTGTCGGCGACGAGACCCTTCACCTGGGCCTCGTCCGCGATGTCGATCGTGTACGCGGAGGCGCCGGGGATCGCCGCCGCGACCTTCGCCGCCCCCGCGCCGTTGATGTCCGCGACGACGACCGTTGCGCCCTCCGCGGCGAGCTTCCCGGCGATCGCCTGTCCAATGCCCTGTGCCGCACCTGTCACGATCGCGACGCGTCCCTCGAGCTTCATCTCAACGTCTCCCTGGTTGGACGCCGGCCACGGACGGGGCACGGCCGAGGCCGGAGCGTGGTGTGGTGGGGTGCCTCAGGCGCCGTAGAACTCCGGTGCGCGCTTCCACGTGAGCCACGGTTCCATGTCGTGCGAGACGAAGACCTCCGCGTCGTGCTTCTTGGCCATCGACTTGATGCGCTTCAGGGCGCTGATCGAGTGGACGGGGTCGAGATGGAACCCGCCGACGATCATCCGGTCGAGCGTCTCGTAGGAGTACGCGGCGTCGCCGGTGAAGATCATCGGGCGCCTGCCCTCGGGCTCCGCAAGGAGCGAGTAGTGGGCGATCGTGTGGCCGGGGGTCTCGAAGAGCGTCAGCCCCTTCGCGATCTCGGTGTCGCCCTCGAGGTACTCGACCTTCGTCGCTCCGCGCTGGTAGAAGCTCAGGTCGGAGTAGCCGAGGCGTTCGAACGGCTCCGGCACCAGGCACGAGCGCAGCTCGTGCTTGCTCGTCAGCAGAGTCGCGTTCGTGAGGTACTTGTTGCCACCGACATGGTCGAAGTGGAAATGCGAGTTGATGACGAAGTCGACCTCCTCGGGCTTCACGCCGCACTTGGCGAGCTGCGCGGGGACCGTCTGCTCCGGGGTCTGCTCGGGCAGCTCGAAGGGCAGGACCCTGTTCACGTGATCGAGGTCGTACCCGGTGTCGAAGATGAACTTCCCTTCGGGATGGTCGACGTAGACCCCGTACACGGGGAATCGGACCGGCGTGCCGACGTCGATGTGCCAGAGCACGTCGGAACGGTCGATGACGAGCGACCCGAGGTCGAGCAGGTAGATCTTCACGATCCGGACCTCCCTCTCGCAGGTGATGGACGCGCCGGCCTCGGCCGCTAGCTGATCGCCTTGCGGACGGCGACGAGCTTCTTCGCACGCTCCGAGCGGAGCGCTCCGATCTCCTCGTCCGTGTAGTCGAAGAGGCCGCCCTTGGTCTTCATCCCGAGCCGGCCCTTCTCGACGAGGGCGTTGATCGTGGGGCTCACCTCGGATGCGTTCGACAGGTCGCGGTTGAGGTAGCCCGCGACCGCCTTGTAGATGTCCATCCCGGCCATGTCGAGGAGGTGCATCGGCGGGATGACGGCGAGCTTGTACCCGATCCCCCACTTCACGTTGAGGTCGAGCTCATCGAGGTCCACGACGCCCTCGTCCACGAGCGCCAGGCACTCGCGCATGATGGCGTAGAGGACGCGGTTCTCGACGAACCCGGGGACCTCCTTCTTCAGGAGGCACGGGTAGTAGCCGACCTCGTCGATCACGGCCTTCGTGCCGTCGATGGTGGCCTGGGAGGTCTTCTCGCCCGGCACGATCTCGATCATCGGGATGAGGTGCGGCGGGTTGGACCAGTGCATGACGACGACGCGTTCGGGATGCGCGAGGTCGGCCGCGATCTTCGTCGCCGGGATGCCCGAGGTGTTCGAGGCGAGGATCACGTGAGGGCCGACGTGCTGCTCGTACTTCGCGAACTCCGACTTCTTGAGGTCGAGCTTCTCCGGGATCGCCTCCATGACGAACTCGGCGCCGTCGAGGGCCCCTGCCACGTCGGACGCGTAGCGGACCGACCCGCCGGGGACGACAGGGGCCTCGAGGCGATCGAGGACGCCCCAGGCCATGTCGTAGCCGGCCTTCGCGCGCTCGATCGCGTCCGCGCTCACGTCGTACATGGCGACCTGCATGCCCGCGCGCGCACAGACGGCGCCCATGCCGGGCCCCATCGTCCCGGTGCCCATGATCGCGACCTTGCTGAACGTGGTCATCGATGATCCTCCTGCATCTCCTGGATGCTTCGCCACACACGCTCCGGCGTGAGCGGCAGCTCTCGAACGGGCACGCCGGCGTCGGCTACCGCCGTCGCGATCGCCCCGATGATCCCGGCGAAGGCTCCCTCGCCACATCCTTTGGCGCCGAATGGCCCCGGCCCGTCCCCGTTCTCGACGATGACGCACGTCGAGTGGGCCGGGAGATCCTCGATGGTGGGGACGCGGTACTCGAGCAGGTTGTCGTTGAGGAGGATCCCGTCGGCGTAGACCATCTCCTCGAAGAGGGCGTTGCCGATGCCCTGCATCGTCGCTCCCTCGTCCTGTCGCTCGACCAGCTGCGGGTTGATCGCCTTGCCGACGTCGGCGATGGTCGCCGTCCGCCGGACGGTGACCTGGCCGGTCGCCCGATCCACGTGCACCTCCGCGGCGGCGATGCAGACCTCCCAGAAGACCGGTCCCTCGGCATACGAGCCGGTCCCCTGTGGGTGGACGTCCGCCTCGCCGGTCAGCTGGCCGCCGGAGAGGCCGAAGCGCCGGGCGATGAGCTCTGGATAGGTCCGGCTCTCCCCGCCGCACCGGGCGGCCCCGTCGCGCAGTTCGATCGACGCGACGGGGTGGGGCCAGACGAGCGCGGCGATGTCGAGCAGGTCCTCGCGGACCTCGGCGGCGGCCTTCTGGACGGCGAGTCCCGCGAGCGTCGTGGAGCGGCTGGCGCCGGTGGAGCGATCGTACGGCGTGAACCGCGTGTCCGTCCCCTGGCAGCGCACCCGCTCCGCGGGCATCGCGAGCACCTCGGCGGCGATCTGCGCCATCGCCGTGCGCTGGCCCTGTCCCATCTCCGTGGACCCGACGAGCACGACTACGTCGCCGTCGGTTTCCATGCGGACGACCGCGCTCGAGACCGGGTGAGCGCCGGCCGCGAGGAGCCCCACCGAGAGCCCGCGGCCGGTGTCCGCGTCGCGCGGCCGATCCCAGCCCAGCGCGTCCGCGACCTTCTCGACGTCGCCGACGAGGTCCGCGTCGAGCGGCTTGCCGCCGCGGCGGACCTCGTCGCCCGGCCTCGCGAGGTTGAGCCGGCGGATCTCGACCGGGTCCATCCCGACGGTCCTGGCGACCTCGTCGACCTGGAGCTCGCCGACCCACTGCAGGTGCGAGGCACCGAAGGCCCGGTAGGAGCCCGACGGCGCGGTGTTCGTGTAGACGCACAGGGCGTCCACGCGCATCGCCGACCAGCGGTAGGGGCCCGGCGCCGCGTCGCCGCCGGTCGCGGTGACACGCGGTCCGTTATCCGCGTACGCGCCGGTGTCGAACCAGACGCGCGCCTCCCGCGCGAGGAGGCGACCGTCGCTCGTCGCGGCGGTCCGCATCCAGGTCCGCGCGTTGTGGCGACGCGTGGTCACCATCGATTCGTCGACCCGGTTGACGATCCGGACCGGCCGGCCCGCCTTGCGCGCGAGCGCGACGGTGATCGGCTCCATCTTCGTGTAGGACTTGCTCCCGAAGCCGCCACCGAGGTACGGGACGTGGATCCGGACCTTGCCGAGGGGGACGTCGAAGAGCGCCGCGATCTCGGCGCGGACGAGGAACGGGTGCTGGCACGTCGCCCATAGGGTGATCCCGGTCCCGTCGACCTGCGCCACGACGCCGTGCGTCTCCATCGCGTACTGGTAGACGCCGGGGAACTCGTACGTCCCCTCGACGACGACCTCCGCGGTCTCAAAGATCGGGTCCACCTCGTCGGTGCCGATCCTGTACCGGTAGCAGACGTTGCCGTCGCGCTCCGGCAGCGTCCCGAGGCCGTGGAAGAGCCCGGGTCGGGTCGGCCCGTCGTGGACGAGGGGTGCGTCGGGCGCCAGCGCCTCGTCGAGCGTCCCGACGACCGGCAGATCCTCGTACTCGACGACGATCGCCTTCACCGCGGCCTCCGCGGTCGTCTCGTCGACGGCGGCCACCGCGGCCACGGGCTCGCCGACGAAGCGGACCATGCCAATGGCGACGATCGGTCGGTCCTTGATCGCGTGACCCCAGAACGGGTCGATGTCGAGGAGGTCGTCGCCCGTGAGGATCGCGACGACGCCGGGCATCGTCGCGGCCGCGGCCGTGTCCATCGACACGATGCGCGCGCGCGGCACGGGGCTCCGCAGGACCTTCCCGTGGAGCATCCCCGGGATGACGATGTCACCGACGTACTGGGCTTCGCCGCGGAGCTTCTCGTCCGCGTCGACGCGGCGCATGGACCGGCCGACCTGGCCCGCGCCGACGGTCGGCCCCTTGACGTCGATGACGGTCACGCCGACGCCTCCGCGCCCGCGAGGTCCGCGACCGCCTCGAGGATCGCCCGGTACCCCGTGCAGCGGCAGAGGTTCCCGGAAAGCCCGTGGCGGATCGAGGCCTCGTCGGTGAGTTCGCCCTCCTCGAGGAGGGCGTGGGTCGTGAGCACCAGGGCGGTCGTGCAGAAGCCGCACTGGAGCGCCGCATGGCGAGCGAACGCGTCGGCGATCTGGTCGAACGCGGGCGTCTCGCGGAACCCTTCGATCGTCATCACCTGGCGGCCGTGCGCCTCGGCGGCGAGGTACGTGCAGGAGCTCACCGGTCCCCCGTCCACCAGAACGGTGCACGCGCCGCAGACCTGGACGTCGCAGGACCGCTTCCCGCCGGTGAGACCCAGGCGGTCCCGGAGGACGTCGAGGAGGAGGTCGGACGGCGCGACGTCGAGCTCTGTCGGCCGGCCGTTGAGGGTCAGGTGCACGCGCACGTCAGCGGCCTTCCGCGCCGTCGAGGGGCCCGACACGACGAGCCCACGCGGCCCAGTACTCGGACATGAAGCCTTCCTGGTACTTCTTCGGAAACAGCTCCTCGGCCGCTCGCTGGGAGATCGGCCGGGGGGTCCCGAGTGAGGAGACGAGCGCCTGGAGACGGATCGCGCGCTCGAGCGTCACCGCGGCGAGGACCGCCCACCGGACGTCTTCGCCGGCGATCACGACGCCGTGGTTGCGGAGCAGGGCGGCGCGCCGCCCGCCGAGCGCCGCGGCGACGGACCGGCCCTGCGCGGCCGTCGTCACGAGCGCCGGTCCCTCGTCGTAGAGCCCGATCCCGTCCGCGAACAGCACCGCGTCATGTGTCAGGTACTGGAGCGGGGTGTCGGTCGCGCCGAGCGCGGTCCCGTGCAGCGGATGGCCGTGGATCACCGACCCGACGTCCGGGCGGGCGCGGTAGACCTCGGTGTGCATGACCGCCTCGAGGTGGTGGCCGGGGCGCGAGAGCTCCTCCGGGTCGTCGAGGTCGAGCGGGATGACATCGTCGGGCGTCACCTCGTCGAGGGCCAGGCCCTTCCGCTTGATCCAGACCGTCCGGTCACCCGGGTTCCTGGCGCTCACATGCCCGAGAGTGAGGTCGACGTATCCCTCGAGGGCGACCACGCGGCTCGCGATCGCGACTTGCTCGCGCAGCTCGGCGGGGGTCACGGGAGGTCTCTCACGGGGGGCGCCGGCCGGCGATCGGTCGGCGGGTAGTCCGGGTGCGCGAACGCGAAGACCATGGTGACGGGCTCGTCGGAGGTGTTGACCACCGCGTGCCAGACGCCGGCCGGGACATACATCGCAGACCCGGCCGCAATCGGGACGACGGCATCCGGGAGCCGGAGCTCGCCACGTCCGGTCAGGACGTAGGCGAGCTCCTCGGTCGCGTGCGAGAGCATCGCGGTCGTCGTCCCCGGTGCGAAGCTGGAGAACCCCATCGCCGTCGTCGACCCGACACGGTCGCCGGTGAGGATGACGCGGCTCCAGCTGCCGCCCGGAAGGTCGACGGGTGCAACGTCCTCGAGCGGGACGACGCGCACGCCCTCTAGAGAGCCCACTGCCCGTCGCGGAAGATGTACACACCCGTGTCGAGCACCTGCAGCGTCGCGTTCCGGACTACGCCGTCGAGATGGAGCCGGCAGACGTTCTGGCCGCCCGGGTACGCGTTCTTGTTGTCGCCCATCGCGAAGTGGACGTTCCCGATCCGACCCTTCTCCGACGGGCTGCCGAGGGGCGCCTTGTGGCTGGTCCCGAATGCAAACTCGCCGATGACCTCGCAGTTGGGGACGCCCTCGACGACCTCGGCGAGGCGCCTGGCGTCCCGCTCGCCGTCGATCTTCACGACGCGTCCGTTGCGGACGGTCCAGAAGATCGGGCTGCTCACCACGTCCACGCCGATCCCGAGCATGTTCCCGTCGACCGCGATGATCCCCTCGGTCTTGTCCTCGACCGCCGCGTAGGCGACCTCGGCCCAGAGCGGGAGCGGCCCCATCATCCAGCCACGCTGGCGGAGCGGGGTGACCTGGAGCGGCGGCCGGCCCTCGATGTTCACCACGACGTCCGTGCCGGACGGCGCCGTGACGCGGCACTCCGTGGCGCCCTCGAGGGCCTCCATCGCCTTCTTCGCCCGGTCCGTCGAGATGAGGATGTCGTCGACCGTGATGTCCCACTCGCCCATGCCCGGCTCGACCGACGCGATCTTCACGTTGTTCGCGCACGACTCCTTGACGGCGTTGACGTGCGCGAAGCGGTTGGCCCACTCGAGGTTGCAGACGATGATGATCTCGTCGGCGGCGAGCATCGCGTCGTGCAGGTTCTGCGGCGGGGCCATGGGGAACAGCGTGTCCGCGAGGCCGCGCCTGACCTGCATCTCGTTGTTCATGATCACGGGCCATGCCTCGCGCTCCGTGGCGACCTCGGCGATCGCATGGGCGAGGTACGCGTGCTTGTCGTCCGTGATGATCGTGACGACGTCGTCCTTCTCCACGGTGAAGCACGTGTTTACGATGAGCTCGGCGTGCTGCCGGATCTTCTCCTCGGTCGCCATCGTCCCTACCTCACTGTGACCCGGACGTGCTCGCGCAGGGCGGGCACGACGTCGCGGGCGAAGCGGTCGATCTGCCCGAACTGGTCGAGCGAGCCGAACCGGCAGATGAAGTGGTCCACGCCCGCCTCGGCGAACGTCCTGAACCACGCGATGATCTGGTCGGGCGTCCCCACCGGCCCCCAGTTCGAGAGGTCCATCGCCTTCGAGAGCTCGGGGTAGTACTTGCCGATGTACTCGCCGAAGGCGGTTCGGGCCGCGTCCTCCGAGTCCCCGATGTTCAGGGTGACCTGGTAGCTCACGACGAGGCGGCCCGCGTCGTCGCCCGACTCGGTTGCCACGTCTCGGAAGTACCCGAGCTGCTCGACCAGCTCCTCGGGATGCATCGCCCGGCAGCACGTCATCCAGCCCTCGCCGTACTTGAGGACCCGCCGGCACGCGTTCTTCATCGTCCGGACCATCTTCTCGTCCGCAGCGTTCGTCACGAGGCGCGGGTTGGAGACGATCCAGAAAGGCGGCGGCTTCTGGATGGGCATGAGCGGTCCCATCTCGGTGCCGGAGAAGAACGAGACGTCGTCGTACGTGTACTGCTCGCCGTGGTGGGTGACCTTCCCCTCGGTCCACAGTGTCCGCAGGATCCCGAGGCCTTCCTCGAAGATCGCGAACCGCCTGTCGAAGTCGAGCCCGAGCGCCTCGAACTCGCGGCGGACCCCTACCTCCGGGTTGCCGGCGCAGGGCCCGAACACCGTGCGGCCGCCCGACAGGACGTCGAGGGTCGCCCACTCGAGGGCGAGGTAGAGCGGGTTCCGCGGCGACGTGACGAGGCACGCCGTCCCGAGCTTCACCCGGCTCGTCAGCTGCGAGATCGCCGAGAGCAGTGCGATCGCCTCGTAGCGGGGCTTGGAGAAGAGGCTGTCACCCACCCACACGGAGTCGAAGCCCAGGCCCTCGACGTTCTGGGAGAGGTCGAGCAGCTGGTGGATGTCGTAGTCGGGCGCGATCAGCGGCTCGCGGTTGTTGAGGTTGACACCGAACTCCAGCGCCCGTCCGTCCGACACGCAGTACTCCCTCCCGCCGCTCGTGTTGACTGTCAACACGGCGGATGATAGCAGCGGGTCGGAACAGGCGCCAGCCCCCAAACGAGATCGCCGGGAGGTCTCTCCGTTGTGCCCGCGGGTGCATCCCTGGAGTTGAGGCACGTCCGTGAGTCCCCGCGTACCCTTGCCCGGTGAGCACTCGAATCCGACCGATGCTCCCCGACGACGTGGACGCGGCGGCGGCCGCTCTGCTCGCGAGCGACTGGGGCGACAGGCGGACGTGGTTCGGGTTCGCGACGGTCCACCCCGCCTGCCGGACGATCGTCGCCGAGGACGACGACGGGATCGTGGGGACGGGGGTGGGGACACGAAACGGATCCGCGGGCTGGGTCGGGACGATCTGGGTCGCACCGCGCCTCCGGCGTCGCGGATTGGGGCGCGAGCTGACCGACGTGGTGTGCGCGGATCTCGCGGCACGCGGCTGCCGGACGCTGGTCCTCGTCGCCACGCCGGCGGGCCGCCTCCTGTACGAGACGATGGGCTTCGACGTCGTGGACGAATACGTGACGTTCGAGCGCGCCTCCTCGGAGGGGGACGCGGTCCCCGAGGGGATCCGACAGTTCGCCGCCGCCGACGTCGAGATGGCCGCTGCCCTGGACGCCGCTGCGACCGGCGAGGACCGCGCGCACCTCATCGCGGCATTCGCCGAGATCCCGGGAGGGCTGGCGCTCCCACGGGACGACGGACGGATCGCCGGGTTCTGCGTCCGGGCGCCGTGGGGCGGCGGCGCGACGATCGCGCCCGATGCCGCCGCCGCGCTGACGCTCCTCAGGGCGCGCCTCGCCTCAGGCGGCCCAGGGCACCGGGTTCGCGCCGGGACCCTCGCGTCGAACGAGACGGGGCTCGCGCTCCTCCGCGCCGACGGGTGGTCCGAGGCGTGGCGCGCCCCGCGGATGCAACGCGGCGAACCCCTCGCATGGATCCCGTCCGCGATCTGGGGCCAGTTCAACCACGCGGTCGGCTGACCCGGTCGCCCGGCGTCATGGCCGTCGAGGCCGATGACGGGGCGCATGGCGGTCGCTCCCGCCCGTGCCCTCAGGGCTCCGGGGGCGTCCCCGTCAGCAGCGCGCGGAACGCGTCCTCGTCGAGGACGGGCACGCCGAGCTCGGTCGCCTTCGCGAACTTCGTGCCGGCGCCGGGGCCGGCGACGACGTAGTCCGTCTTCTTCGAGACCGACCCCGACGCCTTCCCGCCCGCCAGGCGGATCGCCTCCTCGGCCGCCTCGCGGCTGAAGCCCTCGAGCGTCCCGGTGACCACGACCGTCTTCCCGGCCAGCGGGCCGGCCTCCCTCCCCGCCCCGACCACCGGCACCGGCGCGGGGCGCTCGGGCTCCACGCCGGCGCGCACGAGGTCGTCGAGCACATCGGCCGTCGCCTCGTCCGACAGGTAGCGCGCGATGCTCGCGGCCACCGTCGGCCCGATCCCCGGCACCTCCGCGAAGCGCTGGGGATCGGCCGCCCGGAGCTCGCGCGACACGCGGCCCAGCCAGCCGTCCGCACCGCCCATCGGCTCGTCCGGCGCGGGCGGCCACGCCGCCGCGATCCAGCGCGCGAGGTCGATCGCCGTCTGCTCGCCGACCTGCGGGATCCCGAGGGCGTTGAGGATCCGGGCGAGCGGCCGGCGCCGCGACCGTTCGATCGCCGCCGCAAGGTTCTCGGCGCTCTTCCGCGCGAACCTGTCGAGCCCTTCGAGGTCCGCCACCGTCAGCCGATAGAAGTCACCGCGCGTCTTCAGCAGGCCCGCCTCGAGCAGCTGCGTGATGACCGCGTATCCGGCCCCCTCGATGTCCATCCCGCCACGCCCGGCGAAGTGCGCGAGCTCCTCGAAGATCCGGGCCGGGCAGCGCACGTTCGGGCAGCGATGCCGGACCTCGCCCTCGGGCCGGACGACCGGCGTGCCGCACACGGGACACAGGGTGGGCATCTCGAACTCGCGCTCCGCCCCGGTCCGTCTCTCCGGGATCGACCGGACGACCTCCGGGATGACGTCCCCCGCCTTCTGGAGGATGACCGTGTCGCCGATCCGGACGTCCTTTCGGCGCACCTCGTCGAGGTTGTGGAGCGTCGCCCGCGCGACGGTGGAGCCGGCGACCCTGACCGGCCGCAGGTGCGCCACCGGGGTGAGCGATCCGGTCCGGCCGACGTACGCGACGATGTCCTCGACGACC
Source organism: Chloroflexota bacterium (assembly GCA_021813655.1). Lineage (GTDB taxonomy): Bacteria > Chloroflexota > Limnocylindria > Limnocylindrales > CSP1-4 > CAIYQJ01. The sequence continues at coordinate 3,983 of JAKAJU010000185.1, read as the reverse complement.
GTCTCGACCTGCTCCGGCGGGAACTTGTAGGCGATCGCCCAGCGGGGTGCGCGGGCGACCATCCCGAGGCGGCGCTGGAAGTCGAACCGATCCACCTTCACCACGACGCCGTCGGTCTCGTACGGGAGGTCGTGGCGCGCCTCGTGCCAGCGCTCGAGGAAGGCGATCACGCCGTCGATGTCGAGCCCGGACGCGCGGTCGGGGTTCACGCGGAAGCCGAGCGCCTCGAGGCGCGCGAGCGCCTCCGACTGAGACCGGACGCCTCCGCGGGTCGTCGGACCCGGCGCATCCGGGACGCCCCCGGCATCACCTGCCGCCGCGTCGTCCTCGCGCGTTCCAACGCCATCGTCGGGAGCTCCCGCGCCGTCTTCGAGCGTCCCGGGACCCTCCACCAGCTGGTAGATCCACGTCGCGAGACGGCGGCTCGCCGTCACTGCCGGGTCCTGCTGGCGCAGCGAGCCCGCACCGCTGTTGCGGGGGTTCTGGTAGAGCGGGAGGCCGGCCTCCTCGCGCTCGGCGTTGATCCGCGCGAACTCGGCCTTCGGCATGTAGACCTCGCCACGGACCTCGACCGTGGCGGGCTCGGCGATGCGCTCAGGGACCGACTCGATCGTCCGAAGGTTCGCGGTCACGTCCTCCCCGGTCGTCCCGTCGCCGCGCGTCGCGCCGAGGACGAAGCGTCCGTCGCGGTACCGCAGGCTGACAGCCAGACCGTCGATCTTCAGCTCCGCGACATATGTCAGACCGGGCGCCGACTCCGGTGCTGCCGGCAGGTCGAGGCCCCGGCGGACGCGCGCGTCGAACGCCCGGAGCTCGTCGTGCCCGAACGCGTTCGCGAGGCTGAGCATCGGGCGCGCGTGGCGGATCTCCGAGAACGGCCCGCCGGAGGGGGCACCCCCCACGCGCTGCGTCGGCGACGCCGGCGAGACCAGGACGGGGAACGCGGCCTCGACGGCCACGAGCTCACGGAAGAGCGCGTCGTACTCCGCGTCCGTCAGCTCGGGTGCGTCCTCCGCGTAGTAGAGGCGGTTCGCGCGATCGATCGCGGCGACCAGCTCGGCATGGCGCACGGCGGCCGCTCCCGCGCCCCCGGCCCGCGCGGCCTCGACGAGGGCCGGATCGACGGGCAGCGACCGCGCGTCCGTGCTCACCCGGCCTCCTCGAGGTTGGCAATGCTCGCGAGCATCGTCCGGACGCCGCTCTCGCGGAACGCCACGGTCACCTCCTCGTCGTCGCGGGTGAGCTTGCTCGTGACGACGACGCCATCGCCGAAGCGCGGATGGCGGACCCTGTCCCCGTCGCGCCAGAGCCTCTCGCCCGGGACGCGGACGCGCGCGGGCCGCGCCGCCCGGGACACGCCGACGGAGGCCGGGAGCTCCTGGGACTCGTCCTCGGGGGAGAACCCGACGTCGAAGCCGCCGTCGGGGTCGCGGCCGACGCGGAGCACGCCCGACCGCTCGCCCGCCGCGAACGACGCGCGCTTCGCCTCGAGGTCACGGGTGGGCCGGAAGGCCTCGCCGGGCTGGGGCGCGCCCGGACGGCCGCTCCCCTGCCGGAAGGCGCGCCCGGACGGCCGCGCACCGAGCCGGGAGGTCCGTCGCACGCCCCAGAGCATGTCCATGTCGCCCCGGAGGTCCTCCGCGTCCGCCCCGGGCGCGCCCAGGCGCGGGCCCTCGACGAGGTCGTCGGGGATCTCGAGCAGGAACCGCGACGGCGCGGAGGGCATCCCCGGTCCCCACGTGGACCGGCGCCAGGCGTGGCTGAGGAAGAGGCGGTCCTTCGCGCGCGTCATCCCGACGTAGGCGAGACGGCGCTCCTCGGCGAGCTGACGTTCGTCGTCGAGGGACCGCTGGTGCGGGAACACCCCCTCCTCGAGGCCCGCGATGAACACGACCGGGAACTCGAGGCCCTTCGCCGCGTGCAGGGTGATGAGCGTCACCTCGTCCCGCTCGCCCTCGTACGCGTCCTGGTCGGCGACGAGCGCGGTCTCCTCGAGGAAGCGATCGAGTGCGTCGTCCGCCTCGAGGTCGCCGTACCGCGTCGTGACGCTCCGCAGCTCGAGCAGGTTCGCCCAGCGCTCCTCGCCGTCCGCGGAACCGTCCATGAGCATCGCCCGATACCCGGATTCCTCGAGGGCCGCGTCGAGAAGCTCGGGGAGGTCGAGGGCCCCGACGCGGGCGCGCAGGCGATCCACGAGCGCGACGAACCCGCCGATCGCGGTGCGCGCGCGTGGGGCGAGCCCGTCGATCCGGCCGTCGGCCGCTGCGCGGAGGGCGTCCCACGTGGAGGCTCCCGTCGCAGCCTCGTGCTGGCGCACGAGCTCGAGGGTCTTCTCGCCGATCTGGCGGGCAGGGACGTTCACGACCCGCTCGAAGCTCACGGCATCCGTGTCGCTCCGAAGGACCCGCAGGTACGCGAGCGCGTCCTTCACCTCGCGCCGCGCGTAGAACCGGGTCCCACCGATGACCTGGTACGGGATCCCGTGCCGGAGCATCGCCTCCTCGATCGCGCGCGACTGGGCGTTCGTCCGGTAGAGGACGGCGACGTCGCGCCGGCGTCGAGCCTCGGCATCCGCGCGGCGGGAGAGCACGCCCGAGCCGGACCCGGTCACCTCCTCGGTCCGCCGGGCGATCCATTCGGCCTCCTCCTCCTCGTCGTACGCCTCGAACAGGCCGATCCGGGCACCGCCGGACCGGTCCGTCCAGAGCTTCTTCTCCGTGCGCGCCGGGTTTCGGCTCACGACCGCGTGGGCGGCGTCGAGGATGAGCTGCGTGGAGCGGTAGTTGCGCTCGAGCTTCACGACCGCGGCCTGCGGCCAGTCGCGCTCGAACTCGAGGATGTTCGTGACGTCCGCGCCCCGCCAGGCGTAGATCGACTGGTCGTCGTCGCCGACGACGCAGAGGTTCCCGTGTGCGGCCGCGAGGCTCTTCACCCATAGGTACTGCGGGCGGTTCGTGTCCTGGTACTCGTCGACGTGGACGTAGCGCCAGCGGCCCTGGTAGCGGGCGAGGACGTCGGGCGCCTCCTCGAAGAGCCGGACCGCCGCGAGGAGCAGGTCGTCGAAGTCGAGGGCGCCGGCTTCCCGGAGGGCAGCCTCGTACCGCTTCGCGAGCTTCGCGACCTGGCGCTCGTGATAGCTCGTCGCGGCGTCTGACAGGAACGTGGCGTCGAGCATCTCGTTCTTCGCGCGGCTGATCGCCCCGAGGACCGCGGAGGGCCGGAACTCGCCGGTGACGGGCAGGTCCTCGTCCTTGAGGATCCGCTTCATCAGCGCCTGCTGGTCGTCGGTGTCGTAGATCACGAAGCGCGACGGGACCCCGATCGCTTCCCCGTCTCGGCGGAGGAGGCGCGCGCAGAGCGCGTGGAACGTCCCCATCGCGACGTCGCGGCCCGCCTCCGGCCCGATGAGCGACACGATCCGCTCGCGCATCTCGGCCGCCGCCTTGTTCGTGAACGTCACCGCGAGGATCCGCCACGGCGGGACGCCCTTCACACCGACGAGGTACGCGACGCGGTGCGCGAGGACGCGCGTCTTCCCGCTGCCGGCGCCGGCGAGGATGAGGACCGGGCCCTCAGTCGTGGCGACCGCGCGCGCCTGCTCCGGGTTGAGTCGCGCGAGGATCGCGGCGGCCCGCTCCTCGCGTCGGGCCGCGCGTTCTGTCTCGTCGAGGACATCGTCGGCGGCGCGTCCGAGCGCCTCCGCGGCCGCCGCGCCGGCAGCGAGCTCGTCCTCCTCGGACCACCCACCGTCGGGGGTGATGACGTGGGTACCGACCGCCACGAAGTCGTCGTCGGGCGGCGTGTCGAGCGTCAGCGTCGGGTCATCGGGGGTCGCGTGGTGTCTCACCCGCCGATTCTAGGAGCCCGTGTCGGTAATCGCCACCCGGCGGGTGGCCCGGGTGCGAGAATCTCGTATGCGCCAGAAGACGTTCCGCCCGTACGACCAGCACAGCCTCCTGCTGATGCCGCCCAGCCTGCATGAC
>JAKAJU010000159.1 GCA_021813655.1 Chloroflexota bacterium | reverse complement strand
CTGACACCCGCCTGCGCCGTCCCTTCGACGAGCTCGAGCTGGCCATCGACCGCTGGGCGATCGGAGCCAGACTCGCCTCATGAAACTTGACTCAGCCGCAGCAGAAAGACGTCCTCAAGACGTCTAGCGGCCCATCGCGGCGCACAGCCGCGCGTCAGGCCTCCGGCGATGGGCCCTCGTCATTGGTACCGGACGGTGCGAGCGGATCGGGAGGCGTCGTCTCGGACGGCGCGTCGGCCGCCTCGGCGGCCGCAGATGCAGCTCCGACGCCCGCGACCGCGAGCCTGGAGACGGGCGCCGCCCCCTTCGCACGGACGGCGACTCCGACGAGCGCCACGACGGCGACGACCGTCATCCCGAGCGTCACCAGCTGGTCGCCGTTGAGCGAGCCGAGGAGCGCCGGGTCGCGCCACGTGAACGCGACGGCGAACCGGCCCACGGCCCAGAGGCCGATCCCCACGGCGAAGAGCGCGGCGGGATGGCGCCGGCACGCCGGCACGAGGGCGAACAGGAGCACGACGAGCAGCGCGGCGAGGGTGGTGAGCGCCTCGTAGGCCTGGGCGGGGTGCGACGGGATGATCGGCCCAAGCGAGCCCCACGGGCCGGGACCCGCGTAGGCCGTCGCCCAGGAGGCGTCGGTCGGGAGCCCCTGGCCGGCGCCCCCGAGGACCATCGCGAGCTTGCCGAGCCCGAGGGCGAGGAGGAGAGGCACGACCGCGACGCCCAGCCACCGTGCCACGGGTGCCCCGAGGAGGACGGCCATGGCGAGGCCGGCGATGATCCCCCCCACGAGGCCCCCGGCAAGCGTCAGGCCGCCGACGGCCGGGTCGAGGATCGCGTCGGCGTGGGCTCGATACCAGTCGACGTACAGCAGGACCCACCCGAGCCGGCCGACGACGACCGCGCCGGCGACCCCGCCGGCGACGATGAAGAGGAGGTCGTCCGGCCGCAGGCCCACGGGCCAGGCGCGCTCCTCGACAGCGGGCGGTGGCACCGGCGCGGGAGCATCGCCGTCGGAGGCATCGTCCCCCGCGTCTGGCGGCTCGCCGGGGGAATCTGTCGCGGACCTGACCGTCTCCTCGGCGGCGCGGACTGCCTCTGCGACGGCGGTCGCGCGTTCCGGGTCAGCGGCAAGGCGCGCGACGCGCCGGCGTTCCGCGACGAGGGCGATGACGCCGGCGAGGACGAGCGCCTCGAAGATGACAGCCGCGACCGCGGCGATCTGCCAGCGCACCGCGAACCCCGCGATGACCGCGACCGGATCGAAGTCGAAGACGATCACGGCGGGCGCGACGGCGGCGAACCAGCTCACCCGAGATCGCCGTGCACGAGACGACCGCCGATGACCGTCGCGGCCACGGCCGGCGCGGAGCCCCGGTCCCACGCGGCCGGGTCGGTCGGGTCGGTCGAGAGGACCACGAGGTCGGCGCGCATCCCGACGGCGATGCGGCCCGCATCCGCCTCCGCCCACATCGCGCGCGCCGCCCCCACCGTCCACGCATGGAGGGCCTCGGCCGCGGACAGCCGTTCCCCGGCATCGAGCGGGCGTCCCGACGGCCCCTCGTGGCGGACGGCGGCGAGGATCCCGTCGAGCGGTGCGCCGCCGACGACCGGCCGGTCGCTGCCGAAGGCCACGGGGATCCCCGCGGCGAGGACGGATCGGTACCGGTTCATGCGGGCGACGCGCGCGTCGCCGAGACGCGCCCGATACGTGTCGCCCGCCCACGCGACGAACTCGGGCTGCATCGAGAGCGTCGCGCCGAGGCGCGCGATCCGTTCGATCGTCACGTCGTCGAGAAGCATCGCGTGCTCGATGCGGTGACGCCGCGCCGCGGCGGCCGTCGAGGCCCGGCCCTCCGTCCCGCCACCGGCGCCCGTCACCGGATCGGCCGTCCCCAGGGCCTCGAGGGCGTCGCAGATCGCGTCGACGGCCGCGTCCCCGATGGCGTGAGTGCACACCTGCCACCCGGCCGCGTGCGCACCCGCGACCCGGACGCGGAGCGCCCCGGCGTCCTCGACCATCAGGCCGCGCCACCCGGGAGCGTCCGCGAAATCTTCACGGAGCCAGGCCGTCCGCGTCGTCATGGCGCCATCGGCCTTCAGCTTGCACGCGCGCACGGGCAGTCGGTCGCGCAGGTCGACGGGGATCCCCCCGGAGATGTCGGCGGGCGCAGGCGGCGCGGCGTCGGGAGGCCCGAGCCGCGCGAGACCCGGCATGAGCGAGACAGACTGGTGAAGCCGGCCGGCCTCGGCGGCCGCGACGTAGGCGCGGGATGCGCGCTCGACGCCGATCCCGTCGCTGCCGAAGTCCGCGTCGGCCGTCGCGACGACGCCGTGCGCAGCGAGGCGTTCGGCGTCGCGGGCGACCGCAGCGGCGAGATCGGACGCCGTCGGCGCAGGGACCGCATCCGCGAAGAGGGACGCCGCCTCGGTCCCGGTGACGATCCCTGTCGGCTCGCCGTGGACGTCGCGCTCCACCGACCAGCGGCCGGCGACATCCTCGGTCGCAGGCCCCACCCGGGCCAGGGCGAGCGCGAGACTGTTCGCTGCGACGGCATGCCCCGAGACGTGTGCGAGAAGGACCGGCCGGTCCGGGATCGCCCGGTCGAGGTCGTCGCGCGTCGGGTGCCGAGGATCGCGCCAGCGGGTCTGGTCGTACCGTGCGAGCAGCCATGCGTCCGGATCGAGACGGCTCGCGACGTCGGAGAGGCGTCGCAGCCCTGCGCGGAGATCCGGCTCGCCGCCGGTGAGCACCTTCCCGGCATCCAGACCCTCCCCGAGCGGGTGCGCGTGCGGGTCGCGGAAGCCAGGGACGACGACGCGGCCACCCAGGTCCAGGACCCGGCTCCCCGGGCCCGCGAGCGGCAGGACCTCGTCGTCCGACCCGACCGCGAGGATCCGGTCGTCGGCGAATGCGACGGCCGTCGCGCGGCGTCCGGCGGCGTCGGGGGATCCGAGGGCGCGGCTCGCGGCGTCCGTCGGGGCAGCGCCATCCAGCGTGAGGACCAGGCCGCCGTGAAGGACGGTGTAGAGGTGGGTCACGTTCCGAGTCTACGGGAGGACGCCACGCCCGGGACGATCGGAGGGGGCGGATACGTCGCCCGCCCCCTCCATGGAGCACGAGGTTGCGCCGCCACGGAGCGGCGGACCCCTCAGTCGGGAAGCGCCGCGACGAGCTCCCGGACCGCGGCGGCCGACTTCTCGAACGCGACCCGCTCCTCCGGCGTGAGCGTGATCTCGAAGACTCGCTCGAGTCCGTTCCGACCGAGCACGACCGGCACGCCGACGAAGACGCCATCGATGCCGAACTCGCCCTTGAGGTATGTCGCGCACGGGAGGACGCGCTTCCGATCGCCGAGGATGGCGTCCACCATCTCGAACGCCGACGCGGCCGGCGCGTAGAACGCGGAGCCGGTCTTGAGGAGCGCCACGATCTCGGCACCGCCGTTCGCGGTCCGCTGCTCGAGCGCGGCGACGCGGTCGGGCGTGAGCAGCTCGGTGATCGGCACGCCGGCGACCGTGCTGTAGCGGGAGAGCGGGACCATCGTGTCGCCGTGCCCGCCGAGGACGAACGCGTGCGTGTCCTCGACCGAGACGCCGAGCTCCTGGGCGATGAACGTCCGGAAGCGCGCGGAATCGAGCACGCCGGCCATCCCCAGGACCCGCTCGCGCGGGAAGCCGGACGCCTTCATCGCGACGTGGCACATGACGTCGAGGGGGTTCGTGACGACGATGATGATCGCGTCCGGGGAGACGGCCGCCGAGGCCGTGACGACGGCCCCCACGATCCCGGCGTTCGTCGCGATGAGGTCGTCGCGGCTCATCCCGGGCTTCCGAGGGATGCCCGAGGTCACGACGATGATGTCCGACCCCGCGGTGTCTGCGTAGTCGTTCGTCCCGATGACGTGCGCGTCGTGCGCGATGACGGGCGCCGCCTCGGCGAGGTCGAGCGCCTTGCCCTGGGGCAGTCCCTCGACGATATCCACGAGCACGATGTCGGCGAGGCCGGCCTCGGCGATCCGCTGGGCGGTGGTGGCGCCGACGTTGCCGGCGCCGATGACGGTTACCTTGGGTCGCGAGCTCATCCGGTGATCCTCCGCGGACGACCGCCCGGGCTGCGCCGGCGCGGTTCGATCCCTCTGTGGTCCGGCTCTCGTCCGGCTCTACTCGGCGACGCGAGGGCCGGCCTCGCGGACCGCCTCGGTGACGCCGTCGGCGTACTTCTCGAAGTTCTTCATGAACATCCGCGCGATGCCGCGCGCCTGCTCGTCGTACGCGTCCCCGTCCTGCCACGTGTTGCGCGGCTGGAGGAACTCGGACGGGACGTCCGGGCACGAGGTCGGCACGGCGACCCCGAAGATCGGATCCACGACGTACTCGACGTTGTCGAGCCTGCCGCTCAGCGCCGCACGGACCATGGCGCGGGTGAAGTTGATGTTCATCCGCTGCCCGACGCCGTAGGGACCACCCGTCCAGCCCGTGTTGACGAACCAGACCGGCACGTCCCACCTCGCGAGCCGCTCGCCGAGCATCTCTGCGTAGACGCCCGGGTGGCGCGGCATGAATGGCGCCCCGAAGCAGGCGGAGAACGTCGCCTTAGGCTCCGTGATGCCGACCTCGGTGCCGGCGAGCTTCGCCGTGTACCCGCTGATGAAGTGGTACTTCGCCTGTTCGTGCGTCAGGCGGCTGATCGGCGGGAGCGCCCCGAACGCGTCCGCAGTGAGCAGGACGACGTTCTTCGGCTGGCCCGCGATCCCCGTCTCGTCCGCGTTCCCGATGAAGTGGATCGGGTAGGCGCCGCGAGTGTTCTCGGTGAAGCGCTCGCTGTTGAGGTCGAGATGGCGGGTGACCGGGTCGATGTCGACATTCTCGAGGATGGTTCCGAACCGCTTCGTCGTCTGGAAGATGTCCGGCTCGTACATCGGCGAGAGCCGGATCGTCTTCGCGTAGCAGCCGCCCTCGAAGTTGAAGACGCCGACGTCACCCCAGCCGTGCTCGTCGTCGCCGATGAGGGAGCGGAGCGGGTCGGCGGAGAGGGTCGTCTTCCCGGTTCCCGACAGGCCGAAGAAGATGACCGAGTCACCACCCTTGCCGACGTTGACCGCGGAGTGCATCGGGAGGACGCCCTCGTCCGGCATGAGGTAGTTCATGACGGTGAACGCGCCCTTCTTGATCTCGCCCGCGTATTCGGTCCCGACGATGATGATCTCCATCCGCTGGAGGTGGAGCAGGATCGCCGTCTCGGAGCGTGTCCCCTCGGTCGTCGGGTCGGCCTTGAAGCTCGGGACGTTGATGATCGTGAAGTTCGGCACGAACCCGGGCAGGTCCTCGTGGGGCGGCCTGCGGAAGAGGTTCTCCGCGAAGATGCTCGCCCACGCGGTCTCGGTGTAGACGCGGAGGGAGCGCCGGTGGGCGGGATGCGCGCCGATGTAGCAGTCCTGCGCGTACAGCTCCCTGTCGGCGACGTACTCGAGCAGACGCGCGCGGAGGCGCAGGTAGTGCTCCTCCTCGATCGGCTGATTGACCTCGCCCCACCAGATCTTGGACTCGGACCACGGCTCGCGGACGACGAACTTGTCCTGCGGCGAACGCCCGGTGTGCTTCCCGGTCCGGACGACGAGCGGGCCCTCGGCCGCGATCGCCCCCTCGCCCGCCCGGATCGCGCGCTCGTAGAGCTCCGCGACCGAGAGGTTGGCGTGGACGACGCGACCGATCGTCGCGGCGGGGTGATCCGTCATCTGCGTCATCTGTGCGACTCCAGGGCGCGGCGACAGGCGGCCCGACCGGCCGCGCGTGACGCCGTCCCTGGCGGGGCGGCGGAGTCGGCTTCCGCAGTCAGGGCGCCATTCTAACGCGGTGCGACAGCGCGACTGGCGAGGTCGCGACGGCGCGCGCGGGCCGCCGGGGCCGTCGCGAGGCGTGGGTCAGGCGTCGTCGAGCGCGGCGCGCAGGTCGGCCACCAGGTCGGCGGCCGACTCGATCCCCACCGAGAGCCTGATCAGGGCCGCGGGAACCTCGAGTGGCGAGCCCGTCACGGACGCGTGCGTCATCACGGCGGGCACCTCGATGAGCGACTCGACGCCGCCGAGCGACTCCGCGAGCGTGAAGAGGCGGGTGGACTCGCAGACGGCCACCGCGCGGTCGCGAGCGCTCCGTCCGCGGCGGCCCCCCGCCCGCGGAACGAACGAGACCATCCCGCCGGGCAGGCGCATCTGGCGCGCGGCGAGTGCTGCCTGCGGGTGCGCATGCGGGCCGCTGGCGAGGCCCGGGAACCGGACCCATTCCACGTCATCGCGCGAGGCGAGGAACGCGGCGACAGCAGCGGCGTTCGCCGCGTGGCGCTCGGTGCGCACCGCGAGCGTCCGGATCCCCCGAAGGACGAGCCAGCAGTCGAAGGGGCCCGGGACGGCACCCACCGCGTTCTGGAGGAAGCGCAGGCGCGCTGCGACTTCCTCGTCCGACGTGACCGCCACGCCGCCCACGACGTCGCTGTGGCCCCCGAGGTACTTCGTGGCGGAGTGGAAGACGATGTCCGCGCCGAGCGCGAGGGGCTGCTGCCCGGCCGGCGACGCGAATGTGTTGTCGACGACGACGAGCGGTGCGCGACCGCGGGCGCCCGTGGCCGCATGCGCGGCCGCCGAGACCGTCGCGATGTCCACGATCTTGAGGAGCGGGTTGGTCGGCGTCTCGAACCAGACGAGCCGGGTGCGCCCCGAGAGCCCCTGGGCGAGGGCCCGCTCAGGGTCGCCCGCGAGGTCCACGTACCGCGCGTCGATCCCCCGTGGCCGCGCCACCGTCTCGAAGAACCGGTACGTCCCCCCGTACACGTCGTCGCCGACGACGATCTCTTCGCCCGGCGCGACCAGCTCCGCGAGGACGGCGGTCGTGGCCGAGCCGCTGGCGAACGCGATGCCGCGCGTGCCGCCCTCGAGGGCTGCGACGGCGCGCTCGAGCCGCTCGCGGGTCGGGTTCTGCGTCCGCGCGTACTCGTAGCCGCCGCGCGGCCGGCCCACGCCGTCCTGTGCGTAGGTCGAGGTCTGGACGATCGGCGGCGACACCGCGCCGGTCGCCGCGTCCGGCTCCGCTCCCGCGTGGACGGCGAGCGTGTCGATCCCCGGTTCCGCGTCCGGCCGATCCATCGGCGTCTCCCGCCCGCTCATGCGCGCTCGGCGCCGTGGTCGGCGACGGCCCGGTGCGCAAGGCACTCGAGGATGTCGAGCCGTGTCACGATCCCGGCGAGGCGACCCGGCGCCACCACGACGAGCGCCATGGCGCCGCCATCGAGGAGCCGGTATGCCTGGTCGACGCTCGCTCGCGCGTCGATCGTCGGCAGCGACCTGCCCATCACCTCGCCGACCGTCCGCTCGACGGCCGTGGGATCGCGGTAGGCGCGCTCGAGCAGCTCGCTCTCCTCGAGCGAGCCCACGATCGAGGCGGGGTCGTCGCCGTCGGGAGCCTCGCTCACGGGCATCTGGCTGATGCCGTGCTCCCCGAAGCGCGCGATCGCGTCGCCGACGAGCTCGGTGGTCCTCGCCAGGACGACGTCCGGCCGGCCGCCCTGGTGATGGCGGTCCCGGAGCAGGTCGGCGACGCGGAGCCGATCGCCGGTCGACGGGAGGAGGCCGTTGGAGCGCATCCACTCGTCGCTGTAGAGCTTCGAGAGGTAGTTGCGCCCGGTGTCGGGGAGGATGACGACGACGACCTTCGACGGACCGTCGGGGACGGCCGCAAGGTCGCGGGCGACATGGAGCGCGGCGACGAGCGCCGTCCCGCACGATTCGCCGGCGAGGATCCCCTCCTGGCGGGTCAGCCGGCGGGCTGCAGCGAACGCGTCGGCATCGGAGACGCGGACCCACCGGTCGACCAGCTCCGGTGCGTACGCCGCCGGAAGGAAGTCCTCCCCGATCCCCTCGGTGAGGTACGGCCGGGCCACGTCCCCGGACAGCACGCTGCCCTCCGGGTCGGCGCCGACGACGACGAGGTCGGGCTTCCGCGAGCGCAGGTAGCGCGCGGTGCCGGTGAGCGTGCCGACGGTCCCGGCGCTCGCGACGAAGTGCGTGATCGCGCCGGCGGTCTGGTCCCAGATCTCGGGGCCGGTCGTCCGCTCGTGCGCCTCGGGGTTCGCGGGATTGTGGTACTGGTCGGGCTGCCAGGCTCCGGGGATGTCACGGGCGAGGCGCCGCGCGACCGAGTAGTAGCTCTCGGGCGAGTCGGGTTCCACGTTCGTCGGGCAGACGACCACCTCGGCGCCGTAGGCCCGCAGGAGCGCCTGCTTCTCCGCCGACTGCTTGTCGGCCATGACGAAGATGCAGCGATAGCCGCGGAGCGCCGCGGCGATCGCCAGTCCGTGCCCGGTGTTGCCCGAGGTCGGCTCGACGATCGTCCCGCCGGGTCGCAGGAGACCGGCGCGTTCGGCGGCCTCGATCATCGGGAGGCCGATGCGATCCTTCACGGACCCGCCGGGATTGAGCATCTCGAGCTTCGCGAGGACGAGCGGCAGGCGATCGGCGGGGCCGGCATCACGGATCACCCGCGACAGCCGCACGAGCGGCGTCCACCCCACGAGGTCGAGCACGGAATCGACGTACCGCATCGGCGCGGCGCCGGAGGGGTCGGGGAAGTCGGTGGGAACGGTCATGGGAGATCTCCGGGAGCGGGCGTCGCCGGTCGGGCGGCGCCGCGGGCGCGTGGCGTCAGATCGTGCGGCGGTGCCGCCGACGACACGTGCAGGTGGCCCGGTTGGACGCGGCTCGGTTCTCCACGCGCGGAGTGTGCGGCATCGGGCTCGAGGGCGCAACGGCGGGGTCACCGCCCGCGCGGCCCACCCCGCGCCTTCGGCCGCCCGACGACAGCCACGTGAGGCCGGTCCAGCGCGTCGCTCAGGGGTCCACCATGAGGTTCGGCTCGACACCGAGAGGCTCCGCGTCCGCGGCTCCTTCGGCTGCGCCACCGGCGTCGTCGCGGTCGCCGTCGCCCGCGGTCGCCGAGGGCGACCCGGATGTCCCGCCGGCTGGGGCGCGCGCGGCCTCGCCGGCCACGTCCGCGGGGGTGCCCTGGTGGAGGGCGTGCCGGAGGACGAGGATCACGATCGCCCCGCCGGCGATCACGCCGGAGACGATCGAGGCAGTCGGGATTCCCTCGAATGTCCAGTTGCCCGACCGGAGCGGCTCGAGGAGGAAGCGCGTCGCGCTGTACCAGGCGAACACCATGAGCGCGATGTCGCCCGAGAAGATCCTGGACGAGAAGCGCCGTGCCACCCAGAGCAGGACGATCGCGCCGATCGCGCCCGAGAGGGACTCGTAGAGGAAGAGCGGGGTGAACCGCGTCGTGTCGAACGGGTACTGCGTGCAGGGGTAGGCCGCGATGCGATGGGCGCAGTCGATGGCGATCCCCCACGGGAGGTTCGTCGGCGGTCCGTACAGCTCCTGGTTGAAGAAGTTCCCCCACCGCGCGAACGCCTGCATGACCAGGACGCCCGGGGCGACGGCATCCGCCCAGACGAGGATCGCCTGGTGCCTGTACCTCGCGTACACGACGCCGGCGGCCGTCCCGAGGATGAGGCCGCCGAAGGCGCCGAGGCCCGCGTACGGCGGGAGGACGATCCGGATCGGGTCGTCCGCGTAGAGCTGCCACTGGTCGATGACGTGGTACAGCCGGCCGCCGATCAGCGCGAATGCGGCGACGATGATGATCCCGTTGGCGAGGAGCCCGACGTCGAGCCCGCGTCGCCGGACCTCCGCGGACAGGACGAGCCAGACCGCGAGGAGGCCCACGGCGTACATGACGCCGTACCAGTAGACGGTGATGGGGCCGAGGGTGACGAGGATGGGATCGGGGGTGATCGGCGGCAGCATCCGGCGAGTGTACCCGCTACGCGCGCGCGGTCATCTGCGACGCGCAGCCGGATGCGCGGAGGCCCCCGCAGGCCTATCCTCCGGGCATGGATCGCAGCACCGGAGACGCCGCGTGAACACCGAGTACTTCTGGTGGCTCGCCGTCCTCGTCGGAGTGGCGGCCGGAGGGCTCGTGGTCGTCCTCGGTTGGCGCGACCGCGGCGGGCTCGACGCGCTCGCCGCGAAGGATCCCCCTCCCGGCAGCGAGCCCGACTGAGCGTCCCCCGGCTACACGGACCCGGCGACGACCGGCGAGCCGTCGACGGCGTCGGATCCGACCGGCACGAGCAGCACGCCGTACTCGGTCACCGATCCCGGGCGGACGCCCGAGAACGCCCCGATCGACCCGGTCCAGGCGTACGCGGTCCCGCTGTCGATCATGCGCCCGACGAGCCGGCGCTGCCCGTCGATGACGACGTAGCAGATGTACTCCATCCCGGCGGCCGGCTCGGGCAGGCCCGTGGCGACCACGGCCCCCGCATACGACGCCGGGGAGATGATGGCCACGCCCGACGCGCCGGCGCCGCCGGCCATCGGGATCCGGATCGCGGATCCGTCGCCGAGGAGGTTCATCGCGATGTCCGCCGTCCGTGCGAGGTCCGCAGACCGCGCCTGCTCGGCCGCCAGCTCCGACCGTCCGATGCTCGAGGTCGCGAACGCCGTCACGCCGACGGCGACGACCACGACAGCTGCCATCGCGAGGCCGGCGAGCGCGAGGCGCCGACGGCTCGTCCCACGCGATCGAGGGGGGGCCGCGAACCCCGGACCGGCGAGCACTGCCGGGCCGGGCGCCGTCGCGGGACCGGCCTCGCGTGCGGCGCCGGGGTCGCGCGCCGACTCGCCGCGGGGCCGCCCCACGGCGCGGACGTACGCGAGCGTCCGTCCGCGCAGGTCGGCCG
>JAKAJU010000040.1 GCA_021813655.1 Chloroflexota bacterium | reverse complement strand
CCCGACGCGGTCCCATGGGACGAGGCCCGCCGGCCCCCGGGGGCCGGCCGCTCCCCGGGCGAGGCGCGTGCGGCCCGGCAGGTCGTGGCTCTCGCGGTCTCTCGTGGAAGCGGTCGGCCGGTCCCGCGGCCCGCCCGCCCCCCGGGCCGGCGGGCCGACGGTCTCCGGGACCCGCCGGGCCGGAACCTCCCGGACGCGGGCCACCAGGTCGGGGCCCTCGCGGGCCGTCGGGGCGACCCTCGCCCCTCCCGGGTCCCTTCCGACCTCGCTGGCCGTCGGCGTCCCGGGGATCGCGTCGCGGTCGATCAGCCACGTGCCACCTCCACGCGCCGCCATCGTTGGCCGTCGCGCGTGTCTTCGACGGCGACGCCGCGCTCGAGGAGCGCGCTCCGCAGTCGGTCGCTCTCGGCCCAGTCGCGGGCAGCGCGCGCCGCGGCCCGCGCGGCGACCATGGCGACGAGATCGGATTCGAGGGCTTCCTCGTCGGGCAGCAGGGCAAGGACGCGGTCGAGATCCGTGAGGACCTCTCGCACCCGGACCGCGTCGGCCGTCGAGAGCGACCGCGCCGCGATCCGCCGGTTCACCTCACGCACGAGCTCGAAGACCGACGCGAGGGCGGGCGACGCGTTCAGGTCATCGTCGAGCCCGGCCTCGAAGCCGGACCTGGCCTCGGCCAGCAGGGCCGGCAGCGTCGCGTCGTCGGGCCCGTCCGAGCGATACGCGCCGAGCGCCGCCCAGACGGCGTCGAGGCGCTCAACCGCCGACGCCGCGGCCTGGAGGGAATCCTCGCTGAACGAGAGCGCCATCCGGTAGTGCGCGGCGAGGAGCGAGTACCGCAGCGCACGCGGCGAGACGCCCGACTCGACGAGGTCACCGACGCGCGCGATGTTCCCGGCGGACTTGGCCATCTTCTCGCCGCCCATCTGGAGGTGGGCGCAGTGGAGCCATGTCGCCACGAACGGCAGGCCGGTCGCGGCCTCGCTCTGGGCCATCTCGTCCTCGTGGTGAGGGAAGACGAGGTCGACGCCGCCGGTGTGGACGTCGAACGACGCGCCCAGGTAGCGCATGCTCATCGCAGAGCATTCGATGTGCCAGCCGGGCCGGCCCCGGCCGATCGCGGTCTCCCACGCCGGCTCGTCGTCCTTCGGGCCCTTCCAGAGCGCGAAGTCCCTGACGTCGTCCTTCGCGTACTCGTCGCTCTCCACGCGCTCCCCCACCCGCATCTCGGCCGGGTCGATGTGCGCGAGCCTGCCGTACGCCGGCCACGAGGCGATCCGGAAGAAGATCGAGCCGTCGTCCGTCCGGTAGGCGTGCCCGCGCTCGAGGAGCGTCCCGATGAGGTCCGCCATCTCCGGCACGTGCGCCGTGGCGCGCGGCATGACGTCGGGCGTCGTCATCCGGAGCGTCGTCGCGTCGTCGAGGAACCGGGCTGTCCACCGCTCGGCGACCGCCGCGATCGTGGAGCCCTCGGCGCGCGCCCCCCGGATGATCTTGTCATCGACATCCGTGACGTTCATGACCCACGTCACCGGGTATCCCCGGTACCGCAGGTATCGGACGAGCAGGTCCGAGAAGAGGAACGACCGGAAGTTGCCGACGTGCGCCGGCCCGTACACGGTCGGTCCGCAGCTGTAGACGCGGACGTTCGTCGGGTCGAGGGGCGTGAACGGGCGCTGCTCGCCCGAGAGGGTGTCGAGGAGTCTCAGTGTCATGCGGTGGGCTCCGAAACGGCGGGAACGAGGACGGCGACCGCGCGGGCCCCGATGGCGCGGCCGGCGCCCTCGGCGCCGATGAGGTTTCCGGTGGATGCCTTGACGTCCACGTTCCCCGGCGGGATCCCGAGGATGCCGGCGACGGACTCGGCGACCTCGGAGAGGCGTGCGCCGAGGCGCGGCCGCGCGCCGACGATCGTGATGTCGACGGACGCGGGCACCCAGCCGGACGCGTGGATCATCGACAGTACACGCTCGAGCAGGATCCGGCTGTCCACACCCCGCGGCGTCTCCGGGCCCGCCGGCGCGACACGCCCGAGGTCGCCGAGTCCGGCCGCGCCGAGAAGGGCGTCGGCCACGGCGTGGAGCGCGACGTCCCCATCCGAGTGGCCGTGGAGGCGTGGGGCGCCGGGGAAGGCGACGCCTCCCAGGACGAGCGGCCCGCCGGGCCCGAACGAATGGAGGTCCTCGCCGAGGCCGACGCGCGGCGGACCCCCCCGCGGCGCCGGGCCGGTCTCGGCCCTCCGCGGGAGGTGCGCGGCGATGCGCGCGAGGTCGTCCGGGTACGTCACCTTCAGGTTCGTCGGGTCGCCGGGGACGGCGTGGACGGTCATGCCGCACGCCTCGAGCAGCGCGGCCTCGTCCGTCCAGGTGTCCGGCCCGTCCGCCGGGAACCGGGTGAGAGCCGCCGACAGCACGGAGCGCAGGAACCCCTGGGGGGTCTGCGACGCGCCGAGGAAGGTGCGGTCCACGGTGCCTGCCACGCGATCGCCCTCGAGGCGCTTGAGCGTCTCCACGACTGGTGTGACGGGGATCGCCGCCCCGTGGCGGACGGCCGCGTCCGCGACGCGCGCGACGAGCGCGGGCGAGACGAGCGGCCGCGCGCCGTCGTGGATGAGGACGACCCTGTCGGTGGTCGCGACGGACCCGATGCCGGCGTCATCGAGCGCGCGGAGGGCGGCGAGCCCCGCCGCAACCGACTCCTGCCGGCGCGGGCCCCCGACGACGGTCGCAGCGACCTTCGCGGGCAGCCAGCCGCCCGCGCCGAGCGCGTCGCAGCGCTCGGGCGTCGCGACGAGGACGACGCGCTCGACCTCCGGGGCCGCGGCGAGCGAGTCGAGCGCCCAGGCGAGCACCGGGCGCCCCCCGACCATCGCCGCGAGCTTGTCGTCGCCGGCCATGCGCGCACTCGACCCGGCCGCCACGACGATCGCGTCGGCCCGGAGAGCGACCGCCGCGCGCCCGTCAGTCGACACGGGGCTGGGAGAAGATCATCCGTCCGGCGACGGTCTGCAGGACGCGCGTCACGACGACGTCCACGTCGCGGTCGATGAGCCGCGCCCCGCCCTCGACGACGATCATCGTGCCGTCGTCGAGGAAGCCGACGCCCTGGCCGGCCTCCTTGCCCTCCTGGATGACGCGGACGTGGAGGACCTCGCCGGGGAGGAGGGCGGGCTTCACGGCGTTCGCGAGGCCGTTGACGTTGAGGACCCGGACCCCCTGGAGCTCGGCGACGCGGTTGAGGTTGAAATCGTTCGTGAGGATGAGGCGGTCGAGCGAGGACGCGAGCGCCACCAGCTTCTGGTCCACCTCCGCGATCGCCGGGTGCGCATCCTCCACGATGTCGATCGTCGTCCGGTCGTCCTTCTGCAGGCGGGAGAGGATCTCGAGCCCGCGTCGGCCGCGGTTCCGCCGCAGAGTGTCGGAGTTGTCGGCGATCCGCTGGAGCTCGTCGAGGACGGCGCGCGAGACGACGAGCCGGCCGTAGAGGAACCCGGCGTCCACGATGTCTGCGACCCGCCCGTCGATGATGGCGCTGGTGTCGACGACGATCCGTGGCTCGGCACGCGTCGGCTCTGCGGCAGGGGCAGGGCGGCGGATGAGGCCGATCACCTCGGCCGTGGCGACGAGGTCCGCGCGCTTGGCGACGGTGAGGCCCATCATCCCGAGCCCGAGGATGATCGAGACGCCGAGCGGGATCCACATCCCGAATGGCTCGGGTAGCGCGGAGAGCGGGACGCCGAGCAGAAGGCCCATGACGAGGCCGATGAGGAGACCGCCGATGGCCGCGACGAACTCGGCCGAGGACAGGCGCTGGACCTCGCGGACGAGCCAGGCGGCCGGCACGACGGTGATGTACGGGAGGACCGCGAACCCGGTGACCGCCCACGCGACGACCCAGGCGGCCACGAGCGCACCGCCATACGGACGGTCGGCGAAGAGCTCCGGCGTGAGCAGCGCCAGGCCCACGATGGCGCCGAGCCCGGCGCCCAGGAGGCGGATGATCCGGATCACGGGGCAGAGAAGCTCATGGAGGGACGGGCGCGCGGGCGCGCGACCTGATGGTCAGCCTACCATCGCTCAGGATCGACCGGGCCCGCGCGGGGAGGCTGCACGGGCCGGTCCCACGAGGATCTCGAGAGCCTCGCGGACGGAGCCGACCGCGACGACGTCGAGCCCCGGCACCGCGCCGGCCGCGCTCCGGCTCCCCCGCGGGACGATCGCCCGCCGGAACCCGAGCCTGGCGGCCTCGCGCAGGCGCCGCTCGAGGCCGGCGACCTGCCGGAGCTCGCCAAGGAGGCCCACCTCGCCGACGGCGACGGTCCCGCGATCGACCGGAGCGTCCCGGAGGGACGACGCGAGCGCGGCCGCGAGGGCCAGGTCCGTCGCCGGCTCGTCCACGTGGAGACCGCCGGCGAGGCTCGCGTAGACGTCGTGCGAGCCGAGCCCGACGCCCGCGCGCCGCGCAAGGACGGCGACGAGGAGCGCGAGCCGGTTCGGGTCGAGGCCGGCCGCCGTGCGGCGCGCGCTGCCGTACGCGGCGGGCGCGACGAGCGCCTGGACCTCGACGAGCAGCGGCCGCGTCCCCTCCATGGTCGGCACGACCATGCTCCCCGGGACATCCGCCTCGTGCTCGGCGAGGAAGGCGCGGGCCGGGTCGGCGACCTCGGCCAGCCCGTCCTCGCGCATCTCGAAGACGCCGACCTCGTCGGTGGAGCCGAACCGGTTCTTGGCGGTCCGCAGCACGCGCAGCGCGGCGTAGCGCTCGCCCTCGAGCGTCAGGACGGCGTCGACGAGGTGCTCGAGCGTCCGTGGGCCGGCGAGCGTCCCGTCCTTCGTGACGTGGCCGACCAGGATGACCGCCGTCTGGCTCTCCTTCGCGAGCTCCGTCAGCCGGAGCGCCGACTGGCGCACCTGGCCCACGCTCCCGGCCGGGCCGTCGAGCTCGTCGGTCGTCGCCGTCTGGATCGAGTCCACGACGAGGAGCGCCGGGGCGCTGTCGCGCGCGGCATCGAGGATGCGCCCGACCTCGGTCGCGGCGAAGAGCCGGATCCGCTCCGCTGCAGCCGTCCCGAGAAGGCCGAGCCGCGCCGCCCGGAGGCGCACCTGCGCCGGCGATTCCTCGCCCGACGCGTAGAGGACGTCTCCGCCGGAGGCCACGACGCCCGCCGCTGCCTGCAGCACGAGGGTGGACTTCCCGATGCCGGGCTCCCCGCCGACGAGGACGACCGACCCCGGCACGAGCCCCCCGCCGAGGACCCGGTCCATCTCCCCGATGCCGACCGGCAGGCGCGTCCTCTCGGGCTCGATCACGTCGCCGAGCGCGACGGGCTGGGCTCCGCCGCCGAGGCCCGCCGGGGCCCGGCGTACGGGGGCGCGGTCGACGACCGTCTCGACGAGGGAGTTCCAGGCGCCACACGCCCGACACTGGCCCTCCCAGCGCAGCTGCTCGGCCGCGCAGGTCTGGCAGACGAAGCGGGTGTCGGTGCGCGGGCGCGCCGGTGACACGCGTCGACCGTCGCCTAGATGGCTTCTACCGGCGTCTTCTCCGCGGCCGTGTGGATCGACAGCCCAGCATCGGGGTCGCGGTCGACGACGATCGTGTCGCCGGCGGCGTACCGGCCGAGGAGCAGCTGCTCGGCGAGCGGATCCTCGATCATGTTCTGGATCGCACGGCGGAGGGGGCGGGCGCCGTACGCCGCGTCGTACCCCAGGCCGATGATGTGGTCCTTCGCCTCCTGCGTGACCTCGAGCGCGATCTCCTGCGCGCGCAGGCGATCGCGGACGCGGGCGAGCATGAGGTCCACGATCTGCCGGATCTCCTCGATCGTCAGCGAGCGGAAGACGACCGTCGCGTCGATCCGGTTGAGGAACTCGGGCCGGAACGCCTGCTTGAGCTCGGCGGTCACCTTCTCGCGCATGAGCTCGTAGCTCATCTGCTGCCGCTCCGACTCTGTCTCGCCGATCGGGCGGAAGCCGAGGGCCGAGTTCGTCTGCAGCTGCTTCGCGCCGAGGTTCGAGGTCATGATGATGATCGTGTTGCGGAAGTCGACCCGGCGGCCCTTGGCGTCCGAGAGGTGCCCGTCCTCCAGGATCTGCAGGAGGATGTTGAAGACCTCCGGATGGGCCTTCTCGACCTCGTCGAGGAGGATGACCGCGTAGCTCTTCCGGCGGACCGCCTCGGTGAGCTGGCCGCCCTCGTCGAAGCCGACATATCCGGGCGGGGCGCCCACGAGACGGCTCACGTTGTGCCGCTCCATGAACTCGCTCATGTCGATCTTGATGAGCGTGTCCTCGGAGCCGAACATGAACTCGGCGAGCGCCTTCGCGAGCTCGGTCTTGCCGACGCCGGTGGGCCCGAGGAAGACGAACGAGCCGATCGGCCGCTTGGGGTCCTTGAGCCCGGCCCGGGCGCGGCGGACGGCGCGCGAGACGATCTCGATCGCCTCCTGCTGCCCGATGACGCGGGCGTGGAGGGACTCCTCCATCTTGAGGAGGCGCTCGGACTCCTCCTGCGCGATCCGCGTGACCGGGATCCCGGTCCACATCGAGACGACGTGGGCGATCTCCTGGTCGTCCACCTTCGGCTGCTCCGCGGCGACCGCGTCCTGCCATTCCCTGCGGAGCGCGTCGATCCGGGCACGGAGCTCGGCCTCCTGCTCACGCGCCGCGGAGGCGTCGTCGAACTCCTGCGCGCCGAGTGCGGCCTCCTTGTCGCGCAGGACGCGCTCCAGCTCCTTCTGCGCCTCCCGGAGCGGCGGTGGAGCCGACGCGTAGCGCAGGCGGACGCGCGACGAAGCCTCGTCGATGAGATCGATCGCCTTGTCGGGGAGGTGTCGGTCCGTGATGTACCGGATCGACAGGTCCGCGGCTGCGTGGATCGCCTCGTCCGTGATGATCACGCGGTGGTGCTGCTCGTAGCGGTCCTTGATCCCGAAGAGGATCGCGATGGTCTGCTCGAGCGTCGGCTCGTCCACCATGACGGGCTGGAAGCGGCGCTCGAGCGCCGCATCGCGCTCGATGTACTTGCGGTACTCGTCGAGCGTGGTCGCGCCGATGCACTGGAGCTCGCCTCGGGCGAGGGGTGGCTTGAGGATGTTGGCGGCGTCGATCGCGCCCTCGGCGGCGCCTGCGCCCACGAGCGTGTGGAGCTCGTCGATGAACAGGATGGCGTCGTTCGTGGAGCGGAGCTCTTCGATGATCTTCTTCAGGCGCTCCTCGAACTCGCCGCGGTACTTCGTCCCGGCGACGAGCGACCCGATGTCCAGGGTGAGGACGCGCTTGTCGGCGAGCGTCTCGGGGATGTCGCCCGAGACGATCCGGTGCGCGAGCCCCTCGGCGATCGCCGTCTTGCCGACTCCCGGCTCGCCGATGAGGGCGGGGTTGTTCTTCGTGCGCCGCGAGAGGATCTGGATGACCCGCTCGATCTCCTTCTCGCGCCCGATCACCGGGTCGAGCTTGCCGGCGCGGGCCGCGTCGGTGAGGTTGATCCCGAGCTGGTCGACGGTCGGCGTCCGGCTCGCGCGCTTCGACTCCTGGGCGGGACCGGCGGCGGACGACTGGGAGAGGACCCGGATGACCTCGTGGCGCACCTTGTCGAGGTTCACGCCGAGCGACTCGAGGACGCCTGCGGCGATCCCCTCGCCCTCCCGGACGAGGCCGAGGAGCAGGTGCTCCGTCCCGATGTAGTTGTGCCCGAGGCGCCGCGCCTCGTCGATGGCGAGCTCGATGACGCGCTTGGCGCGCGGGGTCAGACCGACCTCGCCGACGACCGGTCGATCGCCGCGGCCGATAATGAACTCGACCGCCGTACGGACCTTGGGGAGCTCGACGTTCATGTTCTCGAGGACGCGCGCGGCGACGCCCTCGCCCTCCCGGACGAGACCGAGGAGCAGGTGCTCCGTCCCGATGTAGTTGTGGTTGAACCGCTGCGCCTCATCCTGCGCCAACGTCAGGACCTTGCGCGCGCGATCCGTGAACTTGTCGAACCGATCCATCCAGTCGAACGTCCGTGCGAAATGTGCGCCGGAATCGACGCCCCGCCATGCTAGCACGCCCCGCCGACAGGGCCGTTCCGACGGTCGGGCGAGGCGCCGCTCCGACCTGACGCGGGGCCGAGAGCACGCGCAAGGCGCTCCGCGAGTCATGCCCGACCGCGACGACCGCAACCCGGCTGCCCTTCGAGGCCGGAAGGCCCGCCGGCGATGCCGGCGGGCCTTCCGTCAGTGATCCGATGGGCGGGTCGCCGCGCGACCCTCCGATCAGCGCTTCTTGCCGGGGCCGGCGGCCTCGTCCTCGAGAGTCTCCGCAGCCTCCGCCGCGAGCGCGGCATCGGCGACGGCATCCTCCGCGAGCTCCTCGACCACCTGTGCGTCCTCGGAGATCTCCTCCGCAGCTTCGGCGGCCAGGGCTGCCTCGGCGACGGCGCCGACAGCCTCGTCGGTCGCCTCCTCGGCGATCGCGTCGGCGACGACGGCCTCGGCCACGGCCTCCTCGGCCTCGACCTCGGCGACGTACGCGTCGGAGGCAGCCTCGTCGGCCACCTCCTCGGCCTCGAGCGCGACCTCGAGCGCGACCTCGGCCTCGGCCTCGGGCACGGACTCGTCGAGGATCGCGGCTGCCGCGACGTCCTCGGCGACCGATGCGACAGCTGCGGCGTCCTCGGCTGCGTCTTCAGCTTCGGCCGCCTCGACCGCGGCCACGAGGGCCTCGGCCTCGAGGGTCTTCGCGACGTCCGCCGCGACCTCCGCCTCGACGACCGCCTCGACGGCGTCCTCTGTGCGGACCTCCGCGACCGCCGACGCCACCTCAGCGGTGACCTCGGCCTCGGCAGCGACCTCGACAGCCTCGTCGGCGGCCACGGCGTCAGTGGTGGCTGCCTCGTTTGCGGCGAGCGCCTGACGGACCTGCGCGAAGGCGGATGCGAGCGTGTTGTCGATCCCGCCCTCGGGCTCCTGGACGGCGTCGGCCATCGTGTAACCGCGATCCTCGCGCGCCCGGCGCGGGCGCGGAGCCTCGGAGGGCGCCGGCCGGGCCGGCGGCTCCTCGGCCTGCTTGAGGCTGAGACCGAGGCGGTGGCGCTCGGAATCGAGGCTGATGATCTTCAGCTTGAGCGTCTGGCCCTCGCGCACGACATCGCCCGGATGGGCGACGCGCTGATGCGAGAGCTCGCTGATGTGGATGAGGCCCTCGAGGCCGTCGCGCACGCGGACGAACGCGCCGAAGTTCACGAGCTTCGTCACCGTGCCGTCGATGATGTCGCCGACCTTGAAGTCCGCGACCGTCGAGTGCCACGGATCGGGCTGGAGGCGACGGATCGACAGGCTGATCCGACCGCGCTCGTGGTTGATGTCGATGACCTCGGCCTCGACCGTGTCGCCGACCTTGTACCCGGCCTCGGGGTTGTTGACCTTGTTCCAGGAGAGCTCGCTCTTGTGGACGAGGCCGTCGATCCCGCCGAGGTCGATGAAGACGCCGAACGGCGCGATCGACCGGACGGTCCCGGAGACCTTCTGGCCGACCTGGAGACTGCTGAAGAGCTCGTCGCGCTTCTCGCGCCGCTCCTCGTACAGGGCGACCTTCTCCGACAGGATGAGGCGGTTCGCCTTCCGGTTGACCTCGAGGATCTTGAGGCGGAGCCTTCGTCCGACGTACGGCTGGAGCTTCTCGGCGATCTCCTGCGCGGCGTCGCGCGGCTGATCGTTCTGCGGCCGCCGCGGGAAGTCCACGATCTGGCTGATCGGCACGAACCCGCGGATCCCGCAGTCGACGATGAGGCCGCCCTTGTTGTGGTCGATGACCGGCGCCTCGATGATCGCACCGGCCTCGAACTGCTCCTGCATCGCGCGCCACTTGCGCTCGAGGCCCGCCCGGCGCAGCGAGAGGACCGCATGGCCCTCCTGCGACTCGGGCTGGAGCACGTAGACGAGGACGACGTCCCCGACGTCGAGCGTCGGCTGGGTCTCCGCGTGGCGCCCGTACAGCTCGCGGTTGCTGACCACTCCCTCGCTCTTCGCGCCGATGTCGACGAGGATCTCGTCGCGGTCGATCCGGACCACGGTCCCCTCGACGACGTCACCGTGCTTGAAGCTGCGGATGTCGGCGTCCTGCTCGGCCAGGAGCTCGTCCATCGTCGTCGGCTCCGGGCGCTCGACGGCAGGTGCCGCGGCGGCCGCGACCTCCTCGACCGTCGCGGCGAACTCCTCTTCCGCCGGCGGGGCGTGCTCCACCTCGGTCGCGAGCTCCTCCACTGCCTCCACAGCGGCGATGGCTGCGACCTCTGCGGCGACGGCCTCCTCGGCAGCCTCCGGCGCGGGTTCGGTCTGGGTCGTGGTGGCGGGATCGTCGGCGGCGACGGCCGCGACGGTCTCCTCGGACGGCTCGGCGACGACGGCCTCCGCCGTCGTCTCGAGCGTCGTCCCGCCCATCTGCTCTTCGGTCAACTCTCGTGGTCTCCTGCATCGACGTGTCCGCCCGCCGTCCGGGGCCGCCGGACCGACGATCCCCGACGGCCGCATACGCGACGAGGGGGTGGAGGTCCAGGATGGGCGTCGCACGGCGACGCCTCGGTCACCCGGGTGGGACCGAGCGAGTCTAGCACACGCCCGCGCGCGGACCCGCAGGTCCGCCCCTGCGTCGCATCTTCGCGAGTCCCGGTCGCGGTGGAGCCCGAAGGGCGGTGCGATGCGTCCTACGGGATCACGAGGACCTGGCCTCGGACGATGTGTCTGGGGTCCTTGATCTTGTTCGCCTTCACGATCGCCGTGACCGTGACGCCGAACTTCGCCGCGATCCCGGACAGCGTGTCCCCGCTCTTCACCGTGTACGTGCGCCTGGCGACCGAAGGTGCAGGGGTCGGCTCCGGCGTGGCCGCGCGCGTGGGCTCAGGGGTCGTGGCAGGCGTCGCGGACCCGGCGTCCGGCGTCGGCGTCGTCGTCGCGACGGGGGCGGTGCTCGCGCCCGACGTAGCCTGCGAGCCGCCGGGTGTCGCCACGCCGCTCGGCGGCAGCGATGGCGGCGGCGTCTCGCCGCCGCCGAGGAGGCGGGATCC
>JAKAJU010000030.1 GCA_021813655.1 Chloroflexota bacterium | reverse complement strand
GCCCCACAGCCACACGCCCCCTCGGCGAGGAGCAGCCCATGCCCGAGCCCATCGAATCCGGCGCCACGTGGCGACCCGACCCGGAACGCTGGCCCCGGTTCCACATCTCGCGCCACCCCGCCGTCCTGCACAAGCTCGCCATCCTCCGCGACGAGGACACCGAGCCCAAGAAGTTCCGCGAGGTCGTGCGCGAGCTCAGCTGGCTCCTCGGGTACGAAGCGCTCGCGGACGTGAGCACGAAGCCGATCGCGATCCGCACGCCGATCGAGCCGATGGAGGCCGACGAGCTGGCCGTCCGGATCGGGCTCGTCCCGATCCTGCGCGCCGGCCTGGGGATGGTCGACGCGATGCTCGAGCTCATGCCCACCGCGGAGGTCTGGCATCTCGGGCTCTTCCGCGACGAGCGGACCCTCCGCCCCGTGGAGTACTACAACAAGCTGCCGGACTCGGCGACCGTGGACCTCAGCCTCATCCTCGACCCGATGCTCGCGACGGGCGGCTCCGCCACCGCGGCGATCGAGGTGCTCAAGCGCTGGGGGGCCGCACGGATCAAGCTCGTGAACCTCATCGCGGCCCCTGAGGGGGTGGACGCGGTCACGAAGGCCCACCCGGACGTCGAGATGCACTGCGCGGCCCTCGACCGGCAGCTCAACGAGCGGGGCTACATCATGCCGGGCCTCGGCGACGCGGGCGACCGGCAGTTCGGGACCGCCCACTGACCATCCGACGGTCGGCCCTCGAGGGCCGGCCGTCGGATGGGTACGTGGATGGCTGCCGGGACGGGCACGTGGGCCCGCCACCGGCCTCAGGCGAGTGCGGCGTCCACCTTGGTCAGGCCGCGGTCGATGATGCCGAACCCCTCGCGGAGCTCGTCCTCGCTGATCGTGAGCGGCGGGTTCGTGTAGAAGTTCGCCCACCGGACCAGCGTGTAGAGCCCTTCCTCGCGGAAGTGCCGGCCGAGAGCGGCCATCTCGTCGGACGTGCCGTTGTACGGCGCGAGGGTCGTGTACGGGTCGCGGGAGCGGACGAGCTCGACGATCCCGAAGAGCCCGATGTTGCGGACGGCGCCCACGGACGGGTGCTTCGCGTACAGGTCCGCGAGCAGGCCGGACATGAGCTCGCCCTTCTTCGCCGCGGCCTCGATGAGGCCCTCCTGCTCGTAGACCTCGATCGTCGCGAGGGCTGTCGCGCAGCCGAGCGGGTGGCTGTTGTAGGTGAGGCCACCGTAGAACACGTTGTCCCGGAAGTGGTCGGCGATGTGCCGCCGCATCCCGACTGCACCGAGCTGCACGTACGCGGACGTGAGGCCCTTGGCCATGCAGATGAGATCCGGGACGATGCCCCAGTGATCGACCGAGAACCACCGCCCGGTCCGCCCGAAGCCAGCCATGACCTCGTCGGCGACGAGGAGGATGCCGTGGCGGTCGCAGATCTCGCGGAGCCCCTGCATGTAGCCGTCCGGCGGGATGAGGATCCCGTTCGTGCCCACCACGGGCTCGACGATGATCGCGGCGATCGTCTTCGGGCCCTCGTACATGATCACGTCCTCGGTCTCGCGGAGGACATCTTCGACCGGCTCGGGGTCCTTCTTTCCCCACCGGTGGAAGTCGGGGATCCGGATCACGCCGGGGATGCCCGGCTCCGCCGCCCACCGCCGCGGGTCGCCGGTCAGGGTGATCGCTCCGGCGGTTCCGCCGTGGTAGGCGCGATAGCGGACGGCGATCTTGTGACGACCCGTGAACATCCGGGCGATCTTGATCGCGTTCTCGTTGGCCTCGGCGCCGCCGTTCGTGAAGAAGAAGACGTCGATGTCGCCGGGGGTCAGCTCCGCGAGCTTCGCGCCGAGGCGGGCACGGGGCTCCGTCGCCATGAACGGGTTCGCGTATGCAAGGGTGGCGGCCTGCTCCTGGATCGCCTTCACGATGTGCGGGTGCGAGTGGCCCGTGTTCGTGCACATCAGCTGGCTGTTGAAGTCGAGGAAGCGCTTCCCCTCGGGTGTCCAGAAGTAGCTGCCCTTCGCTCGGGCGACCGGGATCGGGTCGACCTTCGACTGCGCGGACCACTCGAAGATCGTGTGCCGCTTCGTGAGCTCGACCATCTCGGGGCCGGACATGGTCCCGGGAGCGGTGCTGGTCGCCATCGGCTCCACCTCATCTGCGCGGGTCGTCGCGCCACGGCGCGACGGTCTCTGCGCGCCCGCTGCGTCGCGGCGCGCGTCGCTCGGTCATGTCCGACGAGAGCGCCGGATCGATCCGGCAGCCCGGGGGATCCCGGCTATTACACCACGCGCGGGCGGACGCGGCGGGGCGTTCGGAGGAGCCCGACGCCGGCCCGTCGGGGACCCGGCGCGAGTCGTTCTGGCGTCCTGGGGTACCATCCCCTCGATGACGACGCCGACCCGGGACCGGCGCGTCGGGCCTTCCGCCCGTCACGCCCTCCCCTCGATCGCCCTCGCCGCCATCTTCGCGGCCACCCTCGGCGTCGCCTTCCCCGGCGCGTCGCAGGCTGCGGGCGGGGTCCGGATCGCGTCCGTCGTGTCCGGGTTCACGCCCGACGTCACCGAGCAGATCGCGCCGTCGGTCACGCACCAGACGGGACGCGTCCAGACCGACAGCGCGGGCGGCCAGCAGGTGAACATCGTCACCGCCCGCGCCGGCGATCCCTCCCTCCGCTTCCAGGCGAGCCTCGCGACCGGCGAGGCGGTCGGCCGCGAGTCCGTCGGCGCCCAGGCGCGCGCCGTCTCCGCCGACGGCAACCGCGTCATCGTCGCGATCAACGGCGACGTCTGGGGCGGGTACTCCTCGCAGACGCAGGACGCCCCGAACGGGATCCACGTGCAGGACGGCGAGCTCATGATCGCCGCGACCGACGCACGACCGGCGTTCGCGGTGGACGCCTCGGGCCGGGCGATGATCGGCCAGGTGCAGATCGCACTCTCCGTGACCGGCCCGGACCTCGTCCCCTACCCCGTCGATCGCCTGAACCAGCTCCGGCGCCCGGGCGAGATCGTGGCGTACACGAGCCGCTTCGGGCCACAGACGCCCGCCGAGGGTTCCGGGATCGAGGTCGTCCTCGGTGGCCTCATGGGTCCTCTCGCGCTCGGCGCGGCCATCCCGCTCACCGTCCTCCAGACGCGCGACGCCGGATCCCAACCGATCTCCGCCGACCAGCTGATCCTCAATGGTCCGACGGGGACGTTCCTCGACGCGCTCACACCCGGGGCGCTCGTCACGTTCTCGACGACGATCACGCCCGGGTTCGAGGGGTCGCGCCAGCTCGTGACCGGTCGCGAGAACATCCTCACGGGCGGGGCGGTCGACATCCACCCGCGACCGGCGATGGCCGACCAGCTGCACCCGCGGACGGCGATCGGCGTGACCGCGGGCGGCGATGTCGTCATGGCGACCGTGGACGGCCGGGAGCCGCCGTACAGCACGGGCGTGGACCTCGACGAGCTGGCCCAGATCATGGGGGCGCAGGGCGCGGTGAACGCGATCAACCTCGACGGGGGCGGGTCGACGACGATCGAGATCCGCGAGCCGGGCGACGTGGAGGCGACGCTCCAGAACCGCCCGTCCGACGGAAAGGAGCGCGCCGTCGCGAACGCGATCCTCCTCGTCAGCACCACGCCGACCGGCCCGCCGACGCAGCTGTTCGTCCGCCCGCCATCCGCCACGCTCTATGTCGGCGAGAAGGTCTCGTTCACCGCGAAGGCGACGGACGCGGCGTTCAACGGCGTGCCCGTCCCTGCCTCGTCGATCGCGTGGTCGATCGGCGGAGGCTCCGGCACGCTCACGCCCGACGGACGGTACGCGGCGACGGCACCCGGCACGGCCACGATCACGGCGACCGCGATCGGGCTCACGGCGCAGCTCGCCGTCAACGTGCTGCCCGACACCATCCCGCCGGCCATCGACGGGACCCCGGTCTCACGCCTCACCGCGCAGACGACGCTCACGGCGAAGGCCGTCCCCCTCACGGTGACGTGGCCGGCTGCGACCGACCGCGGGATCGGCGTCGCCTCCTACGAGGTTCAGCTGAGCGCCGACGGCGGGTCCTCCTGGAAGGGCGTCAAGCTCGAGGCGCCCGGCAGGCCGAGGGCGCTCATCTACGTCACGCCCGGCGCCGTCATGCGCGTCCGCGTGCGCGCGCTCGACAAGGCCGGGAACGTCGGGGACTGGGCGCAGGGCCTGCGATTCCGCGTCATCGCGTACCAGGACGCGTCCGCGAAGATCGCGTTCAGGGGCACGTGGAAGGCCACCAAGTCCGCTCCGAACTTCGGTGGCTCCGTCCGGTACACCCTGAAGAAGGGCGGGACCGCCACCTTCGCCTTCACGGGCAGCCAGGTCGCCTGGGTCGCCCTCAAGGGTCCGGACCGCGGTTCGGCCAAGATCCTCGTGGACGGCAAGGCCGCCGCCACAGTCGATGGGCGCGCGTCGCGGACGGTCGTCCGCCGGATCCTCTATGTGAAGCTGTTCACCGGGACCGGGCGCCACGAGATCGTCGTCAAGGCGCTCGGGACCTCGGGCAGGCCGCGGGTCGACATGGACGCGCTCATCGTCGTCATGCCCATCGTCGACTGACACTGCAGGCGGCGCTCCACCGCGCCTCCGCGGGCGCCGCAAGGGTGTACCGTGGCGCCTTGAGCCACGCGGGA
This sequence comes from Chloroflexota bacterium, assembly GCA_021813655.1. Taxonomy (GTDB): domain Bacteria; phylum Chloroflexota; class Limnocylindria; order Limnocylindrales; family CSP1-4; genus CAIYQJ01. The sequence goes on along the minus strand of JAKAJU010000030.1, from coordinate 6,400 downwards.
GGTACCGCGGGCGAGCGCCCGTCGGATCGAGACCTCCCGTCGCCTTCTCGGAGGGTCCCGATGCCCCGTATCGTCCGCGGCGCCCTGCTCCAGGCAACCTGGACGGGCGACAAGGAAACGATGATCCAGAAGCACGAGCAGCACGCGGCCGAGGCGGCGAAGCAGGGCGCGAAGTTCATGCTCTTCCAGGAGCTGTTCTACGGCCCGTACTTCTGCCAGGTGCAGGACCCGCAGTACTTCAGCTACACGGAGAACATCCCGGACGGGCCGACGACGAAGCGCATGCAGGCGCTCGCCCGGGAGCTCGCCATGGTCCTCGTCGTCCCGATGTACGAGGAGGACAGCACGACGCGGGGCATCTACTACAACACCGCGGCCGTGATCGACATGGACGGCACGTACCTCGGCAAGTACCGGAAGACCCACATCCCGCACGTCAAGGGCTTCTGGGAGAAGTTCTACTTCCGGCCGGGCAACCTCGGCTACCCGGTCTTCGAGACCGCGGTCGGCAAGATCGGTGTCTACATCTGCTACGACCGCCACTTCCCGGAGGGCGCGCGGGCCCTCGGCCTCAACGGCGCGGAGATCGTCCTCGTCCCGTCCGCCACGAGCCGCGGGCTCTCCGAGTACCTCTGGCGCGTCGAGCAGGTCAGCCACGCGATGGCCAATGGCTACTTCGTCGGCACGATCAACCGGGTCGGCATCGAGCCGCTCGGTGACGATGACTTCTACGGCCAGAGCTACTTCTGCGACCCGCGTGGCCAGTTCGTGGGCGCGATCGGCGACCCGCGGAACGAGGAGCTGATCATCCGCGACCTCGACCTCGACCTGATCACCGAGGTCCGGCAGACCTGGCAGTTCTATCGCGACCGCCGGCCCGACATGTACGGGGACCTCGTCAAGCCCTAGGCAGTCCCGGCACCCGCCGTCCGGCCTGCGCCGGGCGGCGGGTCCGCCTTTCCGGGCCGTCCTTCCTCACCCGCAGCGTCCCGGCCGACGGGCCGACAGGAGGGATCGATGGAGTTCGGGTTCACGCTCAAGCCGGACCACTCTCTCACGCGTCACGTGGACCTCACGCGCCGAGCGGAGGCGGCCGGCTTCGACTACGGGTGGATCTTCGACAGTCACGTCCTGTGGCGCGAGGCGTACGTCCTCCTGACGCTGATGGCGACCGCGACCGAGCGGCTCCGTCTCGGGACATGCGTGACCAACCCCGCGACACGCGAGCCGACCGTCACCGCGAGCGGGCTCGCGACGCTCCAGGAGCTCAGCGGCGGGCGGATGGATCTCGGGATCGGCCGCGGCGACAGCGCTCGGCGGGTCCTCGGCAAGCCACCGACCTCGATGGCGATGCTCGAGGAATCTGCCCTGGTCATCCGCGACCTCGCCGAGGGCCGCGGCGTGGAGTACGAGGGCACGTGGCTGGAGCTCACGTGGGCGCCGCACGCGTACCGCCTCCCGCTCTGGATCGCGGGCTATGGGCCGAAGGCGATGGACCTCGCCGGTCGGGTCGCCGACGGGCTCATGCTCCAGTTCGCCGACCCGGACCTCATCGCGTGGCTCGTCGGGCAGCTGCGCGCGGCCGCCGAGCGGGCGGGGCGCGATCCGATGGCGATCCGCGTCATGGCGGCCGCGCCCGCGCACGTCGGCCCGGCGAGCGTGGCGCGCGAGCGCGTCCGGTGGTTCCCCGCCCTCGTCGGCAACCACGTCGTGGACCTCGTCAACCGCTACGACCCGTCGGACCTGCCCGCGGCGCTCACCGGCTACGTCCGCGAGCGACCCGGTTACGACTACCTCCACCATGCGGAGGTCGGCTCCGCCAACGCCGCGTTCGTGAGCGACGAGATCGCGGACCGGTTCTCGATCATCGGGAGCCCGGAGGATCACATCGCGAAGCTCCGCCGGCTCGCCGAGGTCGGCGTGGACCAGTTCAACCTCTACCTGATGAACGGGGACGAGGAAGAGCAGGTCGAGATCTATGGGCGCGAGATCATCCCTGCTCTGCGAGGCGTCACCGCGCACTGACAGGCCATCCGAGGGCCCGGGTCGCCGTCGAGGCGACCCGGGCCCTCCTCGCTCGCGGGGCACCCGAGGACACCTCGCCGCAGTGGTCCCCGGATGTGATTCCCCACATCTTCCGGCCGCTTCAGCGATCCTTCAGGACTCCACCGGATCCGGCGGCTAGCCTGCCACCATGACCTCGCATCGACCCTCCGCACCGGCGCCACGGCACGACCCGCACCGTCTCGTCACGCGCGCGAAGATCGCCACCATCATCGGCTCCGCCGTCGGCTTCGGGGCCGTCGCCGGCCTCGTCCTGGCGAACCAGGTCGGCGTCACATTGGCCGCCGCGGTCGATGCCTCGGCCGGCCCCGCGGCGGCGCAGCAGCCGACCCAGGCGCCTGCGAGCGACTTCTTCTCGCCTCCTCCCGGCTTCGCCGCCCAGCCCCCGCTGTCGAACGGGTTCTCGGGGAGCCAGGGCGGCCTCGGATCGAACGCCGCGTCCGGGAGCCAGGGGTTCTCCGGGAACCAAGGGTCCTCGGGCGGGTTCGGCGGGCAGATGCCCGGCCTCCGAACCGGCGGTTCGTGACCGTCCTCGACGGCGCGCGCCCGTTCGCCCCGCCGGTCGCCACGCCCGGCGGGCTCGCCCGAGCGCGGTTCCGGGCGATGGGCACGGACGTGGACGTCCTCCTGCCCGCTGGCCGCGAGGGCGCCGCTGCGATCGTCGTCTCGATCTTCGAGGCGTGGGAGCGCCGGTGCTCGCGGTTCGACCCGCAGAGCGAGCTGTCGCGCCTCAACGCCGCCGCCGGTGCCCCCGTCATCGTCTCGCGCCCTCTCTTCGAGGCGGTCTCGTCCGCGCTGGAGGCCGCCGCTGCGACCGACGGCGTCTTCGACCCGACCGTCCTCCGGCGCCTCGAGGCACTCGGGTACGACCGGACCTTCTCCGACGTGGTCTGCGCCGACGCAGGCGACGCCGGCGACCCGACCTGCCACCCGTGGACCGGCGCCTGGCGCCAGGTGAGGCTCGACCGCGCGACGCACGCCGTGGAGATGCCGGGCGGCGTCGGACTGGATCTCGGCGGCATCGCCAAGGGGATGACGGTCGACGCGGCGCTTGCGGCGCTCGTCGACGCCGGTATCGACCGCGCCGCGGTCAACGCCGGGGGCGACCTCGCGGTCCACGGAACGCCTCCCGACGGCGTCGCGTGGCTCATCGGCGTGGAGACCTGCGATGGCGGCCTCCCGGTCGCGCTGGCGCAGGGAGCGCTCGCGACCTCCTCGGTCGCGAACCGCCGCTGGCTCCGCGGCGGCAGGATCCTCAATCACCTGATCGACCCCCGGACCGGCCTCCCCGCCGCGACCGGGCTGACCTCCGTCACGGTCTCCGCGGGCACCTGCGCCCAGGCCGAGGTCGCCGCCAAGACCACGCTCCTGCTCGGCCTTGAGGACGGCGCGGCCTTCCTGGACCGGACGGGTCTCAGCGCCCTCGTCGTCGACGCCGCGGGCACCCACCACCGGATCGGCCGGTGGCTCGAGCCCGGCGACGCGCAGCGACATGTCGGCACCGCCTCGCTCGCCCATCCGGCGGCTCGCATCGCAGCGGATCCGGTCGCATGACCGACCTGAGCCAGCTCACCTGGATCGTCGCCCGTGCGGGCGGCTTCCTCGCGTACGGCCTGCTCACCGCCTCCGTCGTCATCGGCCTCGTCCTCGGCCTCGGCTGGAAGTCGAGGCGCTGGACCCGCTTCGTCACGACGGAGGCGCACCGCTTCATCACGCTCGTGGGCCTCGTCTTCGTCGCGGTCCACGGCGCCGCGCTCGCACTCGATCCGTTCATCGGCTTCGCGCCCTTCGAGATCCTCGTCCCGGGCCTCGCCCACTACCGGCCCCTCTGGGTCGCGCTCGGGATCGTCGGCGGATACCTCGCGCTGGCGATCTGGGGCAGCGGATACCTCCGCTCGCGGATCGGTTACGCCTGGTGGCGGCGGTTCCACGTCCTCGCGTTCGTCGCGTGGGCGCTCGCGACCGTCCACGGGATCGCGACGGGGAGCGACACGCGCACCGTGTGGGCGCTCGCCATCTACGGTGGGAGCACCGCCCTCGTCCTCGGCCTGCTCGCGCTCCGCCTGCGGCCGTGTGGCGTCCTGCGACCGATGTCGCTCCTCCGTCCGGCCGTGGGCGGAGTCGCGCTCGTCGCCGTCGTCGGCGGCGCGGCCTGGACGTGGATCGGCCCGCTCCAGCCTGGCTGGAACGCGATCGCGAACAACGGTGCTGGGACCGGGTCCGCGAGGGTGGTCGCGGCTGCCCCTGTCGCAGGGCGGCAGACGCCCCGGCCGCTCGCCGCCGCGGCCTTCCAGACCCAGATCAGGGCGACGTACCAGGTCAGCGACGACGGCTCGTCGCTCCTCATCGACGGCGTGGTCGGCGGGACGCCCGGCGGGCGGTTCCAGCTGCTCGTCCCGGCGCAGATCGGCGCGACCCCCACGGGAACCCTGCGCTACCAGACCGGATCCTCCACGACGTGCGTGGGGGGCGTGACGAGCCTCCGCCGTGGCGCGGTGACCGCGAGCTGCACGGACCAGGCCGGCGGGACGTGGACGATCGGCCTGCGCCTCGCGCAATCCGACGACGGGTCGATCGTCGGGATCATCGCCGGGCAGCCGGGCAGCACCACGCTCTGACGCCGGCTCGCCGGCGGTCGGCCCAGCGGCCGCTGGGCAGTCCAGCGCACCACAGCGCGCTGCGGCGTGCACCTCGGCCCTTCGGATCCGTCCCACTGCGCGCTTCCGCGCGGACTACCATCGAGGCCTCGACGGGCGGCTGGCGCCCTTGCGGAGGTGAGCAGATGCGGATCCTCATCAAGAACGGGACCGTGATCAACGCCGGTGGCCGACAGCAGGCGGACGTGCTGATCGACGGCGACAGGATCGTGGCCCTCATCGCACGACCGACGGACGGTTCGGCGATCGCCGACAAGGCCGGCGCCGCCCTGCTCGCACTCGGCGCGGACGAGACGATCGACGCGACCGGCAAGTGGGTGATCCCGGGCGCGATCGACAGCCACACCCACATGGAGCTGCCGTTCGGCGGCACGTTCGCGAAGGACACCTTCGAGACAGGCTCGCGTGCCGCAGCGTTCGGCGGGACGACCACGATCGTCGACTTCGCGGTCCAGTCGAAGGGGAAGAGCCTCCAGGAGGGGCTCGACGTCTGGATGGCGAAGGCCGAGGGGCACGCCGTCATCGACTACGGCTTCCACATGATCATGAGCGACGTCACCGACGAGACACTCGCCGAGATGGACCGGATCGTCGACCAGGGCGTGACGAGCTTCAAGCTCTTCACGGCCTACCCGGGCGTCTTCTACAGCGACGACGGCCAGATCTTCCGGGCGATGCAGCAGTCCGGCAAGAACGGCGGCCTCATCCTCATGCACGCCGAGAACGGCATCGCGATCGACGTCGTCGCAGGCCAGAACGCCGCGGCCGGCAACACGGACCCGATCTGGCACGGGCGGAGCCGCTATCCGGTGTTCGAAGGCGAGGCGACGAACCGCGTCATCCGCCTCGCGGAGGCGGCCGGCGTCCCCGTCTACATCGTCCACCTCTCCGTGCGCGACGCCCTCGACGCGGTGCGCGAGGCGCGCGACCGCGGCGCGAAGGCGTTCGCCGAGACCTGCCCGCAATACCTGTTCCTCTCCCTCGACGACCTGGGGAACGGGTTCGAGGGTGCGAAGTTCGTCTGCTCTCCGCCGCTCCGCACGAAGGACAACTGGGACGAGCTCTGGACCGGCCTCATCAAGGACGACCTCCAGAACGTCGCGACCGATCACTGCCCGTTCGACTTCGAGGGCCAGAAGGAGCTCGGACGCGGCGACTTCCGCAAGATCCCCAATGGCCTGCCAGGCGTTGAGGACCGGGTGGACCTCCTCCACGACGGTGGCGTCGTGGCCGGCAAGATCACCCCGGCGCGGTGGGTGGAGATCTGCAGCGCCAACGCAGCGAAGATCTTCGGCCTGTATCCGCGGAAGGGCGCCGTGGCTGTCGGCGCCGACGCGGACGTCGTCGTCTACGACCCGAACCGGAAGCACACGATCTCGGCACGGACGCACCACATGGACTGCGACTACTCCTGCTACGAGGGCCGGGAGGTCCAGGGTGGGAGCGATATCGTCATCTCCCGCGGACGGGTGATCGTGAAGGACGGCCAGTTCCTCGGGAAGCCCGGCGACGGGCAGTTCCTCAAGCGCGAGCTCGCCCACTGGGTGCGCAAGAACTAACGAGGCTCCGCCTCAGACCGACGAGCATGTCCACGGCAAGCGTCGGAAGGTAGGCTCCGGCGTGCGGGAAGGCCACGGCCACGAGGGCCGGGCAGATAGGACCGTCAAGCGGTCAGTGGT
>JAKAJU010000136.1 GCA_021813655.1 Chloroflexota bacterium | reverse complement strand
CGCAGAGGCGCGCACCGCCGACGCCGCCCGCGAGCGCGACGACCTTCACGGCATCGTTCCCCGGGACCGGGCGGTCATCGTCACCGGTGGAGCTTCGGGAGGACGTCGCGCCCGAAGACCTCGATCCAGCGCAGTTGATCCCGGCCGACGTTGTGGAGGTAGACCTGGTCGAACCCGAGGTCGAGGAGCTTCTGGATATGCGCGCGATGGACCTCGGGGTCCTCGCTGATCACGAGGCGGCCCTCGAAGTCCTCCGCGCGGACCAGCCTGGCCATGGCGCCGAAGTCGAACGGCGAGCGGATGTCCTGCTTGGGGAACTTCATCCCACCGTTCGGCCATTCGACGATCGCGTCGCGGAGCGCCTCCTCATACGTGGGGGCCCACGCGAGGTGGAGCTGGAGGATCCTCGGCATCGTCGTCGGGTCCTTCCCGGCCGACCGCGCACCCTCCTCGAACTTCTCGAAGACGGTCTCGATCTTCTCCTCGACCGCCCCGACCGTGATGATCCCGTCGCAGAGCTCGCCGGTCTTGCGTGCCGTGTACGGGCCCGCGGTGGCGACGTAGATCGGGGGCGGCGCCTCGGGCAGCGTCCACAGGCGGCTGGTCTCGAGCTTGTACCACCGCCCGTCGTGCTTGACGTCCTTGCCGGAGAAGAGCTTCCGGATGATCTCGATCGACTCGAGCATCCGGGCGATCCGTTCGGGCGTCTCCGGCCAGTATCCGCCCACCACGTGCTCGTTGAGCGCCTCGCCGGACCCGAGCCCGAGCCAGTGGCGGCCGGGGTAGGCGACGGCGAGCGTGGCCGACGCCTGCGCGACCGTGGCCGGGTGCATCCGGTAGCCGGGGCAGGTCACGCCCGGGCCGAAGTCGCCGGTCGTCCGCTCGCCGATCGCGGCCATCACGGTCCAGACGAACGGCGCCTGACCCTGCTGCGGCACCCACGGCTGGAAGTGGTCCGCGGCCATGACGCCGGAGAACCCGGCCGCCTCGGCCGCGACGCAGTACTCCACGATCTCGCGTGGCCCGAACTGCTCGAGCATCGCCGCGTAGCCGACCTTGGCCTGACTCATCTCGCCTCCTGCTCGCGCGTCCCGATCCTCGCCGCCGGTCCCGCACGCTCTCCGGACATCGGTCGGGCCGACCTCACAGGTCCTGGCCCACAGCAGATGGCCGGAGCCTGAAGCTGATCCGGCGCTGGCGCCGGAAGGTGTCCGCGATGAGCTCCTCGGCGTGCGCCGGGTCGTCGGCGTGGTAGCGCCGCGCCATCGCCGCGATGTCGGCCTGTGCCCGCTCCTGGTCCCGGTCGATCTCGACCGAACCCGCGAGGGCGACGTAGCGGTAGCCGTCCTCGACCATGACCGCGACGCGGCGGTCGCGGATCAGGTCCGTCGGCCATCGCCTGCCCTCGGCGCTGTTGAGGACGAGCACATCGCCGTCGAGGGTGTACCAGGTCACGGCCTGGTGCGGCGTCCCGTCCGCGCCCACCGTCGCGACGACCGCGAAACGGGTCGCGGAGAGGAAGGCGCGAGCCTCCGGCGAGAAGGCGCCTGGCGCGGTGTCGATCATGGTCCTCGCTCGATCGGGTGTCTGGCGGCGCCGCGGGCGGGCGTGGCCCGACCATGGTAGCGAGCACGGGCGCGGCACGGGTCACGCGCGAACGGCGGGTGCGGCCGCCCTTGCGGAGTGTCCACCGGTCGATGAGAGGCTCCTCGAGCGGCCCTGCGCGGCGAGCGCGCCGCCCGCCCATCGGCGCTAGACTCCCGGTCGCGGGGAGGGGTCGCCGCCGGTTTGCGCGCCGGCGTGCGGGCGGCGCCAGGGCGCCGCGGGACCGCGCGTGGCGAACCGCAGGGGACCATGAGCCGCCGACGATCCATCGACCAGGCACGGGGCCGCCAGCTGCCGGCATCCTCCCGACCCGTCCCGCCCGACCCGTCACTGCCCGCGCCGCCCGGGCAGCGCCCCGCCTACCGATCGTCGCGCATCGGACCGCCCGCGGCGCCCGACCCGGTCTATCGCGCCCTCCTGCCGCTGAGGTTCTTCCTCGGCGGGATGTTCCTGTACGCGGGCCTGGACAAGCTGATCGATCCGTCGTTCCTCAGCGCCCTGGGGCCGGGCTCGATCGGCGAGCAGCTGACGGCGTTCACCCACGTCTCGCCGCTCGCGCCGCTCATCGAGGTCGTTGCCCAGCCGTGGCCCGTCGCGATCGGCCTCCTCTTCGCCGTCGCCGAGATCGGGATCGGGATCGGGGCGCTGACGGGTGTCCTGTACCGATGGAGCGCCGCGGCCGGCGCGGCCCTCTCGTTGCTCTTCCTGCTCACCGCATCCTGGGACACCCGGCCGATCTACTACGGGCCGGATCTGCCGTACATGGTCGGCTGGATCACGCTCGCGCTTGCGGGGAGCGGCGGGCTCTACGTCCTCGAGGGCCGGCTGTCGGCGTGGCTCCAGGACGCCCCGCTGCCCCGGGCCCTGGTGGACGATGGGACGCCGGCCTCCGCGGGCCGTCGCGCCGTGCTCCAGCTCGGCGTGCTCGGCGGGGCGACGATCCTCGTCGCGGTCGCGGGCCGCGCATTCGGGCGCGTCCTCGGGCCGGTCTTCACGCACGAGGTTGCCGTGACGCCGACGGCCGCGTCCGCGCCGGGGTCGAGCGCTCCCTCGGCCGCGCCCGCCGCATCGGCGGCGGACGCGTCGGCTCCCGCCACGGCCGTCGCGGCGTCGCCCGCACCCGGGGAGATCGCGAACGCCAAGACGATGCCCGCCCGGTCGTCGGTCGACTTCCAACTCGCGAACGGCGACCCGGGGATCGTCGTGAAGCTCGCCGACGGCAAGGTCGTGGCGTACGACGCGACGTGCACGCACCAGGGCTGTCCCGTCGGCTACGACCCGCAGGCGGGTCTCCTCCTCTGCCCCTGCCACGGAGCGGCGTTCGATCCGTCGGCCGAGGCGGCCGTCGTCGGGGGCCCCGCCCCCACGCCTCTCGCCGCCGTCCCGGTCACGATCGACGCGGCGACGGGCGCGGTGACGATCACCGGCTGACCGTCGGGCGGACGCCGGGTAGACTCGCCAGGGCGCACGGACCGCGCCGAGCCGGGAGGGCACGATGCCTCAGATCCATCTCCGCGCCGAGCCGGGGGATTACGCGCCCACCGTCCTGCTGCCGGGCGACCCGAACCGCGCGACCGCGATCGCGCGACGCTTCGACGGTGGCCTCGACGGGTGTCGCCAGGTGAACGCGCACCGCGCCCTCCACGGGTACACCGGCACATACGGCGGCGTCCCGATCAGCGTGCAGACGACCGGCATGGGCGCGCCCGCGGCCGCGATCGTCGTCGAGGAGCTCCTCCGGCTCGGCGTTCGCCGGCTCGTCCGGGTGGGGACCTGCGGCGGCATCAAGCGCGGCATCCGGACGGGCGACCTGGTCATCGCCACGTCTGCGACCCCGATGGACGGCGCCACGCAGACGTACCTGCACGGTGACCCGTACGCGCCGACGGCCGACCATGGCCTCGTCCGGCTGCTCGTGGACGAGGCGGCCTCGCGCGGCCTCCGGTACCACGTCGGCCAGGTCGCCACGGTCGACGCCTTCTACAACCCGGACGCCGACTACGCGACGAAGTGGCGGGACCGCGGGGTCCTCGCGTTCGAGATGGAGTCGTCGGTGATCTACTTCCTGGCCGCCCGGGCGGCGGCAGCGGGCGAGGACGTCGTGGCAGCCACGATCCTCACCGTGAGCGACGTCCTGACCGAGGAGGTCGGGCCGGAGGAGACGTACCTTCCGCTCGGTCAGCTGGAGCAGGCCGTCGACGCGATGATCGACACGACGCTCAGCGCCCTCACCCGCGCCCGGGCCTGACGGCGATCCGATGACCGGCCCGCTCGCGGACACGCCCGCCGCGCCCGCTCCGCAGCCGGTGGGGCCCATGCACGGCTGCGTCCGCTGCGGCGCGGAGATCCCGCTCGACCTCTCGATGTGCGAGCGCTGCAACCCGCTGGGCCTTCCCCAGCCGGCCACGTCGCAGGCGCACGGGACGATCGCCATCGGCCTGTTCGTCGCGGTCGTCGTCATGGCCATCGTCGCCAAGCTCGCCGTCTCCGGCGTGGGCCCGTTCACGGGCAGCGTGACCGGGGTCGCGGGGGCGCCCGGCGGGCTCGCGGTGACCGTGACGGTCACGAACGAGGGGACGAAGGCCGGCTCTACCAGCTGCCGGATCTTCGACCCGAGCTCACCGGGCCTGAGCGATCACCCCGCGATCGTCCTGAGCCCCCACGTCGAGCCCGGCGCGACCTCCTCGTTCTCGGCGTTCGTGACGACGCTCGGGGTCACGGTCCGGTCGCTCCAGGTGGACTGCCGATGACCGGGCCCGAGGAGATGGCCGGGTCGGGCTGGTCGTACGCCGACTCGCGATGGGCGGGGGAGCTGGCATTCGCGCTCGACCTGGCGGAGCGCGCGGGCGGACTGCTCGTGGACCTCCAGGATCGACTCGTCGCGATCGAGCACAAGTCCGAGACGGACGTCGTGACGGAGGCTGACCACCAGAGCGAGGCGCTCGTCATCGCGGCCGTCCGCGCCATCTACCCTCGCGACGCCGTCCTGTCGGAGGAGGTCGGGGTCGTGGCCGCGGTGGACGCGGCCGGCCCGCCATCGGGCCGCGTCTGGGTCTGCGATCCACTCGACGGCACGGTGAACTACGCGAACGGGCTCCCGTTCTTCTGCTTCTCGATCGCGCTCGTGGACGGCGGACGCCCCGTCGCCGGCGTCGTCCGGGACCCTGTCCGAGGCGAATCGTACGCGGCGACCGCGGATGGTCCCGCGACGCTCGCGGGTCGGGTCGTGCGCGTGCACCCCAAGGCGCGCCTGCGCGACTCGGTCATCTCGATGGGGCTCTCCGGCGCCCGTGTCCCGGAGCGATGGGCGAAGCTCCGCTCCGCGGTCCGGGTCCCGCGCGGGTTCGGAGCCGCGGCCCTCTCGTGCGCGTACGTCGCGAACGGCCGGTTCGACGCCTTCATCCAGGAGTCGAACCTCTCCACGTGGGACGTCGCAGCGGCCGGGCTCATCGCCGAGCGAGCGGGAGCCGTGGTGACGGATCTCGACGGCGGCCCGTGGTTCACGCTCGAGGCCCCGTCGCGGTCGATGAGCGTCGTCGCGGCCCCGGCGCCCCACCAGGCGACGCTGCTCGACCTTCTCCGCTCCTAGGCGTCCTCGCGCCACCGGTGCGGCCGCGCCGCCAGCCGGGCGAGACCGGTCGTCGCGCAGAAGTCCCGCCACCGTCGCTCCGGCGTCCCGCGCCAGGCGAGATCGGCGGGCTCGCGCTCGCGCAGCGTCGCGTCGGTCCGCAGCGTCGCGAGAGTCCGGAAGAGGATCGCGTCGTCCCAGCGCTCGACGAGGGTCGCCGCGAGCCCGGCAGCGCCGCGGACTGCGACTTCCCAGGCTGCCGCATCGCGCGGGATCGCCTCGAGGTGCCCGTATCGGGCGAGGACGGCCTCGGCCGACCGCGCTCCCCATCCGGGAAGCCCGGGGAACCCGTCGGCGGCGTCGCCGACGAGCGCGAGGCGGTCAGGGACCGATGCCGGGGGCACGCCCCACTTGGCCTGGACGCCCGCGGCGTCGTACGTGAGACCGCGCCGGCGGTCGCGGAGGACGACCCGGTCATCGCGCACGCACTGCGCGAGATCCTTGTCGGGCGTGCAGATGACGATCCGCCGCACGTCCCGTCGTGCGCCCCAGCGCGCCGCCGCTGTCGCGAGCGCGTCGTCCGCCTCGAGATCGGTCATCGGCCAGAGAACGATCCCGAGTGCCGCGATCGCCTCCTCGGCGAGGGGGAACTGCGCGAGCAGCTCGGGGGGGACGCCGGCGTCGGTCTTGTAGCCGGGGTAGAGGGCGTTGCGGAACGAGGCGATCACGTGGTCGGTGGCGCACCCGACGTGCGTCGCTCCCTCGTCGCGGAGCAGGGCGAGGAGCGTGTCCACGAGGCCCGCAACGGCGGTGAGGTCCGTCCCTTCGCGTCCGCTGACCCGCGGTCGTGGCGAGAAGTGCGCGCGGAAGAGCTCGTAGGTCGCGTCGACGAGGTGGATCTCCACGCCGCCGCTGCCCGCGTCGGAGAGGTCAGGCGCGCGCGTGGTGGCCCGCCTCCCCTTCGACGAGCGCGGCGAGCCTCTCGAGGTCCCGCGAGAAGACCCGTCGCAGGACCGGACGCATGACCGCGGCGCCGAGGTACGGGAACAGCGGCGGGAGCAGCCGCTCCTCCCACTCGACGATCGTCGACCCCCCGGCCGCCCGGACGGCCAGGGCGATGAGGCCGTCCCCGACGACGCGCCCCTCGTGCCGCACGGCGAACCGTCGTGGCGGCTCGAACGCCGTGATCGTCACGGTGTCGGTCACCGAGAGGCAGCAGACGGTCACCGTCGCCCGGCCGCGGGAGCCGACGCCGAGGGGTGGATCGGTCAGCACGCGGAGGTCTGACATCTCCGCCATCCATTCCGGCTGTCGCTCGACGTCCGCCGCCCGCGCCCAGACCGCGTCGATCGGCGCGTCGATCACGATCGACGCTCGCGTCGCGGGGTCGAATCGCCCTGACCGCGCCAGGCGGGCGAGCAGGAGGTCGGCGAGCCCGGTCATCCCGACGACGGATCCGGCGAGCGCGAGGGAATCCCGGATGAGGCGCCTCATGCGGCGCCCTTGGACTGCCGGGCGCCCGAATCGCCCGGTCCGGCGTCGGCGAGGCGACCCACGAGCGTCACCCCCGCCGCGCGGAGCCGCGCGAGCGCGCGGTCCCCGTCGCCGGGCAGAAGGTCGACGGCGCGGACCGCGTCGCGCAGGACGCACGTCTCGTAGCCGAGTCGGATGGCATCGAGCGCGGTCTCGACCACGCAGTAGTCGGTCGCGAGGCCTCCCACCACGACGCGCGCGATCGACCGCCGCCGCAGGAGCGCGTGGAGCTCGGTCTCGATCATCGCGCCGGTCTGCGGATCACGCATCGTGAAGGCGGAGTACCCGTCCTCGCCGTTGCTGCCCTTGCGCACGACGTGGCCGAAGACCGGCAGGTCCGGGTGCAGCTCGGCACCCCACGTCTGCATGACGCAGTGCGCGGGCCAGGTCCCGCCGTCCTTCGCGAAGTGCGGGGTCACGTCGGGGTGCCAGTCCTGCGAGTACGCGATGAGCGCTCCGGCCGCGCGTGCGGCAGCGATCTCCGCCGCGAGCACGGGGATGACCGCCGCGCCGTCGGCGACGGCGAGGGATCCGGCCGGGTCGGCGAAGTCGTTCTGGACGTCGACGACGAGCAGGGCCGTGCCGGAGTCGTAGCTGGGGCGGGCGCCGGACATGGGATGCGAGCGTACCCCATCGGAGTGGCGCCGCCCGCTGGCGTGCTGCCCCCGTCGGACGGCGCGGGCCGTCTTCGGTCGCGCCGAGGCTTCGCGAGCCGGCGGCTCCGGGCGGCGCGCCGTGCGGAGCCCGCGCCGTCCGGCATCCGCCGCGAACCACCGACCGCGCCGCCCGCGTCCGCCTCGGCGATGGGATACCCTGCGGCGGCCATGTATTTCGACGAGTTCAAAGCGCAGCTTCCCGACACCGACCCCACCGAGACCGCAGAGTGGCTCGAGTCGCTCGACGACGTCGTCGCGTCCGAGGGCATCGCCCGAGCGCGGTTCCTCATGTTCAAGCTGCTCAAGCGCGCACGCCAGCTCCACGTGGGCCTGCCCGCGCTCACGCAGACTCGGTACATCAACACGATCAGCCCGGAGCAGGAGCCCGACTTCCCGGGCGACGAGCAGCTCGAGCGGCGGATCCGCCGGCTCATCCGCTGGAACGCCGTCGCCATGGTGCTGCGGGCGAACAACGCGCACCCGGGCATCGGTGGCCACCTGTCGACGTATGCCAGCTCCGCGAGCCTCTACGAGGTCGGGTTCAACTGGTTCTTCCGTGGCAAGGACGACGCGCCCGGGGATCGCGTCTTCTACCAGGGCCACGCCGCACCGGGGATGTACGCGCGGGCGTTCCTGGAGGGTCGCCTGTCGGCGGACCAGCTCGACCACTTCCGGCGCGAGGTGGTCAGCGGCCCCGGGCGCGGCCTCTCGTCGTACCCGCATCCCCGCCTCATGCCGGACTTCTGGGAGTACCCCACGGTCTCGATGGGTCTCGGGCCACTCTCCGCGGTCTACCAGGCGCGGTTCGACCGCTACCTCCAGAACCGGGGCCTCGCGGACACGAGCGGGACCCGGGTCTGGGCATTCCTCGGCGACGGGGAGATGGACGAGCCCGAGGCGCTCGCCGGCCTGTCGATCGCCGCCCGCGAAGGGCTCGACAACCTGACCTTCGTCGTCAACTGCAACCTCCAGCGCCTCGACGGCCCGGTGCGCGGGAACGGGAAGATCATCCAGGAGCTCGAGGGTCTCTTCCGGGGCGCCGGCTGGAACGTCATCAAGGTCATCTGGTCGCGCGACTGGGACCCGCTCCTCGCGCGCGACACCGAGGGTGTCCTCGTGAACCGGATGAACGAGACGCTCGACGGTGAGTACCAGAAGCTCAGCGTCAGCGGCGGGGCCTACATCCGCGAGCACTTCTTCGGACCCGACCCGCGCCTCCGCCGGCTCGTCGAGGGCTACGACGACGACGACCTCGCCCGCCTCCGCCGAGGGGGACACGACTACAGGAAGCTCTACGCGGCATACAAGGCGGCCACCGAGTACAGGGGCGCGCCGACCGTCATCCTGGCGAAGACGATCAAGGGCTGGACCCTCGGCGCCGCGGCCGAGGGCCGCAACGTCACGCACCAGGTGAAGAAGCTCAGCGAGGCGGAGCTCCGCGTCTTCCGCGACCGCCTGGAGCTGCCGATCCCGGACGAGGCGCTCAAGGAGGCTCCGTACTTCCACCCCGGCCCCGAGTCGGAGGAGGTTCGGTACATGCTCGAGCGGCGGCGGGCGCTCGGCGGGTCGCTGCCGAAGCGGATCGTCCGCCACGCCGCGCTGCCCGAGCCGTCGCCGAAGGTGGACGCAGAGTTCGATGCGGGGAGCGCGACGCCGGTCTCCACGACGATGGCGTTCGCGAAGCTGCTGCGGAACCTCATCCGCGACGAGGGTGTCGGTCCGCGGGTGGTCCCGATCATCCCCGACGAGGCGCGCACCTTCGGGATGGACCCCCTCTTCAAGGAGGTCGGGATCTACGCCGCTCTCGGCCAGCGATACGAGCCGGTCGACTCCGACCTCGTGCTCTCCTACCGCGAGGCGACGGACGGCCAGGTCCTCGAGGAGGGGATCGACGAGGCGGGCTCCATGGCGTCGTTTCAGGCCGCCGGGACCGCCTACGCGACGCAGGGCGTCGCGATGGTGCCCTTCTACATCTTCTACTCGATGTTCGGCTTCCAGCGGACGGGCGACCAGGCGTGGGCCTTCGGTGACGCGCGGGGCCGCGGGTTCCTCATGGGCGCGACGGCCGGACGGACCACGCTCCATGGCGAGGGTCTCCAGCACGACGACGGCCACTCGCACCTGCTCGCGTCCACCCTGCCGTCGATCCGCGCATACGACCCGGGGTACGCGTACGAGCTCGCGGCGATCGTCCGCGACGGCATCCACCGGATGCACGTCGGGAACGAGGACGTCTTCTACTACGTGACGATCTACAACGAGAACCAGCCGATGCCGGCGAAGCCCGACGGGGTGGAGGAGGGGATCATCCGCGGGATCTACCGGCTGCACCCCGCCCCCGACCTCGCGCCCGGTGCCCCGCAGGTCCGGCTCGTCGGCAGCGGGTCGATCCTCGCGCAGGTGGTGGCCGCACGGACGCTCCTCGCGGAGCGCTTCGGTGTCGCCGCGGAAGTCTTTAGCGCCCCGTCGTTCCAGCTGCTGCGTCGCGACGCCCTCGCGGCGGACCGGTGGAACCGGCTCCATCCGGGCGCAGAGCCGCGGGTGCCCTACGTCACGACCGTCCTGGGTGCGACCGGCGGCCCCGTCATCGCGGCCACGGACTGGCTCCGTGCGGTGCCCGACCAGGTCGCCCGGTGGATCCCGGCGCCCTTCGTGCCCCTCGGGACGGACGGCTACGGCCGGAGCGACACGCGTGAGGCGCTCCGCGCCTTCTTCGAGGTGGACGCGCCCTCGATCACCGCTGCGGCGCTCCGCTCGCTCGAGGGGGCCGGGGCTGTCCCGGCGGGGACGACCGCGGGCGCGATGGTGGAGCTCGCGATCGCCGCGGACCGGGAGGATCCGCTGGGCCTCTGAGGCGGCCGCACGCGCTCGGACAGCTCGAGGCGGGCCCGGCCAGGACTCGTGGCATCAGGGATGCCTTCTATCCGACAGCAGGAGGGTTTGACTCCCGTCGACTGGCGGGCTAGATTCCGCGGGACGTCCCACTCGCAACGCGAGGCTTCACGTGATCGACCCCGGCTCTCTCCTCGGCGGCTTCGTGACCGGCCTGAGGGAAGGGGTGGAAGCGGCTCTCATCGTCGCCATCATCACGAGCTACCTCGCCCGCACCGGCGAAGCGCGCCGGATCCCGCGCGTCCTCCTCGGCGCCGCCGCCGCGATCGGCATCAGCCTCGCCGCGGGTCTCGCGATCTTCGTCCTCGCGGGGGAGCTGCGGTCGCCGTACGAGCAGCTGCTCGAGGCCGCCACGATGATCCTCGCCGCGGCGATCGTCACGTGGATGCTGTTCTGGATGAAGCGACAGGCGCGCGGCATCCGCGGCGCGCTCCACGTCCAGGTCGACCGGGCGCTCGACGATGGCGGCATGTGGGGGCTCACCTTGCTTGCGTTCACCGCGGTCATACGCGAAGGGATCGAGACGGCCGTCTTCCTGCTCGGCCAGGCATCCGCGGTGCGCGACAGCGGTGGGACCGGCGGCGTGCTGCTCGGCGCCCTGCTCGGGCTCGCGGCGGCGGTCGTCGTGGGCTACGTCATCTTCGTGGGGTCGCGTCGGATCGACCTGCGGCTGTTCTTCCGCGTCACCGGCATCCTCCTCATCTTCATCGCGGCCGGCCTCCTGAGCCGCGCCGTCCACGAGCTCGTCGAGATCGGCGTCGTGACGGTGGGCACGCAGCCCGCGTACGACCTCACCGCGATCCTCCCGCACAGGGCCGGCATCGGGATGTTCCTCCGTGCCGTCTTCGGCTACAGCGCCCAGCCGGAGGT
>JAKAJU010000039.1 GCA_021813655.1 Chloroflexota bacterium | reverse complement strand
AGCGCCCACGGGACCCGGCGGAGCATGGCCGGCGCCGCCCACCGTGGCCCGCGCGCCCGCCCGCCCGCCGCGGCCGCGGCAGGGAGGGCCGATCGATGCCTGAAGGCGACACGCTCTTCCGCACGGCGGCCGGGCTCCGACCGCATCTCCTGGGCCGGACGGTCGTCGCCGCGCACGCCCGGCAGCCCGGGCCGCGCGCCGACCTCCTGGTCGGACGCACCGTCACCGACGTCCTCGCGATCGGGAAGAACCTCGTCATCCGCTTCGACACGGGCCTCGAGCTCCGCACGCACCTCGGGATGCGCGGCTCGTGGCACCGCTACCGGCCGGGCGAGGCGTGGCGGCGTCCGCCGGCGCGGGCCCGGATCTCGCTCGAGGTCCCCGGCGCCGTCGCCGTCTGCTTCGACGCCCCGACGGCAGAGATCCTCGAGACGCGCGCAGAGGCGCTCCACCCTCCGCTCGGCGGCCTCGGCCCGGACCTTCTCGGTGCGACGTTCGACGCGGACGAGGCCCTCCGCCGGCTCCGTGCGCCGGAGCGGGCCGGCGGGTCGATCGCCACGGCGCTTCTCGACCAGAGGGCGGTCGCGGGGGTCGGGAACGTCTACTGCGACGAGTCCCTCTTCCTCGAGCACGTGGATCCCTTCGCCTCGGTCGCCGAGCTGCCGGACGCGACCCTGCGACGCCTGGTCGATCGCGCGCGGACGCTGCTCGACGCGAACCGGGGGACGGTCCGGCGGACGACGACGCCTGACCCGATGGCGGCCACGGGCCGGCGGCTCTGGGTGTACGGACGGGCCGGTCGGCCGTGCAGGCGCTGTGGCGCGATCCTCCTCGCGCGCCGCCACGGCGACCTGCCGCGCCGTCGGACGTGGTGCCCGCGCTGCCAGGCGCCGGGGGCGTGGAGCGTCGCGCCCGAGCCGGCTCGTCGCTGACGGCCAGCGGCGGCTCTGTCGTCCCGGCCCGGTATCATCGGCGGTCAATGTGCGAGCAGTTCGTCGCCCGCTCCGCCGCCCCCTTCCGCATCGGCGACCTCTGGCCATTCGCCGAGAAGCTCGAACGCTACGGGATCGCCGGCTTCGGGTGGGGTGCGGCCTGGCTCGCGTGCGACGGGTCGATCGAGGTCCATCGCGACCTCGGCACGTTCCGTGACGATCCGGCGCGCGACGCCATCCGCGCCGTCGAGACGACGAGCCTCCTCGTCCACCTCCGGCGCCCGTCGAAGCTCTCCACGCTCACGATGGCGGACACGCAGCCGTTCGTGGACCCGGAGCGCCGGTTCGCCCTCGGCCACAACGGGGATCTCCGCGAGCATCGACGACTCCGCGAGCGGTACCGCGCCCAGGGCCGGATCCATGGCCGCGCGGACAGCGAGGTGGCGGCGCGGTGGCTCGAGGACGAATGGCAGTCCGGCGAGAAGCCCGCCCACCTCCTCGGGGCGCTCCATGACGCTCTCGGTGGCGAAGCGAACTTCGCGGTCCTCCTGCCCGACGGGAGCGTCCACCACTACGCGGGCAACCCGGAGAATCCCGTCTTCGCCTTCCGCCTCGGCGCCGTCGACGTCCTCTCGACGGGCATCTACTCGGTCGATCGCTCTCTCTTCCGGTTCGTATGCCCGGAGGCGCGAGGCCGGCGCGTCGTGCACCTGAACCGGACGGCATCGCTCGCCTGACGAGGCGCATTCAGGCCCTTGACACGGGCGCGACGAGGGGCGACGGTCGCCCGAACCGGCCGAGCGGTCGGGGGCGCGGAGGCGACCGTGGCGGAGGCGCAGGGGATCGCGCTCGGACCCGAGCCCATGGACGCCGATGTCCGGCCGACGCGGCTGCTCCCGCTGCGTCAGCTCGTCGACATCTCCATCTACTGGCTGGGGCTCAGCTGCATCTGGGCGGGCCTCGACGTGATCCTCGCCGGCCGCCTGCAGTACGAGGGTCTCGTCCCCGCGGGGACCGAGGGCAGCGCGCTCATCCGGATCGCGGTCCTCGGGGCGGTCATCGCCGCCGTCCTGCAGCCCACGGTCGGGGCGATCAGCGACTACACCACGAGCCGGTGGGGACGCCGAAAGCCGTACATCCTCGTCGGGTCGATCCTCGACGTCCTCTTCCTCGTCGGGATCGCGACGTCGAACAGCGTCCTCATGCTCGCCGTCTTCTTCCTCCTGCTCCAGGCGAGCTCCAACTCCGCCCAGGGACCGTTCCAGGGGTACGTCCCGGACCTCGTCGCCGAGAAGCAGGTCGGGCTCGCATCCGCCCTTCTCGGGATCTTCAGCATCTTCGGGCTCGTGACCGGGACGGTCGTGGGCTCGATCGGCGTCGCGACCCACCAGTACGCGATCGCGACGGTGGGGCTCGGCTTCATCGAGGTGACGACGATGCTCGTCGTCTTCATCCGGGTCCACGAGGGCCGCGCCGCGAGGGACCGTCGCGGGATGAGCTGGCTCCGCGTCGCGGGGTCGGCCTGGGGCCTCGACATCCTCCGCCAGCGGAGCTTCCTCTGGCTCCTCGGCTCGCGGTTCTTCTTCCTCATGGCCGGTGGCGTGCTCATGAAGCTGTCGCTGTTCTACGTGGCGCGCTCGCTCAGCCAGCCGCAGGCAGAGGCGGCGACCCTCGTCTCGGTGATCTCGGTCGTCGTCGTCGCGTTCACGGCGATCGCGATCTTCCCGTCCGCGCGGATCTCGGATCGGATCGGCCGCAAGCCCGTCATCTGGGTCGCGTGCGGCGTCGGGGCGCTCGGGATGGTGACGGTGATGGTCGCCCCGGGCGTCCCCGTCGCCTTCCTCGGCACGGCGCTCTACGGAGTCGCCGCCGGGATCTTCCTCGCCGTCGACTGGGCGCTCATGACCGACGTCATCCCCAAGGCGTCGTCCGGCCGCTACATGGGCCTCTCGAACGTCGCCACCGCGACCGCGGGGATCGCCGGTCTCGCCGTCGCCGGGACGCTCATGGACGTCGTCGGTGGTCCCTCACAGGGAGGCTCCGGACCGCGCGCGGCGATGGGCTTCGCGGCGCTCGCGTTCGTCGTGGCCGCCGTCCTCCTCGTCCCGGTCCTCGAGCCGCTCCGGGGGCGCGCCGCCAGGCGCGCGCGCACAGCCGATGGCGGCGTGACAGGCGCGGACGACCTGACGGCGGCCGCCGCCGGCGAACGGGGGGTGGCGGACGCGCCGCCGACCGAGGCCGCTCCCGCCGACGCTGTTCCCGCCGACGCTGTTCCCGCCGAGTGAGCGGTCTCAGTCGGCAGGGAGCCCGAACCAGGCGACGGCCCGCACGCGCGTCGCGTGGAGAGCAGCGCGCGCCGCGCCGCCCCGGTCCGCCCGGAAGCGGTCGCGCCAGCGTGCCGCCCATCCGCTGACGCGGGCCCGGATCCCGGGCCACGCGGACGGACGCGTCCACCAGAACGGGTCCGGGTGGCGCCAGATCCATGGGATCGTCGCCCACAGGAGAACGAGGTAGTCGATCCGCGCCGGTCGCGGGAACGCGACGACCGTCTGGATCTGGACGAGCGTCGCCGGCAGCGTCGCGAGGGTGAGGACCACCGCGAGCCCGAGCCAGACGACCCCCCAGCCCCGCGCGCGGGGGGCGAGAAGGGGAAGGAAGACGGCCGGGATCCACTTCGCAGCCGTCGCCAGCGCCCACAGCAGTCCGGCGACGGGCGGGCGCACGATCTGGGCGGCCCAGAGCATGAACGCGAGGATGAGGTTGATGTTCCCGGTGTCCACGTTAGCGGCGATCGGGAAGGACAGGAGCATGACCGCGATGGCGGTCGACAGCGGACGGCGGACGTAGGCCCACCACACCGTCCAGAAGAGCAGGAGGACCGTCGCACCGCGCCAGGCGAACCACGCGACGTCCCACGGCATGAGCGCCCACGGAAGGAAGAGCGGCAGCATCCACGGGGCGTACACGTAGGGCATGAACGGGCCGACGGCGGTATACGGATCGCCGCCCGCGAGCCAGATCCGGACGCCCGCCCAGTACGCGCGCGCATCCGCTCCGGCCGCCTCCCCGCGCGCGAGAAGGCCCGCTCCGAAGACGCCGAGGACCACCCCGAGGATGACGATCGCGACGACCCGCCGCGGGTCCCGGAGCCGACCGATCTCCCGTCGAAGGGCGCGGCGATAGACCGCGGCGTGCGCGCGCGACCGGCGCACGACGGCCTCGCCCCGGGTCCGCGGGTGGGAAGCCCCGACCTCCACGCTCCCCTCCGATCCGACGCCCGGCGAACCCCTCCCGGCTCGACGCATCATCGCCGTGCGCGGCCCGCGGGCGCAACCGCAGTCCCCGCGGGGCGCGCGACGCGCGGAGCAGGCCTAGACTCGAATCGTGGCGGCGCACCGACGCCGCGGAAGGAGGGGCCGCGTGGTGGACGACGGATCGGGTGACGTGGAGGGCGAGGGCCGGTCGGCGGTCGTTCCGTCCGAGATCGAGGCGATCTCCGAACACGTCGAAGCCGGGATGCCCGACCTCCTGTCGGAGCTCGAGGCGCTCGTCTCGATCGACTGCGGGACCCACACCAAGGATGGCGTCGACGCGGTCGGCCGTCGCGTGGCGTGGATCCTGACGGGTGCGGGGGGATCGATCACGACGCACCCTGGCGGGGCGCTCGGCGACTCGATCGTCGCGACCTTCCCCGGTGACCCGGCGATGCCGCGCCTCCTCCTCCTCGCGCACATGGACACGGTCTTCGATCCGGGGACGGCGGCCGCGCGGCCGTTCCGCATCGCGGACGGGCTGGCGACCGGCCCTGGCGTCGCCGACATGAAGGCCGGTCTCCTCGTGGGAATCCACGCCGTGGCGGCGGCCCGGGCGGTCGCCGGGGGAGCGCTCGGCACGATCGTCTTCCTCGCGAACGCCGACGAGGAGATCGGGTCGCCGAGCTCGGTCGGCCTGATCCGCGACGCGGCATCCCGGGCCGATGCGGTCCTTGTCCTCGAGTGCGCGCGAGCCAGCGGCGCGATCGTCTCAAGCCGGAAGGGGGCGGCCGATGTCCGCCTGCGCATCGCGGGACGCGCCGCGCATGCCGGCGTCGAGCCGGAGAAGGGACGCAGCGCGATCCTCGAGGCTGCCCACCTGACCGTCGCGCTCCATGCCCTGCCGGCGCGGTACCGGACCGTCACGTGCAACGTCGGGGTCCTCAAGGGCGGGACGCGGCCGAACGTCGTGGCCGCCAACGCGATCCTCGACGTGGACATCCGCGCCGCGACGGCCGCGGAGCTCGACGCGGCGCTCGCCGCGGTCCAGGCTCTCGCGGCGGCGCCCACGGTCCCGGACGTGACGGTGACGGTCGAGAAGGTCTCCGGCTGGCCCCCCATGGAGAAGTCCCGGGCCGCGGCGCGCCTCGCCGGCCACGCGCGCGCGATCGCGGCGACGCTCGGCTTCGACCTCGAGGACGTCATCACCGGCGGCGCCTCCGACGGGAACACCACGTCGGGGATGGGGATCCCCACGCTCGACGGGCTCGGTCCGATCGGCGGCCTCGACCACTCCCCGAGCGAGTACGTGGAGGTCGCCTCGATCGCACCCCGCACGACCCTCCTCGCGGCGCTCATGCTCGCGATCGCGCGCGATCCGGCGTTCGTCGCCGCTCCCCGGTCGTGATCGGGGAGCGGCGACGGATCTCGTCGGGCGGACCCTGGGAGGCCGCCGTCGGGTACAGCCGGGCCGTTGTCGTCGGGCGGCGGGTCCTCGTCTCCGGGACGACGGACGCGGGCCCGGACGGTCGCTCCCTCCACCCCGACGATGCGGGGGCCCAGACGCGCGCGTCGTTCGCGATCATCGCCCGCGCTCTCCGGGAGGCAGGCGCGTCACTCGACGACGTGGTGAGGACGCGGATGTACGTCGTGGACCGCGCGGACGTCGCCGACGTCACCGCCGTCCACGGCGAGCTCTTCGCGATCGCGCGGCCCGCTGCGACGCTCGTCCTCGTCGCGGGGCTCATCGACCCGACGCTCCGGGTCGAGGTCGAGGTCGAGGCGGAGGCGATGATCGCGGGAGGCGCGCCGGCCTGAAGGCGGCGGCGCCCTCGGCAGGCTCTCGGTCGACCCGGAGCAGCCCGCGAGCCGGCCTCCCGGCTCACGCCATGCCGGCCGCCCGCGCCGCGGCGACGACGAGGACCGCGACCGCGATCGCGGGAAGGAGAAGGGTCCGCCGCCACGCGACGATCGCGACGGCGATGGCGACAGCAGCCGCCTCGACGCCGACGTGGATCGTCGTCCCGCCGTTCGGCGTCTTCACGACGAGCGCGTTTGCCGCGGCGAGCGCCGCGAGGACGGCCGGCCCGACGAGCCGCAGGTAGCCGAGGACGGGCGCGGGCAGGCGGTCGATGCCCGGCGCCAGCAGAGGGACGGCACGGGACGGGTACGTGACGGCCGCCATGAGCAGGGCGAGGACGACGAGGTCGAGGCTCACGGCGCGATCCCGATCGCCTCGTCGTGCCCGTCGAGCGACGGCGGAGCTCCGTCCGGCACATCGGTGGGCCGGTGCGGGACGGCGAGGCCCACGAGCGGGCCGACGAGCCCCCCGGCGACGATTCCGACGGCGAGCGACGTGGCGAGCGCGACGACCACTGCGACGAGAGCACCCGCCAGAGCGGCGGCGAGCTCCCTGTGGCCCGTGATCACGGCGACCGCGAGCGCTCCCATCGCAGCCGGGAAGACGATGTCGAGGCCGAGGACCGTCGGGTCCGGGACGAGCTGCCCCCCCGCGTAGCCGAGGACGGTCGCGACAGGCCAGGGGATCGCGATGAAGAGGGCCCCGTACCAGTACCCGCGGAGGTCCGCACTGCCCAGTCGCCTGAAGTGGGCGAGCGCGACCGCGAACGACTCGTCCGTGAGGACATGGGCCATCACCGCGCGCTCCACCCGCGGCGTCTTCTGCAGCCACGGCGCCAGAGCGGCCGAGTACAGCACGTGACGGGCGTTGAGGAGGAACGTGAGGCCGACGATCGCCACCCACGGCATCCCCTGGGCGACGAACCCGACGGCGGCGAACTGCGAGGCTCCGGCGAGAACGATGACGCTCATCGCGAGCGCCTCGACGATCGAGAACCCGGCCCCCCGGGCGGCGAGCCCGTACACGATCCCGAAGGCGGCCGCGGCGAGGCCCATCCCCGCCGCGTCGAGGAGGGCGCGCCGGCGCGAGGCCCGTACCGCGACCGCGTCGGGGCCCGACTCCGCCGGCAGGGGCGCGGTCCCGTTCAGCGGAGCGACGTGGACCCGCAGCGGTCACAGACGACGTAGACCGCCCGGTTGTCGCGTGCGTAGCCCGCCGCGTGGACGATCCCGCCGCATCCGCGCTTGCGGCAGCGCCACGTCCACCAGCGATCCTGCGAGTCGAGCGGGGTCGTCGCGCCGTTGATGGCCTCGGCGAGGCCCTCGTTCGCCGCGGTGGCCGCCTCGACCGCGGCGGCGCGCTCGGCCTCCGTTTCGCTTGAGTACGGGTAGTTCTGGCCGATGTTCGACGACACGAACGCCTCCCGGGGTGGACGTGGATCGGCGCGGCAGGCCGAGGATCGAGTGTACGACGCCGGGTCGCCTCAGGAGGGCAGGTCGCCGATCGCCCGCCGCCAGGGTGCGGTCAGGATCGCCTCCAGGCGAGCGTCGAGACGGCCGCGCATCCACACCGCGGCACCGGCGTTCCACGCGGCGACGATGATCGGTCGGGCGTCGGCCGGCGCGACCCCCTTCTCGAACAGCCGGTCGGCGATCTCGCCGAGCTCCGTCCACTCGCGTCGCGGCATGAAGATGCCGGCGATGGCCTCGGTGAGGCCCGCCTTCCGTGGGCGGTCCGGGAGGAGCACGCGCGGGTCGGTCCCTGACACGGCCGTCGCGAGCGAGGCCAGGACCTCCTCGAAGTAGCCGCCGAAGGTGTACCGCTCGGAATCGGAGATGTGGGGGCCCTCGTACCACGCGAAGAGGTAGCCCTTCGTCGTCCGCCGGCGGTCAGCGCCCTCCGCGACGAGCGCCGCGACCGCCTCGCCGAGGGCGAGGACCTGGTCGCGGCTCAGGCTCGCGACCCGGGCGAGGAAGAGGTTCATCGAGCGCTCCGCTCCGGCGCCGCCGTCGCGGCCACCGTCGCCTGTCACCACGCGGCCGGCGCTCCCTCGGAGCGCGGGTCGGTCGCGGCGGCGAGCGTCCCGCCCATGGCCGGCCCCCCGTCCACGAGCTCGATCGCGTGGCAGTGGCCGAGGCCCGGGTCGAAGGGCTGCGCGACCGCCACGTCGTGGCCCATCGCGCGCAGTCCCTCGATCGTCTCGCGCCCGACCCGCGGCTCGACGCGCACGATCCGGGGCGGAGCGAAGTGCTCGGGCGGGTCGACGAACCAGCGCGGCATCGCGACCGCAGCAGCCGCGGAGAGGCCCCCGTCGACGAGCGCCGGAACGACCTGGGCATGGATCTGCGGCTGCGCGTCGCCACCCATCGAGCCCACGACGACCCAGGGGCGGCCGTCGCGGAGGAGCATCGCGGGCATGAGCGTGTGGAGCGTCCTCTTCCGGGGCGCGAGACGGTTCGCCGCGCTCGGATCGAGGCTGAAGTACGAGCCGCGGTTCTGGTACGCGATCCCCGTCGCGGGGTCCACCACGCCCGACCCGAACCCCATGTAGTTGGACTCGATGAGGCTCACGGCGTTCCCGTCGTGGTCGACCGTCGCGAGGTAGATCGTGCCGCCGCCGCGCGGCAGGCGCGACGGAGCCGGCTCGCTCGCGCGTCTCCGGTCGATCGATGCCGCGAGATCCGCCACGTGGTCGTCCGACAGGATGGCGTCGACCGGCACGGGGACCGCGTCGGGGTCCGTGAGGAAGGCATCGCGGTCCGCGAGCGCGAGCTTCGCCGCCTCGATGCCGGCGTGCGTCCACGCGACCCCCGCGCCGCGACCCTCGCCGAGGACGGACGGGTCCGGCGCTCCCATGCGCTCGAGGATCCGGAGGATCTCGAGGCCCACGACCCCGGAGCTGTTCGGCGGGTGGGTCGCGACCGTCACGCCACGGTACGTCGTCGTGAGCGGGCTCCTCACGTCGGTCGTGTGCGCGGCCAGGTCGGCGGCGTCGATCGGGGACCCGACCGCCGCGAGCCCGGCCGCCTGGGCTGCTGCGAGATCCCCCACGTACAGGTCAGCGAACCCGGCGGCCGCGATCCTGCGGAGCGTGCCGGCGAGTGCCGGAAGGCGGACGCGCTCGCCCGGTCGCCACGGCCGTCCCAGTGGGCGGTAGACGCGCCCCCACGCCGGCGAGTCGAATGCCCGGGCCGCCGCCTCGACGGACGCGGCCCATGCGGCTGACGCGGCGAACCCGCCGTCCGCGAGCTCGATGGCCGGCCCGAGGATCGCCTCCCGCGCGAGCCTGCCCCACCGCGCGTGAGCCTCGCCCCAGCTCGCCACCGCCCCCGGGACCGTGATCGAGAGGGGGCCGCGGATGGGCATCCGCGAGAGCCCCGCCGCCTCGACGACCTCCAGGTGACGCGCCGCAGAGCGGCCCGAGCCGTTGAGGGCGACGAGCGCGGCCGAGGGCGCGTCCCAGACGAGCCAGAAGGCGTCGCCGCCGATCCCGCACGCGCTGCCCATGACGACGGCGAGCACCGCGTTCGTGGCGATCGCCGCGTCCACGGCGGAGCCGCCCGCCCGGAGGATGCCGAGACCGGCGGCCGTCGCGAGATGGTGCGGGGCCACGACGGCGCCGGACGCGCCGCGCGCGAGGAGCGCGGGGACGAGCGGCCGGCCGTCGGGCAGCGCCGCGGCGGCGCCGGGATCGAAGGCGAGGTCCATCTGCCGATCGTACGCGGACGACGCCGATCCCGTGGCGCCGCGCCTCTGTGGGCCTGGCCTCGGTGCGCGGGTTCTGCCCGCCGCACGCGTGCCGCCGCTAGGCTGCGAACGTGCAGCGCTCGGTCTGGGCCGTCATCTTCGGGACGTTCACGCTCCGGTTCAGCACGGGCCTGACCGGGACGCTCCTCGTCTACTACCTCGCCGACCTTCCGGCCCATGGCGGCACGCCGGTCGATCCCATCGTCGTCGGCATCTTCGGCGCCGTCTTCTTCGCTGCCGAGCTCCTTCTGTCGCCCGCCTTCGGGAGCCTCGGGGACCGCGTCGGCTACCACCGGGTGATGGAGCTCGGCCCGTTGTTCGGCTTCGTCGCGGTCATCCTCACCGGGCTCACGACGAACCCGTGGCTTCTCGGGGTCACGCGCGCGCTCGAGGGCGCGTCGTCCGCGGCGAGCGTCCCCTCGATCCTCGGCTACATCGCCCTCGCAACCGCCGGCGACGTCGCGCTGCGGGGCAAGGCGTCGGCCCGCTTCGAGGCGGCGACCCTCGCTGGCCTCGGCGCCGGGATGGTGGTGGCCGGGCCGCTCTGGACGGTGGTGGGGCCGGTGTCGTTCTTCCTCAACGCCGTCGTCTACGTCGGCTCATGGTCGATCTACCGGTTCGCCGTCATCGACGCGCGGGCCGACCGAGCGGTCCACCATGAACACAGGCCCGGTAGCCCACGCCGGTACGTCGCGATCCTCCGCGCCTCCCACGTCTGGCTCCTCGCGCCGACATGGATCGCGGTGAACGCCGCGATCGGCCTGTGGACCGGCCAGTCGATCTTCCAGCTCGTCCGCGAGCCGCCGCCGCAGTTCGCCGACCAGTGGCTCATGGGCGGCTTCACCCCGGTGATGATCAGCGCCGGGTTCGTCGTCGCCGGTGTGGTCTTCTTCGCCGGCCTCATCTGGTGGGGGAACCGCTTCAGGGTCTTCCGGCGGACGACGATCATCGGCCTGGGTATCGCCGGGGGCGCAGCCCTGGCTCTCGCCGGGCTCGTCGTGAACCACGGGGAGACGCTCCCGCTCGTCGTCGCGGGCCTTGCGATCGCCGTCGCGGCTGCGGGTCTCTTCGTCCTCGCGGGGGCGACCCCGGCAGCCCTCGGCCTGCTCGCGGACATGTCGGAGGCCTACCCGCACGACCGGGGGGCGATCATGGGGCTCTACTCGGTCTTCCTCGCACTGGGGCAGATCGCCGGCAGCCTCCTCGGGGGCGTCGCGGCGGAGCTTCGCGGCATCGATGGGCTCCTCGCCGCGACGCTCATCCTCCTGGCGGTCGCCGTGCTGCCGCTCTGGCGCCTGCGCGCGTACGAGCACCGCATCGAGCCGGCTCCCGACGTCCCACCGGTGGTGGCGGTCGCGGACTGATCGTCCGCTGGCCCTGCGCGACCCGTATCATCCGCGCCATCGTCGTCGCCCGGTCTCCGGGCTCCGGGGCCCATCCGGACGCCCGCCCGCGACAAGGA
>JAKAJU010000047.1 GCA_021813655.1 Chloroflexota bacterium | reverse complement strand
GGCGCCGCACCCCCCCCAAGGGCGCCGTTCGCGGCCCGGAACGGTCGGCAGGGTTGGCGCGGGTCTAGACTCGGACGACCCGGCGATCGTCGGGAAGGGGAGACGCGATGCTCGGGGTCTGGCGCCTTCAGCTGCTGCGGGAGATCGGGCGCCGCGGTACGATCCGCGCCGCGGCCGAGGCCATGTCGGTGACGCCGTCCGCGGTGAGCCAGCAGATGCGGATCCTCGAGGCCGAGGCGGGCGTCCCGCTGCTCGAGCCACACGGTCGCCAGGTCCGCCTCACCGATGCCGGCGAGATGCTCGTGCGCCACGCGGACGCGATCACAGCCGCGATCGTCGCCGCCGAGTCGGAACTCGCCGCGACGCGCCACGAGATCACCGGGACGCTGCGGATCGCCGCCTTCCCGACGGCCGCGCGCGCGATCCTCCCCGGCGTCATCGGGGAGCTCGGGAGGGACCACCCGCGCCTCCGGATCACGCTGCGCGACCTGGAGACCGACGAGAGTCTCGTGGCGCTCAGGCTCGACGAGGTGGACCTCGCGGTCGTGGATGAGTACGACGAGGTCACGCGGATCCGGGAGCCCGCACTCGAGCTCGTCGACGTCATGGACGACCCGCTCTACGTCGCGGTGCCACCCGCGCTCGCCCCGGCCGGCGAGACGATCGCGCTGGCGAGCCTCGTGGATCTCCCGTGGATCATGGACACGGGGACGAGCAACATCTACGGGGTGGTTGTGCGGCACTGCCGGCGCGCCGGCTTCGAGCCCAACGTCCGCTCCAACTGCCGCGACTACAGCGTGATCATCGCGCTCGTCGAGGCGGGCCTGGGTGCCGCGATCCTGCCGGGCCTCGCCCTCCGCGACCGGGACGTGCGCGCCCGCGTGACCCCGCTCGAGCCGCCGCTCGGCCGGCGCGTGATGGTGGCCGTCAAGCCTGAGCGCCGGTCGCGTCCGGCGGTCGCGGCGATGCTCGCCGCTCTCGGGCGCTCACCGGCCGACGGCCGCAGCGGTCCGGGCGCCTGACCGTTCAGGGGATCTGAACGATCGCGGTAGGACTTCGCGCTTGACCTAACCGACGCCCGGGCGGAAGGTGGGGACCCGGCATGCGCGCGCCCTGCGGACGATGCGCTGCCCGATACGCGCACTCGATCGGAGGACCCGCCATGCAGCCCGCGGAACGGATGCGGTCGATCGGCACGGAGACCGCGTTCGAGGCAGCGGCTCGCGCCCGCGCCCTCGAGGCCACCGGTCGCAGCGTCATCCACCTCGAGATCGGGGAGCCCGACTTCGACACGCCCGTGAACGTTCGGGAGGCGGCCAAGCGCGCCCTCGACACCGGGAAGACGCACTATCCGCCCTTTCCCGGGATCCCCGAGCTCCGCGAGGCGATCGCGGCCGACACCGCGATGCGGCGAGGCTTCGAGCCGGATCCGACCAACGTGTTCGTGACGGTCGGCGGCAAGGGCGTCATGTACTACGCGATCCTCGCCCTGGTGGACCCGGGCGACGAGGTCATCGTGCCCGACCCGGGCTACCCGATCTACGAGTCGGTGACGCGGTTCGTCGGCGGGACGGCGGTCCCGGTCCCGATCCGCCAGGCCAACGAGTTCCGGATCGACCTCGACGAACTCGCCTCCCTCGTGACGCCCCGGACGAAGATGATCGTCATCAACTCGCCCGCGAATCCCACGGGGGGTGTCCTCCCGACCTCTGACCTCGAGCGGATCGCCGCGATCGCGATCGAGCACGATCTCGTCGTCCTGTCGGACGAGATCTACTCCCGGATCATCTACGACGGAGCGGAGCACGCGTCGATCGCCGCGCTCCCGGGGATGGCCGAGCGGACGATCGTCCTCGACGGCTTCTCCAAGACCTACGCGATGACCGGCTGGCGCCTCGGGTACGGCATCGTCCCCGAGTGGCTCGCCCACGGGTTCGGGCGGCTGCTCATCAACTCGGTCTCGGGTGCAACGACGTTCGCGCAGTACGGGGCCATCGAGGCGATCGCCGGGCCGCAGGATGCGGTCGACGCGATGGTCGAGGAGTTCCGCGCGCGCCGCGACCTCGTCGTCGACGGGCTGAACGCGATCCCGGGCGTCCGCTGCCTCCGGCCGACGGGAGCCTTCTACGTCTTCCCGGAGATCTCCGGGACCGGCCTCTCGGGCGCCGAGCTCGCCGATCTGCTGCTGCGCGAGGCCGGCGTCTCCGTGCTCGCCGGCACGGCGTTCGGGGCGGTCGGGACGGACCACATCCGGCTGTCGTACGCGAACTCCCGGGAGAACATCAGCGAGGCGCTCCGGCGGATGCGCACGGTGATCGAGCCCCTCGCGGCAGGCGCGCCGGCGACCGCCCGATGAGCGCGCTCGCGGGGCCGCCCAGGGTGAGCGAGGTCGACCGCCTCCTCGCGGCAGCGGAGGGGGACTTCGCACGCTGGGAGGTCATCAAGGACATCGTCGACGAGTGCATCGACCTCGCGCTCAACGATCGCCAGTCGGGCCATCCGGGTGGCTCGCGCTCCAAGGTCCACATGCTCCTCGCGCTCATGCTGTCGGGGGCGATGCGCTGGGACATCCGACGTCCGTGGCTGCGATTCGGCGACCGCTTCGTCCTCTCCGCGGGGCACGCGGTCCCCGCCGTCTACTCGATCCTCGCCGTCCTCAACGAGAGTCTCCGCGCCCGCGTCGAGCTCGACGGCGACGACCGCTTCGCCTTCCCCGACGACGGTCGCTGGGCCCTGACCGCGGAGTGGCTCCTCCGCCTGCGCCGCCGCGACGGCCTGCCCGGCCACGCGGAGATGGCCGGCCGGACGCTGTTCCTCAAGGCGAACACCGGTCCGTCCGGGCACGGGATGCCGGTGGCCGCCGGCGAGGCGCTGGCCCTGCGGATGGCGGGCGCGGGCGAGGTGAAGGTCTTCGTCGTCGAGGGCGAGGGCGGGCTGACGCCCGGGGCGACGCACGAGACGAAGAACGCGGCGTGGGGACTCGGTCTCTCCAACCTCGTCTTCCTCGTCGACTGGAACGACTTCGGCATCGACGGCCGGCCGGCGTCGAGCGTCATCCCCGGGTCTCCCTCTGACTGGTTCGCCCCGTACGGGTGGCGCGTGACCGGCACCGAGGACGGGATGAGCTGGGGCCCGGTGACCCGCGCCGTCCTCGAGGCCGCGCGCGGCGACGATCCGGGTGGCGTCCCGTCCGTCGCGTGGCTCCGGACGCAGAAGGGCCGCGGCTACGGCAAGTCCGGCGCCGCGAGCCACGGGACGCCGTGGCCGCGCCACGCCCCGGAGTTCTGGGCGGTCCGGAAGGAGTTCATGGCCCGATACGGCGTCGCCTACGAGGGCGTCGACGAGCCGGCGCCGTCCGATCCCGAGGCCCGCACGGCCCAGGCGGCCCGCAACCTTGACGTCGCGCTCTCGGTCCTGCGCCGCGACCCGGCGCTCGTGCGGTGGCTGTCGGACCGTCTCGTCGCGATCGCCGGGAGCGTCCCGGAGACCATCCCCACGTTCCGCCTGGGTCCTGCGTCCCAGGCCGCCTTCGAGGACGCGCGGCTGTTCGACCCGTCCGCGTACCCGGCCTCCATGTGGCGCAGGCCCGGTGAGCTCGTCCCGAACCGTGCCGGCCTCGCGGCATGGGCGGGGTGGGTGAACGCGACGGCCCTGCGCACGTACGGCCGACCGCTGTTCATCGCCGCGTCCGCGGATCTCGCGGAGTCCACGAACCTCGCCGGATTCGGCCACGGCTTCGACGGCGCCACCGGCGGAGGGTGGTACGAGCGCGACGCGAACCCCACCGGCTCGCTGCTCCCGACCGAGATCACGGAGTTCACGAACGCCGGCATGCTCGCAGGCCTCGCCTCGGTGAACTTCGCCATCGACCCGTTCGGCTCCTTCGACGGCTACTGGGGGGCGATGTCCACGTACGGCTCGTTCTCCTACCTCAAGTACGGCCCGCTGCGCCTCTTCAGCCAGCTCGCGCAGGACGCCGATCTCAAGGTGGGGCGCCTGCTCTACGTCGCCGGCCACTCGGGCCCCGAGACCGCGGAGGACAGCCGCACGCACTTCGGGATCTTCGAGCCGGGCGTCATGCAGCTCTTCCCGGCCGGCCACGTCGTCGAGCTCCATCCATGGGAGTTCAACGAGGTCCCGGTCCTTCTCGCGGCCGCGTTCCGGACCGACGTCCCCATCGTCGTCCTCCACCTGACGCGCCCGCCGATCGCCCTGCCCGACCGCGCGGTGCTCGGGATGCCGTCGCATTTCGAGGCGGCCCGCGGCGCCTACGTCATGCGGGACTTCCGGCCGGGCGAGCCGCGCGGCGGGACCGTCTTCGTCCGCGGGACGATGTCGACCCAGAACCTCGTGGCGACGCTCCCCGAGCTCGACCGGCGCGGCCTCAACGTCCGGATCGTGGCCGCCCTGAGCGAGGAGCTCTTCCGGCGCCAGGAGGTCGCGTATCGACACGCGGTGGCGTCGGAGGCGGATCGGCTCGACGCGATGGTCGTGACGAACGGCGCCGTCCGCCTCATGCGCGACTGGGCCTCCGGTCCGGTCGTCGACGAGTACTCCCTCGGCGCCGACTGGGACGACCGCTGGCGCACGGGCGGGTCGGTCGAGGAGGTCATCGAAGAGGCCCACCTGGACCCGGGGCACATCCTCGAGGCGATCGAGCGGTTCGTGCGGGATCGCGATGCCAGGCTGGGACGGATCCGGTCGGCTCTCGCGAGGGCCGACGGCCCGGCCTGACCGGCGGGCGGGTGTCGCTCCGCCCTCACGACCCCGGAGACGCGGACCGCCCCGGGCATGGGCGCCCGGGGCGGTCCGTGCGGCTGGGCGCCGGTCGGAGCCTGCGCGCATGGGGTGACGTCAGGCGATGATCTTCGCCTTCAGCGAGTCGTACTCGGCCTGCGAGATCACGCCGGCTTCCTTGAGAGCCTGGAGCTTCTTGAGCTCGTCGGCGGGCGAGACGGCGGCGGCGGCCTTCTGCGCGGCCTCGGCCTGGACGGCCATCTGGAGGTCCTGGGCGGTCATCTTCGGCCGAGTGATCATGTACACGATCAGGCCCAGGAACGGGAAGATGAAGACGGCGAGGAGCCAGACCACCTTCCACCCGCCGCTCAGGTCGTTCCGGCGGAAGATGTCCATGATGATCGAGAAGAAGATCATCAGGTACATGATCATGAAGAAGAAGATGACCATCGACCAGACGATGTCCCAGAACGTCACCTGATTGGTGCCGACCTGGTTGCACGCGGCGAGCAACATCGCCAGGGTCGTCAGCGCCAGGACGATGCCGCCGCGGCGGACCATCGTCCGCCAGGCGCCGGATCGCGCGGTGTCGGACATGCGGTGATCTCCCTCTCTCGACGACCATCGCGCACCGGGTCGGGCGCAGGTGCGTCGTCGCAAGCGTAGCGAGGCCAGGGGCCGCGAACAGGGTCGGACGGCCCGCTCGGACGGCCCGCTCCGACGGCCCGGTCCGACGGCCCGGGCCGTCGGCGGCGCTCGGCCGGAGCAGCCCGGCGGTTCGGCAGGCGGCGGCTCAGCGTTGCCGGAGGAACGCCGCGCCCATGAGGTCCGGCCCGAGGTGCGGCCCGGTCGATGCGCCGATGAGGTCGATCGACACGTGCGACGGGTCGATCCCGCCGGGTGCGCCTGCGATGAGGCGGTCGCGGAACGCGGCGACCTCCTCGGGCGTGCTCGTCGGCGTGTGGAGCACGGCGATCCGCTCGACCGGCGCGGCCGTCACGAGGTCCACGAGGCGCTCGCGGGCCTTCGCGCGCGTCCGGGTCTGCTCGGCGACCACGACCTCTCCCTCCCGCACCGTGATCACCGGCTTGACCGAGAGGATCGAACCGATGGCCGCCCTCGCCGCGGAGAGCCGCCCGTTCCGGCGGAGGTACTCGAGGGTGTCGACGGCGACGAAGAGGTCGATGTCGGGAAGCCGGTCGCGCACGACCGCCTCCACGTCCGTGGCCGAGGCCCCGGTCGCGGCGGCCTCCGCGGCGACGAGCGCGGCGATGCCCTGGGACATCGACGTCGTGGCGGTGTCGATGACGTGGATCTCGCGGCCGGACATGGCCGCGGCCGCGAGCGTGGCCGACTGGAAGGTCCCGGACAGCTTCGTCCCGATCGTCGGGCAGACGATCGCGTCGGCGCCCGCGGCGAAGCAGGCCTCGAAGATCTCCTGGAACGTCCCGGGCGGAGGCGCGGCGGTCGCCGGGAGCGGCGCGCCGGGCGCGAGGAGGAGCTCCCAGAAGCGCTCGGTCGTGAGGTCAACGCCGGCCCGGTACTCCTCGTCGCCGAATCGCACGAAGAGAGGGACGATCCGGATCCCTGCGTCGGCCGCCTGCTCCGGAGACAGGTCGGCGGTGGAATCGGTGACGATCGCGACGTGTCCCATCTCGCCTCCAGGGTCGCTGCGTTCGGCCGGGCGGGCGCCGGCACGCAGCGTGATCCGACGACCATCATGGGCGACAATCGATCCGGCGGCGGCTCGTCCTCGCGCGAAGGCCCGGCCCGGCCCGCCGCCCCGATCGGGAGCCGTCGATGTCGTCGTCGCGCTCGGGCGAGATCCCGCACCTGGTGATCCAGCTCCTCCTCGGTGTCCTCGTCTGCCTCCTCGCGCTCGGGCTCGTCCGGCTGATCGCTCCGTTCACCGTCCATCGCGATGGCGACTACACGCTCCTCGCGGGCCACGAGATCGCGTATCCGTGCATGGGGACCTTCTACGCCCGCCACGACGGCGACGTGGTGCTCGTCGGCGTCGCGCACTGCTACGGGGGTGACGGGTCGCGGATCGCGGACGGGAGCGGGCGCCTGGTGGGGACCTTCGGGCCGCTCGCGACGTTCGCCCCGTGCGACGCCGCCGACCACCGCTGCCTCGCCTCGGACATGACGTACATCACGCTCGAGCCGGACCGGATCCCGTGGGGCCGGCTCGACACGGTGATCATGGGGCGGACGGGCCCGCGCAGCATCGCGGGGACGCATGCGCTCGCGTGCGGCGACATCGCGGTGGGCGACACGATCGAGGTGACGGGCGTCCTCGGCTACCGGGAGGGACGCGTGCTCGAGACCGGCCCGTACCTGAACGCGACGGACGGGGACCACTTCCCATGCATGATCGTGACCGACGCCCGGGCGGTCGTGGGCGACTCCGGCGGGCCGGTCCTCCTGGACGGGATGCCGGCCGGGATCACGAGCCGCTCCTTCTCCGGACTGCTCGCCTTCACGCCGCTCGCGGAGGGCCTCGAGGCGCTCGGACTCGAGCTCTGCACGTCCCCGGACTGCGGTCTGGAGCCGCCGGGGACGGCGGTGCCGGCGTCGTCGACGCCGGCACCGTAGGCGGCCCGGTCCTGCCGGCCGATCCGGCGAGCGCGCGCGCGGATCAGCGCTCGCGGATCGGGATGTACGGACGCTCGACCACGCCGGTGTAGAGCTGGCGCGGGCGGCCGATCTTGGTGTCCTTGTCGCGGATCATCTCGCGCCAGTGGGCGACCCAGCCGGGTGCCCGCCCGATGGCGAAGAGGACCGTGAACATCTCCACGGGGAACCCGAGCGCGTGGTAGATGAGCCCGCTGTAGAAGTCCACGTTCGGGTAGAGCTTGCGCGAGACGAAGTAGTCGTCGGTCAGCGCGGCGTCCTCGAGCTCCAGGGCGATGTCCAGGAGCGGATCGCGCTTCCCGGTCTTGCTCAGGATGGTGTCGGCCGCCTTCTTGATGATCTTCGCGCGCGGATCGTAGTTCTTGTAGACGCGATGCCCGAAGCCCATGAGCCGGAACGGGTCGTCGTGGTCCTTCGCGCGCGCGACGGCCTTGCCGACGTCCCCGCCGTCCTCCTGGATCGTGCGGAGCATCTCGAGGACCTCCTGGTTCGCGCCGCCGTGCAGCGGGCCCCAGAGGGCGGAGACGCCCGCCGCGACGGACGCGTACAGGTTCGAGTGGCTCGAGCCGACGAAGCGGACGGTGGAGGTGGAGCAGTTCTGCTCGTGATCCGCGTGGAGGATCAGGAGGACGCGCAGCGCCGCGGCGACCTCGGGGTCGACCACGTACGGCTCCGTTGGCACCGCGAACATCATCCGGAGGAAGTTGCTCTCGTAGTCGAGCGTGTTGTCCGGGTAGACGTGCGGCTGGCCGATGGAGTGCTTGTAGGCGGAAGCGGCGATCGTCGGGAGCTTCGCGAGGACGCGGATTGTGCTGATCTCCACGTCCTCGGGGTCGAACGGGTCGATCGAGTCCGGGTAGAACGTCGAGAGCGCCATGACCGCCGACCCGAGGACGCCCATCGGGTGCGCCCTGCGGGGGAATCCGCCGAAGAAGCGCCGGAAGTCCTCGTCGAGCAGCGTGTGGTGCGTGATCGCCGAGGTCCAGGCGGCGAGCTGGTCCGCGTTGGGCAGCTCCCCGTAGACGAGGAGGTACGCCGTTTCGAGGAACGTGGAGCGCTCGGCGAGCTGCTCGATGGGATAGCCGCGGTACCGCAGGATCCCGTTGTCACCGTCGATGTATGTGATCGCGCTGCGCGCGGCCGCCGTGTTCGCGAACCCGTAGTCGAGGGTCGTCGCGCCAGCCTTGGCGAGGAGCGCCGCGACGTTGACGACGGGATGCCCGACCGTGGCCCGCTCGAGCGGGAGCTCGAGCTCCGCGTCGCCGATACGCAGCGTGGCGGTGGGAGTGCCCACCGCGGTGTCGGTCATGTCGTGCTCCCTTTCACGCGATGACTGCGTCGAAGGCATCGGATGCGCCAGCCTATGGCCGGCGGCGGGCCGCCGTCGCGGGCCGGATGGGCTGTCCGGACGGGCGGACGCGCCCATCGGACTGTACCCCGCGGGACGGTCTCAGGCGCCGGGGGTGTACCCACCGAGCGTCCATCGGAGCAGGTCGATGACGTTGACCGCGAGCATGAACACCAGCAACCCGGCGAACCCGACGCGGACGGCCCGCCTGACCGCCGCCTCCGGGAGCCGGTCGCCCAACCGTGCCCGGGCGAGCGAGAGCGCCGCCTGCCCGCCGTCGAGCGGCGGGATGGGGAGCAGGTTCATCAACCCGATCGAGAGGTTGAGCAGGATGAAGAGCACCGTCATGAGGAACGGACCGCTCCGGAGCGCCTGGTCGAACGCGACGAACATCGATGGGATGCCCCCGAACGGCATGGCGGCGAGGTTGGAGGCCATCGACGGGATCCACTCGGCGAACAGGCGTCCGGTGATCTCAAGCGCATACCACAGGATCGCGGCCACGGCCTCCGGGATGCGCGCCGGATCCACGCCGCGCGCCACGGCGAGCCCCGCGGCCGCGAGTGCGGCCGTGCCGACGTTCGCGACCGGGCCCGCGAGATAGACGAGGGATGTCCGCAGCGTGCCGGCCGCTGCAAGCCCTCCGGGCACGGCCGGGTCCGACTCGCCCACGAGCCGGACGTATCCGCCGAGAGGGACGACGCGCCAGCTCCAGCGGACCCCGCCGCGCGTCGCCCCGAGGATCTCGGGTCCGAACCCGACCGAGAACGCGTCCGAACGGACGCCCAGCAGCCGCCCGGTCACGAGGTGCGCCATCTCGTGGATCGTCACGATCGACGAGAGCATCGCGCAGAGGACGACGCCGACGACGGCCCCCCACACGACGCCGCGGGCGTCGAGGTGCGCGAAGCTGGCTGCGGCGAAGGCCGACGCGCCGGCGAACGCGAGCGCGAGGAGGACGACGCGGACGTGCCGCGCGCCTGCGCTCCGCAGGGATCGGATCCGGGTCACCTCGGCACTCTACCGCGTCGCGCGGCGGCGCACGTTCGGCGGGCCGGTCGCGCGCATCAGCGCGGTCGGCCGTGCGTCATGGCCGAAACCCGCCAGCCTCCGGGCGCCGGATGGTCCATCCTTCGCGGATGGATCACGAAGGCGCGTACCGCGCGGTCAGCAGCCGCGATCCCCGGTTCGACGGGATGTTCTTCACTGCCGTGACGTCGACCGGGATCTACTGCCGGCCCAGCTGCCCCGCGACGACCCCCCGGCGGGAGAACGTGCGCTTCTTCCCGACCGCGGCCGCAGCGCAGTCGGCCGGGTTCCGGGCGTGCAAGAGATGCGCCCCCGGCGCCGCTCCCGGATCGCCCG
The DNA here is from genome assembly GCA_021813655.1 of Chloroflexota bacterium. GTDB lineage: Bacteria > Chloroflexota > Limnocylindria > Limnocylindrales > CSP1-4 > CAIYQJ01. Next base: position 1,182 of record JAKAJU010000047.1, on the reverse strand, counting down.
AGTGGGACCTCCGCGGGGACGTCGCCGCTCGTGCGATGCGCCTGATCGCCGACGGCGTCGTGGAGCGCGATGGCGTCCCCGGCCTCGCGGGTCGCCTCGGGTACTCCGAACGGCAGCTCCGACGCCATCTCGCGGCCGAGCTCGGGGCGGGACCCCTCGCCGTCGCCCGCGCGCGCCGGGCGCATGCGGCGCGCGATCTGCTCGGATCCACGGACCTGCCGGCGACCGAGATCGCCTTCGCGGCGGGATTCGACTCGGTGCGGCAGTTCAACGCGACGATGCGCGAGGTGTTCGCCGCGAGTCCGAGCGAGCTCCGCGCCGTGCGCGCCCCCGGAGGAAGTCGGCCCGGGGCCGGCATCGGGATCCGTCTGGCGGCTCGGCGGCCGTTCGACGGCGACGCCGTCCTCCACTTCCTCGCGGCGCGCGCGATCCCCGGGGTGGAGGAGTGGACCGGCGACGCGTACCGCCGGAGCCTGCGGCTCCCCCACGCGCCGGGCATCGTCGAGGTCCGGCCGGACGGCGACGGCGTCCGGGCCACGCTCCACCTCGTCGATCCGCGTGACCACGCGACGGCCGTGGCGCGCATCCGGCGGCTGCTCGACCTCGACGCCGACCCGGTCGCCGTCGAAGATGTGCTCGGCGCGGACCCGCTCCTCGCGCCGAGCGTCGCCGCCGCGCCGGGGCTGCGGGTGCCGGGGACGGTCGATCCCGCCGAGACCGCATTCCGCGCGGTCCTGGGGCAGCAGGTCTCGGTCGCCGGGGCACGCACCACGGCCGGCCGCATCGTCGAGCGTCTCGGCACGCCGCTGGCGCACCCGATCGGGGGCGTCCACCTCCTCTTCCCGACCGCCGCAGAGCTCGCGGAGGCGGACCCGGCGACGTTCGGCGTGCCGCGCGCGCGGGCGCACGCCCTCGTGGCGCTCGCCCGGGCCATCGCCACGGGCGACCTTGTGCTCGATGTCGGCGCCGATCGCGCCGAGGCCGAGCGTCGGATGCTCGCGCTGCCGGGCATCGGCCCGTGGACGGCCGCGTACGTCCGGATGCGGGCGCTCGGCGACCCGGACGCGTTCCTTCCCGACGACCTCGGCGTCGTGCGCGCGCTCGCGGCGCTGGGCGGCCCGCGGACGGCCGCGGGGGCCGCGGCCCGAGCCGAGCGGTGGCGGCCGTGGCGCGCGTATGCCG
>JAKAJU010000094.1 GCA_021813655.1 Chloroflexota bacterium | reverse complement strand
TCTTCCGGCGCCCCGAGAGCATCTCGCCGTGGCCCGCGACCACCTCGGTCTTCCAGTGGCGCGCGCCGCGGTCGTCCTCCCATTGGCGGGTCTGGATCCGCCCGTCCACCGCGACCTGGCTGCCCTTCCCGAGATACTCGCCACAGACCTCGGCGAGGCGATCCCAGGTCACGATCGAGTGGAACTCGGCGTGCTCCTCGCCGTTGCCGCGGTACTCGTTGGTCGCGACGCTGAACGTCGTGACGGTCTTCCCGTTCGCGAGCTGGCGTGTCTCCGGGTCGCGCGTCAGGCGCCCGGTCAGCAGGACCCTGTTCACGGTCCGATGCTCCTTCCGTACGGCGGGCGCGACGCGCCCGGCACCTCGGCGGGACGTCCCCGGGCCGTCGGTCGGCGGATCCGACGCCGGAGGAGGCGACGGTATCGGCGGTCGCTCGCACGACGATCACCCGGCGATCCACCGCGGGTCGTGGCGTCTCGACTTCCGCCGGGCGATCCAGTGGCCGACCGGCCCTTGCGGTCGCCTTGCAGCGGAGTTCCCTGGCGGTGATCCGCGGGGAGCGCTGACGCACGGTCACGCCCTGGCCGCCTCGACCGTGCCGAGCCACTCGCGAGACCGACCCGCGCACCCGAGAAAGGGACACGCATGCGTCGCCTGGTCGTTGCGCTCGCTTGTGTCGCGCTGCTGGCCGCGCTCGTACCGTCGATCACGCTGGCCGCCCGGCCGCCCGCTTACCGGATCACGAGCATGGTCGCCGTCTCCAACGGCGTCGTTCCCGGCTACACGTACTGCCAGGTCGAGGTCAGGGTCTACTTCAGGCAGGCCGACCCCTCGTCCTTGAGCTACGTGGGGTACGCGCAGTACCAGAACGGTGTCGCGAACTCCTACCCTCGCCAGTACGACTCCGCCTGGGTGAAGGCCCGCGGCGGCATGCTCGCCACGCAGGTCTTCAACGACGTGCAGCTGATGAACGGGACGTGGCAGTGGGTGGCGTCGCTCCGGGATGGCGCTGATGGCCTCGTGGGGACCGAGGTGCTGACCAGCGTCTACACGGGCTCACGGACGTCCTGTCCTGCCGCCGGCACGGTGCTCGCGAGCGCCCCGAAGACCAGGACCGTCTCCTAGCCCGCGCGGCCGAGGCGCGGTTCGGAGGGCGCTCCGCCCGGGGACGGACGTCTCGTCGCCCGCGCGGAGCGCCCGATGGAGGTCGCGATCCGCCCGGCGATCGCCGACGTCGTGGTCGACCACCAACGGAGCAGTCGCGTCCCTCGACGCGCTCCGCCGGGCCCGCGACACCGGCCCTGTGAGGCGGTGAGGGGGCCTGGGTGACGCGTGCGTGTCGAGCAGCCAGAGGTCCGGTCAGGCGGGGATCGGGCCCTCACGCTCGGTCGTCATGGGCTGCCCGCCGGCCGCCGGGGTGGGCTCGCCCGCCGTCGCGCCTGCCGGGTCGTGTCCGCCGGAGGCTCGGGCGCGGCGGGCGCCGATCCGCCGGAGGCGTCGGGCCTGTCGCTCTCGTCAGCGCGCGGGATCCAGAACGGCGCGGGGATCGGGACCGCCTCGCTGAAGAGCTCCTCGAACATCGTCACCAGCTCCGGGTCGAACTGGCTGCCCGACCGCCGCCGGATCTCCTCGACCGCATCGGCGTGGGAGACGGATGGCCGGTGAGCTCGCGAAGCCACCATCCCGTCGTAGGCATCGGCGATCGCGATGATGCGGGCGCCGAGCGGGGTCTCGCGCTCCCGGAGGCCGTACGGGTAGCCGCGCCCGCTCCAGCGCTCGTGGTGATGGAGGACGAAGGGCGCCACGTCGCGCAGCGCCGCTGACTGCTCGAGGATCACCTGGCCGATCCGCGGGTGCTGCGCCACGAGCTGCCACTCGGCCCCGGTGAGCGGGCCGGCCCGTCCGAGGATCTCGTCGGGGACCGCGACTTTGCCGACGTCGCGGAGGAGAGCCGCGAGACGCACGCGCTCCACGTCCGCCGGTCCAAGACCGCTCGCGCGCGCGAGGCCGTCCGCGATCGAGAGGACCTGCGGCGACGGCCGGCCGCCCCCTTCGGGCAGCCGCTCGACGAAGGCCAGGAGCTCGGCCTCCGCGGCCCTGCGCGCCTTCGTCCCGATCGCGCGCGCCCGGGCCGCGTCGTCGGCGGAGATCGGGGCCGTGCTCACCGACGCGAGCTCGTCGAGGGCCTGGTGGACGGAGACCTGGTTGCGGCCCAGCGCCTTGGCGGCGTACATGGCGGCGTCGGCCCCGCGCAGGAGGTCGTCGGGGCGGAGCATACGGCCGCGCCCGCCGGTGATCCCGACCGAGATCGTGAGGTGGACCTCGCTCTCGTCCGGGGACCGGAGATCGATGTGCTCCACGGCCGAGCGGAGCTTCTCGCTGATCGTCGCGGCATCGTCGATCGAGGTCTCCGGGAGCACGATGAGGAACTCCTCGCCGCCGTAGCGGCCGACGACGTCCGTTGACCGGAGGGCCTCGCGCATCGCCTGCGCGAGCGCGTGGAGCGCCTGGTCGCCGACCTGGTGGCCGAACGTGTCGTTGATCGACTTGAAGCGGTCGACATCCACGAACGCGATGGCGAGGGGACGGTCGTACCGGATCGCCCGGTCGACCTCCGTCGCGTATGTGGCCAGGATCGACGGGCGGTTGGGGACGCCCGTGAGGCGGTCGACCGTCGCCGCCCGGCGCGCCTCGCGCAGGGTCTCGGCCACGCGCTCGTACGCGAGCCCGAGCCGTCGGTCGCCGACGTCGCTCGGAGAGACGACCACGTCCTCGCCGTCCGCGAGCCGCTCGGCCGCGTCCGCGAGCGGGTCGAGCCGGAGGCGCATGTACAGCCAGCCCCCGGCAGCCATGACCGAGATGCCGAGCAGGACCCCCGCGGCGACCGCGAGCAGGGCGAGCGGCGGCGAACCTGCCCACCAGATGGCGGCGGCGACGAACGCGAGCGCCAGCGGCACGAAGGCGCCGAGCGCCCCAAGCGAGCGCCTCATCGTCCGAGAGTATCCCGGCCGCACCTTGCCGACACCCGCACGAACGTACTGACACGTCCGGGGTCCGCCACGCGTGGTATGGTCGCGCCATCCGGAGCGGGCGCCCGCCCCGAAAGCAAGGAGTCCCGCCGTTGCCCCAGGCAGCCGGCCCATGCGGTGCATGAGCCGACCTCGCCGGACCGACCGGCCGGGCCGTCGCCCTCGCGGCGGCCGAGGAGAGGGGCAGTCTATCCAGGTCCCCGGCGTGCACGCCGAGGGCCTTTCGATTTCCCGGGTCCTCCTCGGCCGCGTCGCGCGCGGGCCCGAGCACCCGGCCGCGCGAACGGGAGGCTGACGTGCCGGCGACCGTCATCGTCGGGCTCCAGTGGGGCGACGAGGGGAAGGGCAAGACGACCGACTTCCTCGCGGAGCAGGTCGACTACGTCGTCCGGTACCAGGGCGGCGACAACGCCGGCCACACCGTCGTCCTCGGCGACGAGGTCTTCAAGCTCCACCTCGTGCCATCCGGCGTCCTCTACCCCCACATCGTCCCGGTGATCGCGAACGGCGTCGTCGTGAACCCTGCGACGCTCCTCGCCGAGATCGCGATGCTCGAGGAGCGGGGGATCGACGCGTCGCGGGTCCGGGTCAGCCGCAACGCGCACGTGACGATGCCGTACCACATCGCGATGGATCGGGCGATGGAGTCCCGGCTCGCGACGGCAGCCGTGGGGACGACGCACCGCGGCATCGGCCCGACGTACGCCGACCGCGCCTGGCGGACCGGGATCCGGATGGAGGACCTCCTCGACGCGGCGGTCCTGCGGGAGAAGCTGACGCGCGTCCTCGCCGACCGGAACCTCGTCCTCCGCGAGGCATACGGCGCCGAGACGTTCGAGGTGGACGCGCTCGTCGACCTCGCGGCCGGCTGGGGCGAGCAGCTCGCCGGGAAGATCGTGGACACGACCGACCTCATCCAGCAGGCGCTCGGACGAGGCGACTTCCTCCTGTTCGAGGGAGCCCAGGGGACGCTGCTCGACCTCGACCACGGCAGCTACCCGTACGTGACCTCGTCGAACCCGATCGCGGGCGGGGCCTGCACCGGGGGCGGCATCGGCCCGCTCCAGGTGGACGAGGTCATCGGCGTCATGAAGGCGTACTCGACCCGCGTCGGCGCGGGCCCGTATCCGACCGAGCTCTTCGACGAGATCGGTGAGGGGATCGCGACGCGGGGCCACGAGGTCGGCACGACGACCGGTCGCCGGCGGCGCGTCGGGTGGTTCGATGCCCTCCCCGTCCGCTTTGCCGTCGAGATCAACACCGTCACCTCGATCATGCTCAACAAGCTCGACATCCTCTCGGGGCTGCCCGAGGTCCTCATCTGCGTCGGGTACGAGATCGACGGACGGCGGGTGGACCGCTGGCCTGCCTCCGCCGACGCCCTGGCGCAGGCGATCCCCATCTACGAGCGGCTCGAGGGCTGGCCCGAATCGATCCACGACGCCCGGGCCCTCAGCGACCTCCCGGACGCCGCCCGCCGGTACGTGGGCCGGATCGAGGAGCTCGCGGGCGTCCCGATCCATCTCGTGTCCGTGGGTCCGGAGCGCTCGCAGACGATCGTCCGCTCCGTCCGTCCCCATCCCGTGCCGCGCCATCGTCCATGAGCGGCGCCGTCAGGCAGCCCACCATCGGGGCCGCACAGGGCATCCGCACGCCCCGGCGCGTCCTCGTGATCGGGGGCGGTGCCCGGGAGCACGCCCTCGCCTGGCGGCTGGCGGGTGAGCCGGGCGTCGAGGCGGTCATCGCCGCGCCCGGGAACGACGCGATCGGGCACCTGCCGGGCGTCGTCTGCCGCCCCGTCCGCCCGGGAGACGGACCCGAGGTCGCGGCGCTCGCCGAGCGCGAGGGCGTGGACCTCGCGGTGATCGGCCCGGAGGCCCCCCTCGCGGCGGGTGTCGCCGACGCGCTGCGCGCGGCCGGGATCGCGACGTTCGGGCCGTCCGCGGCCGCCGCCCGGATCGAATCGAGCAAGGCGTTCTGCCGCGAGGTCGCCGCGTCGGCCGGGATCCGGATGGCCCGTGGGGCGGCGTTCACGGAGCGCGCGGAGGCCCGCGCCTTCGCGCGGGAGCTCGCGCGCGAAGGACGGGGCGTCGTCGTGAAGGCCGACGGCCTCATGGCCGGGAAGGGCGTCGTGGTCTGCGGCGGCGCTGCGGATGCCGTCGCCGCGATCGACGCGCTCCTGGGCGCACGTGTCGAGCACGATGGGGACGCGCCGGTGGTGGTCGTTGAGGAGCGGCTCGTCGGCCGGGAGGCGAGCGTCATCGCCGTCTGCGATGGCACCGCCGCCCTTGCGCTCCCGGCGGCGCGCGACCACAAGCGGATCGGCGACGGCGACACGGGACCGAACACCGGGGGGATGGGCGCGTACGCCCCTGTCCCGGAGATGGGCCGCGACGTCATCGCGGCGATCGTCCGTGACTTCCACCTCCCCGCGCTGCGGGACCTGGCCCGGCGCGGGACGCCGTTCGTCGGCGCTCTCTACGCGGGCCTCATGCTCACGGCGGACGGCCCGGTTCTCCTCGAGTTCAATGCGCGCTTCGGCGATCCCGAGGTCCAGGTCCTGCTCCCGCTCCTCGCCGCCCCGGTCGCGCCCGTCTTCCTCGCGGCAGCGCTCGGTCGGCTCGGCGACGCGGCCGACACGTCGACGACATCTCTCCGGACCGTGGACGAGGCGGCCGCCGTCGGGATCGTGCTCGCCTCCGACGGCTATCCCGAGGCGCCCGTCGCCGGCGACGAGATCCTCGGCCTCGACGCCGCCACCGCGACGGGCGCTCTCGTCTTCCACGCGGGGACGGCGCTGGCGCCGGACGGCACGTGGCGGACCCGCGGCGGGCGCGCGCTGACGGTCGTGGGGCTCGGGCCGGAGGTCGCGACCGCACGCGATGCCGCCGAGCGCGCCGCCGCGCGGATCTCGTTCCGGGGGATGCGGCGGCGCCACGACATCGCGCTGGACGCGTCGTCGGCGGTCGCCTCGGATGCGGCCGCCCGGGCGGCGCCGGTCGCCCCCGGGATCGGCGGAGGGACCCGCGCATGATCCGTCGGTACACGCTCCCGGAGATGGGCGCGATCTGGACCGAGCAGGCGCGGTTCGAGCGGATGCTCCAGGTGGAGATCTCCGTGGCCCGCGCCCAGGTCGGCCGCGGGCTCGTCCCCGCCGAGGCGTTCGCGGCGATCGAGGCGCGCGCCACCGTCGACGTGGATCGGATCGCCGCGATCGAGAAGACGACCGATCACGACGTCATCGCGTTCGTCAGCCAGGTGGCCGAGTCGGTCGGTCCGGAGGGACGCTTCCTCCACCTGGGCCTGACGAGCAGCGACGTCATCGACACCGCGCTCGCGCTCCAGCTCGTCGACGCCGGCCGGATCCTCCTCGCGGACTGCGACGCGCTCGTGAGCGTGCTCGTCCGCCGCGCCCGGGAGCACGCGTCGACGCTGATGATGGGCCGGACCCACTCCGTCCACGCGGAGCCGACGACCTTCGGCCTCAAGCTCGCCGGATGGGCGTTCGAGGTGGACCGCGGGCGCACCCGGCTCGCGGCCGCAGTCGCGGAGATCGCCACGGGGAAGATCTCGGGCCCCGTGGGGACGTACAGCCTCCTGGCCCCCGAGGTCGAGGCCGAGGCGCTCGCGGCGCTCGGCCTGCGCGCGGATCCCGTCTCTACCCAGATCGTCCAGCGCGACCGCCACGCGGCCCTCCTCGCGGCCATCGCCATCCTCGGCGGGACGCTGGAGCGGATCGCGACCGAGGTTCGCAACCTCCAGCACACGGAGATCGGCGAGGTCATGGAGCCCTTCCGTCCCGGGCAGAAGGGTTCGTCGGCGATGCCCCATAAGCGCAATCCCATCGTCAGCGAGCGCATCGCGGGCCTCGCGCGACTCATGCGCGCGTACGCATCGGTCGGGTTCGAGGACCAGCCGCTCTGGCACGAGCGCGACATCAGCCACTCGAGTGCCGAGCGCGTCGTCCTCCCGGACGCCACGATCGTCTGCGACTACGCACTGGTGAAGACGCGGATCCTCGTGGACGAGCTCGTCGTCCGCGCCGACCGGATGCGGGAGAACATCGCCGCCGGCCTCGGGCTGCACGCGAGCAGTCGCGTCCTCCTCGCGCTCGTCGAGGCGGGCCTCTCGCGCGAGGAGGCGTACGGGATCGTCCAGCGGTGCGCGCTCCGGGCCGCTGACGAGCGGCGGGCATTGCGGGACGTCCTCGCCGTCGAGTCGACGGTCGCGGGGAAGATCTCCCTCGCCGACCTCGACGGCCTCTTCGACGACCCGCGCCACCTCACGCACGTCCCCGCGATCATCGCCCGGCTCGATGCCCTCGAGTCCGGAGCCGGTCACGCCCCTGCCGCGGATGACCCCGATGCCGTCTGACACATTCGTCCGGTCCGGCAAGGTCCGCGATCTCTACGCGGTCGAGCCCGACCGCCTCCTCCTCGTCGCCTCGGATCGGCTCTCCGCGTTCGACGTCGTCCTGCCCACGCCGATCCCGGACAAGGGGAGGGTGCTCACGGGGCTCTCCCGGTTCTGGTTCGCGCGGACAGCGGATATCGTCGGGAACCACGTCCTCTCGACCGACCCGAGCGACCTCCCGCCGGACCCGGGGCTGCCGTCGAGCGCGGACCTGCGCGGCCGGATGATGCTCTGCCGCCGCGCCGAGGTCCTGCCGGTCGAGATCGTCGTCCGCGGGTACATCGCCGGCAGCGGGTGGAAGGACTACGTCCGCGCCGGCGAGGTCTCCGGGATCCGCCTGCCGGCCGGACTCCGGGAGGGCGACCGGCTGCCGCAGCCGATCCTCACGCCGTCCACGAAGGCCGAGCAGGGGGTCCACGACGAGCCGATCGACTTCGCGACGCTCGGTGCGACCGTGGGCGAGCGCCTCGCCGACCGCGTCCGCGACGTCGCCCTCGCGCTCTACGCCCGCGCAGTCGCGATCGCGGAGCCCGCCGGGATCATCGTCGCCGACACGAAGTTCGAGATGGGCGTGGTGCCGGGCTCTGGCGAGCTGATCCTCGTCGACGAGGTCCTGACGCCCGATTCGAGCCGCTTCTGGGAGGCGGCCGACTGGGCTCCCGGCGGCCCGCAGCCCTCGTTCGACAAGCAGTACGTACGCGACTGGCTCGAGGCGCAGGCCTGGGACAAGCGGGCGCCCGGTCCGGAGCTCCCGGCCGACGTCGTAGCGGGGACGCGAGCACGGTACGTCGCAGCGTACGAGCGGATCACGGGCGCGAGCTTCGCGCGCTACCTCGAGGAGGACGTCATCGCACCATGAGCGAGCAGCCCGCAGCGTTCCGCTTCGCCGTCCACGTGATGCCGAAGCCCGGCATCCTCGACCCGCAGGGGCGGGCCGTGGAACGCAGCATGCCCCACCTCCGCATCACGGGTGTACGCGACGTCCGCGTGGGGCGGCGCGTCGAGCTGACCGTCGAGGCGGCCGATGAGGCCGCCGCGCGGGCCGTCGTGGAGCGCCTCGCCGCGGACCTGCTCGCGAACCCGCTCATCGAGACGTACGCGGTCGAGCTCGTCGGCGCTCTCGCACCGGCCGCGCAGGGGCGGCCGGCCGCGGCCACGGAGAGCCGCCCGTGAGCGTCCGCGTCGGGGTCGTGGTCTTCCCGGGCAGCAACTGCGACACCGACGCGATGCACGCGATCGCCCTGGAAGGCGCCGAGCCGGTCGCGCTCTGGCACGAGTCGGCCGACCTCCACGGCGTCGCGGGTGTCATCCTCCCCGGCGGCTTCTCGTACGGCGACTATCTGCGCGCCGGGGCTCTCGCCCGCTTCTCGCCGGTCATGCGGTCCGTCGCCGCGTTCGCCGCCGAGGGCGGCCTCGTCCTGGGGATCTGCAACGGCTTCCAGGTCCTCGCCGAGGCGGGGCTCGTCCCCGGCGCCCTCGTCCGGAACCGCTCGCTCCGCTTCGTGTGCCGTGAGGTGACGCTCGTCCCGGAGCGGCTCGACTCACCCTTCACCGTCGCGGTGGGGGAGCGCCGGCCGCTGCGGATGCCCGTCGCCCACGGCGAGGGCTGCTACGTCGCCGACGAGGAGACGCTCGCGGCGATCGAGCGCGACGGGCGGGTCCTCTTCCGCTACGCGCATGCCGACGGGACGCCCGCGAGCGACCCCGCCGATCCGGCGAACCCGAACGGCTCGCTCCACGGGATCGCGGGCGTCGCGAACGCCGCGGGGAACGTCGCCGGGCTCATGCCGCACCCCGAGCGCGCCGTCGAACGCATCCTCGGCTCGGACGATGGCCGTGCGATCGTCGCCTCGCTTGTTCGCAGCGCGGCCGCCCGCGCAGGCGGCGTCGCCGTCGTGGCGGGAGGCGCGGCGTGACCGCGACGGGCCACCCCGAGCCGCTCCATCGCCGCCTCGGCGTCACGGACGACGAGCTCGTCGCCATCGTCTCGCGGCTCGAGCGCGAGCCCAACGACCTCGAGCTCGCGATGTTCAGCGTGATGTGGAGCGAGCACTGCTCGTACAAGAGCAGCCGGCCTCTCCTGCGGACGCTCCCCACCCACGGGCGCGACGTCCTGGCCGGGCCGGGCGAGAACGCCGGGATCGTCCGGATCGGGGACGGCCTGGCCGTCGCCTTCAAGATCGAGAGCCACAACCACCCGAGCGCCGTCGAGCCGTACCAGGGGGCGGCGACCGGCGTCGGCGGGATCCTGCGGGACATCTTCACGATGGGCGCGCGCCCGATCGCGGTGCTCGACGCCCTCCGGTTCGGCGACCCGGCCGACGAGCGGACGCGCCACCTCGTGCGCGGGGTGGTCGGCGGCGTCGGTGGCTACGGGAACTGCGTGGGGGTCCCGACGGTCGGGGGTGAGCTCGTCTTCGACCCGACGTACGCCGACAACCCGCTCGTCAACGTCATGGCGATCGGGGTGATGCCCGAGGACCGGATCACGCTCGCATCGGCGCCCGGCCCGGGCAACCTGGCGGTCCTCTTCGGGTCCACGACCGGCCGCGACGGCATCGGCGGAGCGAGCGTGCTCGCGTCGGCCACGTTCGCCGACGACGATCCCTCGAAGCGGCCCTCCGTCCAGGTCGGCGACCCGTTCGCCGAGAAGCTCCTCATCGAGGCCTCGCTCGAGCTCGTGGACCGCGGGCTCGTCGCGGGGCTCCAGGACCTCGGCGCCGCCGGGATCACGTGCGCGGTCGCGGAGACCGCCGACCGCGCCGGGACGGGGATCGTCGTGGACCTCGACGCGATCCCGCGCCGCGAGGAGGGGATGCTCCCGTTCGAGGTGATGATCAGCGAGAGCCAGGAGCGGATGCTCGCGATCGTCGTGCCGGGGCTCCTCGCGGACGTCGCGGAGGTCTGCGAGCGCTGGGGCTCGCCGGCGACGGTCATCGGCCGCGTCACCGACGACGGCGACATCGTCGTCGTGACGGGCGGGCTCGACGACGATGGGTCGCCGCGACCCGGGGCGACCATCCTCGCGCGGATCCCGGCCCGCGCCCTGACGAGCGACGCGATCGTCCACGAGCGTCACGCGGAACCGCCGGCGCGCCGGCGCGCCGCCCCGGCCCCCGGCTCGATCGCCGAGCCCGAAGGCGACCTGCCGGAGCGCGGGATGGACCCCGGCGCGGTCCTCCTCGCGCTCGTGGGCGGCCCGAACGGCGCGAGCCGCCGCTGGGTCTACGAGCAGTACGACCGGCACGTCCAGACGAACACCGTCGCGTCCGCGGCGGGCGGCGCGGCGGTCCTCCGGATCCGCGGCACGCGCCGCGGACTCGCGGCGACGACCGACTGCGCGGAGGGGGTCTCCGCGCTGGACCCGTACCTCGGGGCGGCGATGAGCGTCGCCGAGGCAACGCGCAACGTGTCGGTGACCGGCGCGCGCCCGCTCGGCGTGACGAACTGCCTCAACTACGGGGACCCGACGCGACCGGAGGCCTTCTGGCAGCTCCAGGAGGGGGTCCGCGGCCTCGGCGACGCCTGCCGCGCTCTCGGCCTCCCTGTGACCGGGGGCAATGTCTCCCTCTACAACGAGTCCGCCCGCGGTGCGATCATGCCCACGCCGGAGATCGGGGTCGTCGGGCTGCTCGAGGACGTCGAGATGCGGGCCGGGCCGGCGTTCAGTGCAGACGCCGACGCGGTGATCCAGCTCGGCGAGGCCGCGCCGGGACTCGGCGGGAGCCGCTACGCCGCGCTGGCGGGGATCGCCCCGGAGGACGGCCCGCCCGCGCTGGACCTCGCACGCGAGGCGGCCGTCCAGGCGTGCGTCCGCGAGGCGATCGCCG
>JAKAJU010000058.1 GCA_021813655.1 Chloroflexota bacterium | reverse complement strand
GCGCGGATCGTCGAGCGCCGAGACGAGACTGAGACCCTCGCGTACTTCAAGGTCCGCTTCGACGGTGAGCCCGTCCGGTTCGACCCCGGCCAGTACATGACGATCGGCGTCTTCGCCGACGACAAGCTCTGGCAGCGGCCGTACTCCATCGCGTCCGCGCCCACGGACGCGGCCGACGGCTACGAGTTCTACGTGCGGCTCGTCCCGATCATCCGCTTCACGACGCTTCTGTGGCGGGTCGGGGTCGGGCAGGCCATGCGGATGACCGGGCCCAAGGGACGCTTCCTGCTGGAGCCCGACGACAACCGGACCCACCTCTTCGTGTCGACCGGGACGGGGATCGCGCCGTTCATCTCGATGATCCGCGAGACGATGGCGATGAAGAAGCCCCGCAAGACGATCGTCCTCCACGGAGTGTCGTACGCGGACGAGCTCGGCTACCGCGACCTTCTCGAGGGGTGGGAACGCGACCGCACGTACCCGCTCCATTACGTGCCCACGGTGAGCCGGCCCACCCACCCGCGGAACGCCGCGTGGGGCGGCCGCACCGGCCGCGTGGAGAGCGTCATCGGGGACGTCTGCCGCGACATGGGCCTCCGTCCCGAACGGACCGTCGTCTACATCTGCGGGAACCCCGAGATGATCCTCAACGTGGAGGGGGTCCTCATGAACCGCGGATTCCCCGAGTTCCACGTGAAGAAGGAGCTCTACTGGCCCAAAGGCAAGGACGCGCCGGTCCCGGCCGTGACGGGCTGAGCGGGTCCGAGCCTCGCGCCGGACCGGCACCGCCGGCACGGGCCGGCCCGGCCACAGCCGTCGACATCTCGACCCCGGGCCTCGCCGCTGCCCGCGGCCGCGGGCCGGCCACGGGTCCGGCCGCCGTCGTCCGCACGGTTCGCGCGCCCGCCCGTTCGCATGCGCCCGTGCGTGACTTTCGGCCCGCCGATGTATGCGCAAAGGGGAATGGGTCGGTTACGCGCGTCGGTGGCACGATACGCGAGACACACCGCACCACCACGAGGAACCGATGCACCCTGTCCGCGAGAAGGCACAGCTCTCGCCCAACGTGACGCGTCTCGTCGTCGAGGCGCCCCGGATCGCGCAGATCCGCGAGCCCGGCCAGTTCGTCATCGTCCACCTGGGTCCCGGCGCCGAGCGCATCCCGCTCACCATCGCCGACGCCGATCCCGAGGCCGGGACGATCACGCTCGTCATCCAGTCGGTCGGCAAGAGCACCGCCGACCTCGTCGCGCTCGAGGTCGGCGACGCGATCGTCGACATCGCCGGTCCGCTCGGGCGGCCCACCGAGCTCATCGAGTCGGGGCACGCGATCTGCGTCGGCGGCGGCGTGGGGACCGCGGTCGTCCACCCGATCGCGCAGGGCCTCGCGGCGAAGGGCGTCAGGGTCACGAGCATCATCGGCGGCCGCTCGCGCGAGTGGGTGATCTTCGAAGAGGAGCTCGGTCGGTACGGCGACGTCGTCGTCTGCACGGACGACGGCAGCTACGGCCGTCACGGGTTCGTCACGGACGCGCTCAAGGACGCGCTCGACGCCGGGGGCGTGGACGAGATCTACGCGGTGGGTCCGGTCCCGATGATGAAGGCCGTCTCCGCGCTGACCGCGCCGTACGGCGTGCCGACCCTCGTCTCGCTCAACGCCATCATGGTGGACGGGACGGGGATGTGCGGCGGATGCCGCGTGAGCGTCGGTGGCAAGACCGTCTACGCGTGCGTGGACGGCCCCGAGTTCAACGGCCACCAGGTGGACTTCCGCGAGCTGGCCGACCGGCTCACGACGTATCGGACCTTCGAGCAGGCCGCGCAGGAGCGCGCCCAGCAGATCCACGTGAGGAAGATGGCGGAGCTGGCGGCCTCCGCGCCCGAGCCCGAGACGGGCGAGGACGTGCCGACCGGCCGCCCCTCCGACCTCCAGGAGGCGTCCCGATGAGCGAACCGCTCGAGCCGGCCGCGCCGTCGGCCCGTGCGGGCGCCGGCCACCATGAGGAGACCGGCGCCCCCCTGCCTCCGCACGTCCCGGGCGACCCCACGACGGCCAAGCCGACGAACCGGGAGCGGATGGCGATCGATCGGGTCGGCATGCCCGAGCGACCCGCGGAGATCCGCGCGCGCGACTTCGCCGAGGTCAACCTCGGTTACACGGAGGCGCTCGCCTTCCTCGAGGCGGACCGGTGCCTCCAGTGCAAGAACCCCACGTGCATGGACGGCTGCCCGGTCCGCGTGGACATCCCCGGGTTCATCAGGCTCCTGCAGGAAGGCGACGTCCGGGGTGCCGCCCGCTCGATGCTCACGGACAACGCGCTCCCGTGCGTCACGGGCCGGGTCTGCCCGCAGGAGATCCAGTGCGAGGGCCGCTGCATCCGCGCGAAGAAGGGCCCGGCCGTCGCGATCGGCGCGCTCGAGCGCTTCGTCGCGGACTGGGCGAGCGCCCACGAGGGCGCCGTCGTCCTCGACACGCACGCGCCGTCGGGCTGGAAGGTCGCGATCGTGGGCTCCGGCCCCGCCGGCCTGACCGCGGCCGGCGAGCTCGTCTCGCTCGGGCACGACGTCACGATCTTCGAGGCGTTCCACGCGACCGGCGGGGTCCTCATCTACGGGATCCCGGAGTTCCGCCTGCCCAAGGACATCGTCCAGCAGGAGGTGGACCGGCTCGTGGCGCGCGGCGTGAAGATCGAGCCGAACGCCATCGTGGGCAAGACCTGGACCCTCGCCGAGCTGCGCGAGCGGTTCGACGCCGTGTTCATCGCGGTCGGCGCGGGGCTCCCGGTCTTCATGAACGTCCCCGGTGAGAACCTCAAGGGCGTCCTGAGCGCGAACGAGTACCTCACGCGCGTCAACCTCATGGGCGCCTGGTCCGGGAAGACGGACACACCCGTCCTCCTCGGCCAGCGCGTCGCGGTCGTCGGCGGCGGGAACGTCGCGATGGACTCGGTCCGCACCGCGCTCAGGATGGGAGCCGCCACGGCGTCGATCGTCTATCGGCGCGGGAAGGAGGAGCTCCCCGCCCGCGTGGAGGAGGTCCATCACGCGGAGCAGGAAGGCGTCGTGTTCGAGATGCTCACCGCGCCTGTCGAGGTCCTCGGCGACGAGAACGGCTGGGTGACCGGGCTGCGGTGCATCCGGATGGAGCTCGGCGAGCCGGACGACTCCGGGCGCCGGCGCCCCCTGCCGATCGCGGGTTCGGAGTTCGTCATGGAGACGGACATGGTCGTCGTCGCGATCGGGACCCGGTCCAACCCGCTCCTGACCTCCACGGCACCCGAGCTGAAGGTCTCGTCCCGCGGGTACATCGAGATCGACGAGACCGGGATGACGAGCATGCCCGGCGTCTTCGCCGGCGGCGACATCGTCCGTGGTGCGGCGACGGTGATCCTCGCGATGGGCGACGGCAAGCGCGCCGCCCACGCGATCGACGACTACCTGCTCTCGCGGGTCGGCGTCCCGGCCTGATCTCGCGGCCGCGTCGGGCGGCCCCTCCCGGGAACGATCGGAGCCCCGCTCGCGCGGGGCTCCGGCATGTCAGGTCCGCGCGCGGCTGTGTGCCGCCTCCGCGGTCGCGGTCGCAGCTACGGGCGTGCCGCGCGCATCCGGTCCGCGATCACCTCGCGCACGCGGTCGGCGCTCACGCGCTCCTGTGTCATGGCGTCGCGGTCGCGGATCGTCACCGCGCCGTCCTCGAGCGAGTCGACGTCCACGGTCACGCACCACGGCGTCCCGATCTCGTCCTGCCGCCGGTAGAGCTTCCCGATCGCCGCGGTGTCGTCGTACACGGCCATGACGTCGCGCTGGAGGTCGGCCTTGATGCGGTGGCACATCTCCACGATCTCCGGCCGCTTCTTGAGGAGCGGCAGGACCGCGACCTTGTAGGGCGCCAGCTCGGGGTGGAGCCCGAGGACGACGCGCTTCTCGCCGCGGACCTCCTCCTCCCGATACGCGTCGAGGAGGAACGTGAAGGCGGCGCGGTCGGCACCGGCCGAGGTCTCCACGATCCACGGGATGAAGTGCTCCTCGGTCGCCGGGTCGAAGTACTCGAGGTTCTCGCCCGACGCCTCCATGTGCCGGCCGAGATCCCAGTCGCCGCGGTTGTGGACGCCCTCGAGCTCCTTCCAGCCGAACGGGAAGCGGTACTCGACGTCGACGGCCTTCTTCGCGTAGTGGGCGAGCTCGTCCGGCGCGTGCTGGCGCGTCCGCAGGCGGGCCGGCGTCACGCCGTACGCCTCGTACCACGCCCTCCGGCGGGGCAGCCACTCGTCGAAGTGCTCCGCCGCGCGATCAGGGTGGACGAAGTACTGCATCTCCATCTGTTCGAACTCGCGCATCCGGAAGACGAAGTTGCCGGGGCTGATCTCGTTGCGGAACGCCTTGCCGACCTGGGCGATCCCGAAGGGGATCTTCTTGCGGCTCGTCTCCTTCACGTTCCGGAAGTTCACGTAGATCCCCTGCGCCGTCTCGGGGCGCAGGTAGACCACGGCAGCCTCCTCCTCGACCGGGCCGAGGAAGGTCTTGAGCATGAGGTTGAACCGGCGCGGGGCCGACAGCCTCCCACCATCGGCCGGGCAGACCAGGCCGAGCCGGTCGATGACCGTCGGGTCCACCGTGTCGGCCTGCGTGATCGACTCCGTGCCCGGCAGCTCGTCGAGGCGGTAGCGGCGGCGGCAGTCGGCGCACTCCACGAGCGGGTCGCTGAACTCCGCCACGTGGCCGGACGTCACCCAGATCTGGGGCGCCATGAGGATCCCCGAGTCCAGGCCCACGATGTCGTCGCGCTCCTGGACCATCGCGCGCCACCAGGCGCGCTTGACGTTGTTCTTCAGCTCGACGCCGAGAGGGCCGTAGTCCCAGACCGCGTTGATGCCGCCGTAGATCTCGGAGCTCGGGTAGATGAAGCCGCGGCGCTTCGAGAGGCCGACGATCGTGTCGAGCTCGGCGACGGCCGGGCCCGGGTCGGTCAGTGGGTCCAGGACGTCGCGGGCATGCTTGGAGACGGTGGGTGCGGTGTCGCTCACAGGGGCGGTGCTCCGAAGGCGCTCGGGCGTGGCATGCCCGCTCGCAGGATGTGGGTGTGCGGATGCTAGCAGACGCGGCGAGTCTGGCCGGCCCCTACCAGACGCGGGCGTGCGCGGGTCGGATCCGCATGACCACGGGATAGTCGACGCGGAACTTCTCGCGGGACCAGCCTTCGTCGGCGAGGCTCGCGTCGTACTTGGCCCAGTACGCGGCGAGCGTCTCCTCGGCGAGCGGTTCCTCGACGATCCGCGCCTCGCCCTCGATCGTGACGACCTCTCCGCCCCCGGGCGTGGAGTTGAGATTGAACGCGACGCGGGGGTTCGCGCGGACGTTCGCCAGCCGCGGCGTCGTCGCGAGGCTCATGACCACCAGGTCGCCGTTCTCCCAGAGGAACCAGACGGGTGAGCTCTGCGGCTGGCCGCCGGGCGTAACCGTCGTCAGCCACCCGACACGGTCATCCCGGAGACGCTCCATCGCCCGTTTCCCCGCGTTCGTCCCGGCGTCGATCATCGGTCGTCGTCCCCTCCGTCACGTCGAACCGCGGCCGCGCGGCCTCCGTCGCGCGGACCTCGTCGAGGAAGCGGCGCGAGCGCGGCTCCCGCTCCAGAGCGTACGCGAGGAACGAGCGCATCGCGGCCTCCACCTCGCGCTCCACCTCCGGCGGAAGGCGCAGGCCGGCGATCGCCTCGACGTCCATCCGCTGATACGCCTTGAGGACCCGGAGGGCGCCCGTCGAGAGACCGGCCTCGTCGTGACCTGGCCCGGCGTGGCGCGGGCAGACGATCCCGCCGAGCCCCGGGATCCAGCGGACGCGCTCCTCCGGCTCCACGAGGCGGTCGCACTCCACGCAACGATCCACCTCAGGGCGCTGCCCGAGCTCGTCGGCGAGGCGCATCTCGTACCAGCGCGCGGCGCGCGCGGGGGCGAGACCTGCGTCGAGCAGCTCGTACGTGCGCCGCACCAGGGCGTAGAGGGGCTCCGCGGGATGCCGCTCCTCCAGGGAGCGATCGGCGAGCTCCGCGACGTACCAGGCGGTCGCGGTCGCCTCGAGCGAGTCGCGGAGGCGGAGCCAGGCGTGGACGATCGCGACCTGCGTCACGACATCGAAGGTTCGACCGCGCACGAGCGCGACGCGCAGCTCGGCCAGCGGCTCGAGGCTGCCGCCGAGGCGGCTCGTCGGGCGACGGATCCCCTTCGCGATGACCTTGATCTTCCCGTGGCCGGGCGTGAGGAGCGAGAGGACCCGGTCGGCCTCGCCGTAGTCGAAGCGCGAGAGGACGATGGCGTCGGTGGTGAAGAGACGGCGCTCGGGCACGGGCCGACCGTACCACCTCGACCGCGGCCGACGTCGGCGGGCCGGACGGATCGTGTCGGCCGGCCCGCCTCAAGGATCGGCACCCGGGGCGCGGGTCGGAGACGAGGCGGCGCACGGTATCATCGGCCGGTGACGAGCACCGACATCGACGCCCTGATCGCCGACACCGAGGCGGAGATCCTCCGCGTCCTCGGCGACGGGGACGCCGCGACGCGCGGGCTCTACGACATGATCCGCTACCACCTCGGGCTCGACGGGAGCGGCGCGCCGGCCGGCAAGCGGATGCGCCCGCTCCTGGGGCTCCTCGCGTACATGTCGATCGCGGGCGAGCACGCCCGCGCACTGCCGGGCGCGGCGGCCGTGGAGCTCGGTCACAACTTCAGCCTCGTCCACGACGACATCGAGGACGGCGACACCGAGCGGCGCCACCGGCCCACGATCTGGACGCTCCACGGGATCCCGCAGGCGATCAACACGGGCGACGCGATCTTCGCGATCAGCCGGATCGCGCTCCACCGCCTGTCGGATCTCGGCTTCTCGGACGCGAAGGTCCTCCGCCTCATGCGGCTGTACGACAGGACCTGCCTCACCCTGTGCGAGGGCCAGTACATCGACATCGCCACGAGCGAGCGCGACGAGATCGTCCCGGTCTCCCTCTACCTCGACATGATCGGCCGGAAGACGGCCGCCCTCGTGAGCGCGTCGGTCGAGGCGGGTGCCCTGCTCGCGACCGACGACGAGGAGACGATCGAGCGGTACCGCCGGCTCGGCTGGGCGCTCGGCATCGCCTTCCAGCTCAACGACGACCTTCTGGGGATCTGGGGCGAGCCGGCCGCGACCGGGAAGGAGCCGTCGGACATCGCGAAGCACAAGAAGACGCTGCCCGTCCTGTACGCCTTCGAGAACGCGTCGCCCGAGGACCGGGCGCTCCTCGCGGAGATCTACCGGCGCCCCGAGCCGCTCCCCTCGGACCTGGCGGACGCGGTCGCGGTCCTCGAGCGCTCGGGCGCGCGCGAGTACACGCGCGGGGCCGCGCGTCGGTACCGGGACGCGGCGCTCACCGAGATGGCGGCCGTGGCCGGCGTGGACCCCGAGGCGCGGGCCCAGCTCGAGGCGATCGTCGTCCGCGTCATCAGCGCCTGAGACCGCTCAGCGCTCGGCGTCGTCCTCCGCGGCCTCGGCCTCGTCCCCCGGCCGCCGGCGGACGGCGAGCACCTTGTCCACGCGGCGCCCGTCCACCGATTCGACGGTGAGGGTCAGGGAGCCCACGTCCACGTGGTCGCCCGGTCGCGGGACGTCCCCGATGCGATGGAAGATGAGGCCGCCGACCGTGTCGTACTCGTCCTCGTCCTCGAGCTCGACCGAGATGTCGAAGGTCTCGGCGAGGTCGCGGACGTCCGCCCGTCCGTCGATCCGCGCCTCGTCGTCCGAGAGCCGGATGACCATCGGCTCCTCCACGTCGTACTCGTCCTGGATCTCGCCCACGATCTCCTCGAGAAGGTCCTCGATCGTGGCGAGGCCCGCGGTCCCCCCGTACTCGTCGAGCACGATCGCGAGGTGGACCTTGCGCCGCTGGAACTCGTGGAGCAGGTCATCGATCGACATCGACTCGGGGACGTAGACGGGCCGGCGCAGGACGCTCCGCATCTCCGGCCACCCATCGGGCGGCTGCTGGAGGATGTGGAGGAGGTCCTTCGCGTAGAGGATGCCGACGACCTCGTCGATCGATTCCTCGTACACCGGGATCCGGCTGTGGCCCTCCCGGACGATCGTATCGACAGCCTCCGCGAAGGATGCAGTGACCGGCAGGCCGACGATGTCCGTGCGGGGGACCATCACTTCGTGGAGGTGGCGCGAGCCGAGCTCGATGACCGCGTTGATCATCTGCTCCTCCTCGGCCTCGAGGATCCCCTCCTCGCCGCCGCGCTCGACGATGAGTTTCAGCTCCTCGGCCGTGATCTGCGCCTCCTTCGTCACGTGCGCGCCGAACGGCTTCACGATGACCCGGGTCAGGCCGGTGAGGACCGCGACGACGGGCGCGAGAAGACGCCCGAGAAGGTCGACGGGACCCGCGAGAAGGAGGCTGGTCCGGTCGGGATATGCGAGTGCGAGGGCCTTGGGAACGAGCTCGCCGACGACGATCGAGAAGAGCGAGACGAGGACCGTGACGATGACGAGGGAGATCGCGTCGGCGGTGGCGACCGGCATCCCGGCGCCCGAGAGGAGGTCGGTGAGCCCGCTCGTGAGCGAGACCGCAGCGACCGCGGACGACAGGAACCCGATGAACGTGATTGCGATCTGGATGACCGCGAGGAACCGGCCCGGGTCGTCGATCAGGCGTCGGACGCGCGTGGCGCCGCGCCGGCCCTCGTCGACGAGCTGTTCCACCCTGCTGCGGCGGACGGAGACGAGAGCGATCTCCGCGGCGACGAAGATCCCGGCCAGGAGGGTGAGGCCGACGACGATGGCCACCTCGGTGAGCGAGCCCATTAGTCGCTCTCGTCCTCCGCCGGCGGCTTCGGCGGGCGGAGCCGAGCCGGGACGCCGACTGCGACCATCCCGTCGGGGACGTCGTGCGTGACGACCGAGCCGGCGCCCGTGCGCGCGCCGTCACCGACGGTCACCGGGGCCACCAGCATCGTGTCGGACCCGATGAATGCCCCGGCGCCGATCGTCGTGCGATGCTTGCGCGCGCCATCGTAGTTGGCGGTGATCGTCCCGGCGCCGATGTTGGTCCGCGCCCCCACGTCGGCATCGCCGATGTAGCTGAAGTGGTGCTGCTGCACCCCGGGGCCGATGCGGCTGTTCTTCACCTCGGCGTAGTTGCCGAGCTTCGCGCCGCGCCCGATCACCGCCCCCGGACGCAGGTGGGCGAACGGGCCGATCCGGACCTCGTCCTCCACCTCGGCCTGCTCGAGCACGCTCGCCACGATCTCGCACTCGCGACCGACGACGGTGTCGACGATCCGGCTCCCGGAGCCGATCCGGGTCCCCTCCCCGATCCGGGTCGCGCCGCGGAGGATGACGTTCGGCTCGAGGACGACGTCCGAGGCGATCTCCACGGTCGCGTCCACGTACGCCGTCGATGGGTCCTCCATCGTGACACCCGCTCGCATGTGGGCGACGTTGACGATCTCGCCCATGAGCGAGGCGGCATCCGCGAGGTCCTGGCGGTCGTTGATGCCGGCCAGAGTCCCGTCGTCGTCCACGAGAAGCGCCGTCACGCGCTGGCGGTCGGTGCGTGCGAGCTCGGCGAGCTCCGTGAGGTAGAGCTCGCCGGTCGCGAACGACGGTCGCAGGTCGCCGATCCGCCGGCTCAGCCACGGCAGGTCGAAGGCGTAGACGCCGGCGTTCACCTCGTCCACGCCGAG
Organism: Chloroflexota bacterium; assembly: GCA_021813655.1. Classification (GTDB taxonomy): domain Bacteria; phylum Chloroflexota; class Limnocylindria; order Limnocylindrales; family CSP1-4; genus CAIYQJ01. Next base: position 1,594 of record JAKAJU010000058.1, on the reverse strand, counting down.
CTGCGCCTCCGTGGCGTCCTTCGCCTCGACGATCCGGACGACCGCGTCCTCGTCGTCCGGATCCCGGATCACGCGGCCGAGCCGTCCAGGCTCCATCGCCTCGAAGGTCACGAGTGTCATGACCGCGCCATCGACCCGACGCGCCTCGGCGAGCTCCGCGATGAGCCCTGGGGCCACGAGCGGGACGTCCCCGCTGAGGATGACCACGTCGGCGGTGGTCGCAGGGAGCGCCGCGACGGCCGCGCGCACGGCGTCGCCGGTCCCTTTCGGCTCATCCTGCAGGACGAAGTCGGCCACATCCCCGAAGGCCTCGCGGACCGCAGCGGTCGCCGGCGAGTACACGACGAGCGGTCGCGCCCCGGTCGCCTCCTGGGCGGCAGCGAGGACGTACGCGAGCATCGGTCGTCCGAGGAGCGGATGGAGCACCTTCGGCGTCCGCGATCTCATGCGCGTGCCGAGGCCGGCGGCGAGGACGACCGGGACTGTCGCGGGATCGGTCATGGCGTCGCCGCCTATCGGCTTCCCGCCGCGATGGCCTCGATCTCAACGAGGCCGCCCTTGGGCAGAGCGGCGACCTGGACCGTGGAGCGCGCCGGGTACGGCTCGGCGAAGAAGCCGCCGTAGATGGCGTTGACCGTCGCGAAGTCCGCGAGGTCGACGAGGAAGATCGTGGTCTTGAGGACGTTCTCCGGCCCGAGCCCGGCGGCATCGAGGACGGCCATGAGGTTCGTCATCGCCTGGGTCGCCTGCGCCTGCACGCCCTCGCGGAGCTCGCCTGTCGCGGGGTCCAGCCCGAGCTGGCCCGAGAGGAACAGCAGGTCCCCCTGGCCGATCGCATGGCTGTACGGGCCGATCGCTGCGGGGGCCCCCGTCGCGGAGATCGCATGTCGCTTCGTCACGTGTCGCTCCCCTCCTCGCCGGCATCCGTGGCCACCGGCCGATCGAGGACGAGGCTCGCGACGTGCACGGCCGGCGGCGCGTCGCCCGGCGCGACGATGCGACCGTCGGCGAGCGCGTCGCGGACCGCGGCTGCCGCCGCGTCCGCGTCCTCGCGTGAAGGATAGATGACCCAGCACGTGGGCCCCGAGCCCGACTGGCCCACGGCGGTCCCGAGCGTCCTGATGAGCCCCCGACGGAAGCCGACGAGCGCGGGCACGACATGCTGCGCCGCGGGCATGAGGTCGTTGGCATGGACGAGGATCCCGGCCCGGACGATGAGCGCCCGCGCGGTCATCCCGCCACGGAGCTCGTCGGCGAGGTGGCGCGAGGCGGCTGCCGCAGAGCCCCACCCGGCGGCGCGCGCGCCGCCCGACCACGCGGCGAAGACGGCCGGCGTGGAGACCGCGACGGCGGGTGTCACCACCAGGACCGCCGGCGCCGCGCCTCGTACGGACGGGATCCGCGCCACGTGCTCGCCGCGACCCTCGACGAGCGCCCACCCACCGGCCTGGAAGAACGCGACGTCCGAGCCTACGGAGACGGCCGCCGCGTGCCGTGCCGCGGCACCCGGGTCCACGCACCAGGCCTCGAGGGCGGCGTCGATCGCCGCGGCGGCGTCGCTGCTGCCCCCCGCGAGCCCGGCCGCCACCGGGAT
>JAKAJU010000166.1 GCA_021813655.1 Chloroflexota bacterium | reverse complement strand
CCGGAGACCGTCGTGAGGAGCGGCAGATCCTCCGGGACGGTGCCGCTGAACGGGTTGTGCGTCGCGTCCCAGCGCGTGAACTCCGCGTCCCACTGGTACATCGGGAAGCGGTGCACCCAGCAGTACGCGAGGACGTGCGGATCGGCGAGGCCGAGCCGCGCGCCGATCTCGAGGCGCAGGCGGCCGAGGACCTCGGCGGACGTCTCGAACGTGTCCGCGACGATGAGGACGAGATCCCCGTTCTCCGCCTTCGCGGCGTCCGCGATCGAGCGCAGCGTCTCGTCGCCGAGGAACTTCCCGATCGGCGAGTGGAGCGTCCCGTCCTCGCCTACGGAGACGTGCGCGAGGCCCTTCGCGCCGAAGCGCTTGGCCATCTCGACGAACTCGTCCATGTGATGGCGGCTGATCGCGCCCATCCCGGGCGCCCGCACGCCCCGCACGCGCCCGCCGGCAGCGAGGACCTCGTCGAAGACCCGGAAGCCCGACGGGGCGGGCGCGCCGATCGCCGCGGCGAGGTCCACGAGCTCGAGACCGAAGCGGAGGTCCGGCTTGTCGGAGCCGAATCGCTCGAGCGCCTCCTCGTAGGTGTACCGCGGGAACGGGATCTGCGTGATCGGGCGGTCCGGGGCGACCCGGCGACTCACCTCGATGATCATCGTCTCGACGAACTCCATCACGGTCTCTTCCCGGACGAAGCTCATCTCGAGGTCGAGCTGCGTGAACTCCGGCTGGCGATCACCCCGGAGGTCCTCATCGCGGAAGCAGCGGGCGATCTGGAAGTAGCGGTCGATCCCCGCGACCATGAGCAGCTGCTTGAGCTGCTGGGGACTCTGCGGCAGCGCGTACACCGTCCCAGGCTGGAGCCGGCTCGGGACGATGAAGTCGCGTGCGCCCTCCGGCGTGCTCTTGATGAGGTTCGGCGTCTCGATCTCGACGAAACCGTGCTCGTGGTGCACGTCGCGGATCGCACGGACGAGCGCCGATCGGAGGAGGAGACGCTCCGTCATCGGCTGGCGGCGGATGTCGAGGTACCGGTACGTGAGCCGGAGCGCCTCGTCGACCGGGGCATCGGGCTCGTTGATGTAGAACGGCGGCGTCTTCGCCTCGGCCAGGACGTCCACGCGCGTGGCGCGGAGCTCGATCCCCCCCGTGGCGAGGCGAGGGTTCTCCGATCCGGCGAGGCGCGGCTCGACGACGCCCTCCACCGAGAGGACGTACTCGGTCCGGACGTTCGCCATCGCCGCGTGAGCCTCAGGCGCCGAGTCGGCGTCGACGATGACCTGCGTGAGCCCGTGCCGGTCCCGGAGGTCGAGGAAGATCAGGTGGCCGTGGTCGCGGCGGCGGTGGACCCATCCGGCGAGGCGGGCCGTGCTCCCGGCGTCGGTCGTGCGGAGCTCGCCGCAGGTGTGGGTCCGGTAGGGCGTCGCGAGGTGCGTCATGGTCGGAATGGTACCGGAGCGGACGGCACCGAGGCCGTGCCCGCCACGCTCGCGCCGCCGTGGCCGCGAACCTGGCCGGTCAGCTCCCCTGGCTCTTGCGGAGCAGCAGGGCGGGCAGGTCGTCGATCGCGACGACCTTCTGCGACGCGGCCTCCAGATCGCGCAGCTGGACGTTCCCCTCCGACAGCTCGTCGCCGAGGATGATCGCGAACCGTGAGCCCTCGCGCGCGGCCGCCTCGAGCTGGCGCCCGAGCTTCCGGATCGCGAGGTCCGCCCGCACCGGGAGGCCCTCCGCGCGGAGGTCCGTCGCCACGCGCAGGCGCTCCGCGGTGCCTCCCGGGTCCGCGCCGACGACGACCGCGATCGGCGGCCGCACGGACGGGACCTCGACCCCGGCGTCCTGCTGCGTGAGGATGACGCGGTCGAGGCCCAGCGCGAACCCGATCCCGGGGGTGTGCTTGCCGCCGAGGAGCTCGACGAGGCCGTCGTAGCGGCCGCCCCCGCCGAGGGCCTGCTGCTGTCCCTCGCGTCCGCGGCGGTAGTACTCGAACGCGGTCCGCGTGTAGTAGTCGAGGCCGCGCACGAGACCCGTCTCGGGCCGGTGCTCCACTCCGAGCGCGTCGAGGTGGTCCTTCACCTCGGCGAAGTGGTCCGCGCACGCGTCGCACAGGTGCTCGGTGATGACGGGCGCGTCCACGTTGATCCGGACGAGCGCCGGATCCTTGGAGTCGAGGAGGCGCAGAGGGTTCGTCGCGAGGCGTTCCCGCTCGTGCGGCGGGAGCTCGTCGAGGCGCTTCGCGTAGAACGCGCCGAGCGCCTCGATGTAGGCCGGCCGGCACCCGGGGTCCCCGATCGAGTTGAGGTGGACCTCCACGTCCTCGAGGCCGGCCTCGCGATAGAACCGGAGCCCGAGCTCGATGATCTCGGCGTCGATCGCCGGACCGGCGTCGCCGATCGCCTCGATGTCCCACTGCCAGAACTGGCGGTAGCGGCCCGCCTGCGGCCTGTCGTAGCGGAACATCGGGCCGAGCAGCATGAGCCGGACCGGCTGCGGCCACGTCTGCATGCCGTGCTGGACGTACGCCCGGACGATCCCGGCGGTCCCCTCCGGGCGCAGCGCCCAGACCTCGGCGTCCTCCGTGCGGGGGGCGATCCGGAAGAGCTCCTTCTCGATGATGTCGGTGACGGCCCCGACGCCGCGCTCGAAGACGTCGACCTGCTCGAAGAGCGGCGTCTCGATCTCCCGGTACCCGTATGCGTCCGACAGAGAGCGAGCGATGTCGGCCAGCGCCCGCCAGGCGGGACGCTCGGCGGGGAGGAGGTCGCGGGTGCCACGGGGCGCGCGATAGGGGGGCATGGCGGGAAGTCTACCGGGCGCACGCCCGCTTCGGGTCCGGGCCGGAGAGGCCGTCCGTCCCGAAGCCCGACCCGCCTGTGCCGGCGGTCACTTCACGAGGGACGGGGGGCCTGCGGGCAGCTGGACGTTCTGCGTGGAGTCGTAGTTGACGGTGAGCTTGGACGACGACTGGAGGTTCGCGCTCCCCACCACGACCATCGAGTTGATGGTCGTGGTGGTCGTGCCCGATTGCATGTCGAGGAGCGCGCTCGAGTTGATCGCGTAGATCGTGCCGGTGATCGATGTCGTGCTGCTCGACTGCATCTGCAGCGTCCCCTTGTTGTCGCGCGCGAAGTACATCGCCATCCCAGGGAACGGGTACTGCGCGCTCACCGGGAGCGTCGGCGACGGCGCGGTGATCGTCACCGTCGAGTTGCTCTGCGGGAGGAAGCTCGTCTGCGGGCCCATGAACACGAGGGTGACGCCGTTGCCGATGAACGTCCCGTTCGACTGGATGCTCAGGTCGCCGGTGAGGTAGTACGTCCCCGGGTTCAGCTGGAGGGTCGCGTTCGCGCTGACCGTCATCCCCTGGTAGATGCCGGGGCTGATCGTCGTCGTCGAGTGCGGGCCCTTGGCGTTCACCGGCCCGTTCACCGGCCCGGCCGGCAGGGTCGGATTCGGGAGGAACGCGAGCGGATCCGGGATGGGCGACCCCAGCGCTGTCGCCGAGGGCGTGATCGACCGCGGACAGCCGCTCGTGAGCCGCTGGCCGTAGATCGTCACCCCGGACCCGGTCCCCGTCGACAGCAGGTTCGCGTTCGCGGAGCAGTCGAGCCCGGCGTTCGATCCGATGGCGCCGCCGTTGACGGTGAGCCACGTCTGCCCGCTCTGCATCGTGAAGAGCGGGCTCGTGCCGATGACGCAGAACGCGCATGCCGGCTGCGCCCCGACCGTCGAACGCGCGATCGCGTCGGCGCTCGCGTCGAGCGTGCTGATGCCGATGAGGCCGAGCAGGAACGGTCGGAACGACCGGGATGCCGCCACGCGGACGCCGCGCGCCGCGGACGGCAGCGTGCCCCCGCCCACGTAGACGGGGCCCGCGAGATCGATGCCCTTCCCGTCCGTGTAGACCGGGCCGCCGGGCGCACCGAAGGCGATCGTCTCCCCGTTCCGCGCGGCCGCGGTCTCCATGCTCGCCCGGACGGCGGCGTCGGTCTGGGCCGTGCCCCGCGCGTTCAACGAGACGATCCGGGCCCCCGCGAGCGCTGCGAAGTCCGCCCCGTTCTGGGCGAGCCGGCGCTCGACGAACATGAGGCCTCCGTCGAGCACGAGGGCGAGAAGCAGGAGCAGGGCGGTCATCATGATCGCCGCGAGGGGGAGGATCTGGCCTCGTTCTCGGGCGCGTCGCACCGGTCGGTACCTCACGGGATCACCATCGACGAGGAGGCGGACAGTCGCTCCGCCGCGGGATAGAGGGCGTCGATGAGCTGGCCGACGATCGGGGTCGCCGGCCGGAAGCTCGCCACGACCCGGACGTTCACGACGTTGCTGGCGCCGGCCGCACGGTTCGCGGAGCAGTCGTTGCCGCCGGTCCACGCCCCGCTGCGCGGTGAGCCCGGAGCCGTGCAGTCGAGATAGAGGTTCGCGCTCGCGATCGGGCCGACCGTCACCGCCATCCGGTTCGCCGCCGCGAGGACGTTCGTCCGGAGAACCGCCGTGGTGGCCGGACAGGTCGGTGCCGTACAGGCCGAACCGCTGCGCCCCACGAACGGCGCCTGGACCGCCGCGAGACGCGCCGCCTCGCGCGCGACCTGGCCGACGGTGTTCTGGGAGAAGACGAGCCGCGCTCCGTCGACGACGCCGAAGACGATGAGCAGGAAGACCGAGACGACGAGCGCGAACTCGACGAGGGCCTGGCCGCCGCTGCGCCGCACGCCCCCGCCGGTCACGGGATCACCGCCGTCGCCGACGCGGTCGGAGTGATCGAGGTGCCCACGATCTCCGCGATGAGCGGCGTCAGCGGGGTGAACCGCTGTGACACCGTGACGGTGATCGTGTGGTCCGTGACAGTGGACGACGAGCACGAGGGCGAGCACGCCACCGAGACGCTGAGCCCCGGGTCACCCCCCAGCTCCTGCCGGGCCACGTAGGTCACGTTGCCGGGATCCGGGCAGCTGGCAGCCGACACGCACGTGGGCTTCGTCGCACCGAAGCTCGCCCCCTCGCGGGCCGCGTTCTGGACGCCGATGGCGAGTGCGAACAGGCGGCCGAGGTCGATCGTCCCGAGGAGGACGAGCATGAGGACCGGCAGGAGCAGGGCGAGCTCGACGACCGCCTGACCACGTGATGCGTGGGTTCGGCGGGTTCGGTGGGTCAGCGATCTGAACCCGAGCTGAAGTCTGGGACGCGGCAGCATGGGTGGGGCAGGCTAGGAAGCGCGCCTTGCAGCCGCCATTGCGGATCCGACCCTGGTGCGCACGGGCAACCCCTCGACGGGGCAGCGCGCCGGCTTGGGCACCGGGCCGGCGCGACGCCGGACCTCCTCGGCGCCAGACTGGTCCGGCCCCGGTTCGGGACCCGGGCCGCTCGGCCTCGACGTCGGTCCCGGCTTACCCCGCGTCGCGCGCCACGGCCGTCACGCCCTTGAGCTGCTCGATCCGTCCCATCACCCGAGCGAGCTGCGCGACCGAGGCGACCTCCAGCGTCGCCTTCACCCGCGCCGTCCCGTCGAGCGTCACGCCGACCGACGCCGCGACGATGTTCACCTTGTGCTCGGCCACCACCTGCGTGATGTCGTTGAGCAGGCCCGTGCGATCGTGTGCCTCGACGATGATCGTGATCGGGTACGTCTGCACGGGACCGCTCTCCCACTCCACGTCGACGAGGCGCGCCCGCTCGCGCTCCCCGATGACCGTCGGGCACGACCGGAGGTGGACGGTCACACCCTTGCCACGGGTGATGAAGCCGACGATCGGATCGCCCGGGATCGGATGGCAGCAGCCGCCGAAGCGGACGAGGAGGTCGCCGACGCCCTTCACACGGACTCCGCCGAGACGGGCCGCGGACGACGGTGGCGCGACCGTCGGGAGGGTGTCCAGTTGCGTGTCGTCCGCGACGCCGAGGCGCATGACGATCTGCTGCGCGCCCGTCGCACCGTAGCCGATCGCCGCGTAGAAGTCCTCGAGCGTGTCGTACCCGTACGACTTCGCGGTCTCGATGAGCTTCTCGTGCCCGACGGCCTTGAGGGAGGTCCGCGCGAGCCGGCGGAGCTCGCGCTCGAGGGCCTCGCGCCCGTGGACGATGTTCTCCGAGCGCTCCTGCTTCTTGAACCATTGCCGGATCTTCTCGCGCGCATGGCTCGTCCGGACGACCGACAGCCAGTCGCGCGAGGGTCCGTGCTCGCCCTTCGTCGTGACGATCTCGACGATGTCCCCGTTGCGGAGCCGGTAGTCGAGCGGGACGAGGCGGTTGTTGACCTTGGCGCCGATGCAGCGGTGTCCGACGTCGGTGTGGATCCGGTACGCGAAGTCGAGTGGGGTCGCCCCCGCCGGAAGGTCCTTCACCTCCCCCTTGGGGGTGAAGACGAAGACCTGGTCCTGGAAGATGTCGAGCTTGATGCCCTCGACGAACTCGGTCGCATCGGCGACCTCGCGCTGCCAGTCCATGAGCTGGCGGAGCCAGGCGAGCTTGGCGTCGTACGCACGCTCGGACCGCGAGCCCTCCTTGTACCGCCAGTGCGCCGCGATGCCGACCTCGCTGATCGCGTGCATCGCGTGCGTGCGGATCTGGATCTCGAGCGGCTTCCCGTCGAGGGCCATGACGGCCGTGTGGAGGCTCTGGTACCCGTTCGACTTCGGGACGGCGATGTAGTCGTCGAACTGACCGGGGATCGGGCGCCACATCGAGTGGACGACGCCGAGAGCCGCGTAGCAGTCCTTCACCTCGTCGACGAGGATCCTGATCGCGTAGACGTCGTAGATCTCGCCGAACGACGCGCCCTTGCGCTGCATCTTCCGCCAGATGCTGTAGATGTGCTTCGGGCGGCCGTTGAGATCCGCTTCGATCCCGGCCTGGGCGAGATGCGGCGCGAGCTCCTCGATCGCCCGCTGGACGTACGACTCGCGGTGACGGCGGCGCGTGTCGAGGTTGCCGACGAGCTCCCGGTAGCGGTCCGGCTCGAGCGTCTTGAACGCGAGATCCTCGAGCTCCCACTTCATCTGCCAGATCCCGAGGCGCTCCGCGAGCGGCGCATAGATCTCGAGCGTCTGGCGGGCGATGCGTGTCTGCTTCTCCGGCGGCAGCGACGAGAGCGTCCGCATGTTGTGGAGCCGGTCGGCGAGCTTGATCAGGACGACCCGGATGTCGTCCGCCATCGCGAGGAACATCTTGCGGATGCTCTCGGCCTGCCGCTCCTCGTGGCTGTGCGTCGAGAACTTGGAGAGCTTCGTCACGCCGTCCACGAGGTGTGCGACCTCGGCCCCGAACCGGTCCTCGATCTCGACGAGGCCGTGCTCGGTGTCCTCCGGGACGTCGTGGAGGAGCGCGGCCTGGATCGCCGTCGAGTCGAGCCCGAGCTCCGCGAGCGTGATCGCGGCGGAGATCGGGTGCGTGACGTATGGCTCGCCCGATGCGCGCCGCTGATCGCGGTGTGCCTCGGCCGCGAACGCGACGGCCTCGCGGACACGGGCGACGTCCGCCTCGGACATCTGCGGGCCGAGGGCGTCGACGAGCGATCGCTCGAGCGACGCGACCGACCCACCCTGTCGCGGGCGCCGCGAGCCGCGGCGCGTCTCGGCGCGCCGCGGGGCCCCGGCGGCCCCGGAAGCGGGAGCCTGTTCCGTCGTCATCGGTCGCCGGAAGGATACCAGCGGGCCCTCGCGTCACGTCCGCAGGCGGTCGAGCTCCTCCTCGGCCACGGCGCGCTCGTCCCACGGTTCGGTGCCGTGCGGCCCGATGATCCCGGTCTCGTGCCCCTTCCCGGCGAGGACGACGACGTCGCCCGGGCGGGCGAGCCGGAATGCGAGCGCGATCGCCTCGCGCCGGTCCGGGACGAGGTGGAGCGAAGAGCCCCGTCGGAGTCCGGCGTCTTCGGCGCCGGCGGCGATCTGGTCGAGGATCGCGACCCGGTCCTCGCCGCGCGGATCCTCATCGGTCAGGACGACGACGCGGCAGCGCTCGCCGGCGGCGCGACCCATCATCGGCCGCTTCGCCACGTCCCTCTCCCCCGCCGACCCGAAGACGGCGACGAGGCCTCCGCCCGTCGCCCCGGCGACCGGGGCCATCTCGTCGAGCACGAGCCGCAGTGACGCGGGGCTGTGCGCGTAGTCCACGACGACCGTGAACGGCTGGCCCCGATCCACGGCCTCCATCCGCCCGCGGACGGCAGGGGCGGACGCGAGGCCCGAGACGACCGCGTCGAGGTCCAGCCCGACCGCCTCCGCGAGCGCGACGACGGCCATCGCGTTCCACGCGTTGAAGCGACCGAGGAGGCCCAGGCGAAGCCCGAGGCGGCCGCTCGGTGCCTCGACATCGAGGGTGACGCCGCGCGCACCGGCGTCGATCCGCACCGCGCGAACATCCGCGTCGCGCGCCTCCCCGTACGTCACGACGCGGGCCCCGGCGACTCGCGCCGCCTCGATGAAGACTCGCGCAGAGGCGTCGTCGGCGTTCACGATCGCCGACTTCGGCCAGGCCCCGGGTCCGACGACACCCGCCGGCCCCTTGCCCGGGTTCGCGTCGGTCGTCCGGAGCGCCTCGAAGAGGTGGACCTTGGCGGCCCGGTAGGCCTCGAACGTGCCGTGGAACTCCAGGTGCTCGTGGGTGACGTTCGTGAGGATCGCCGCATCGTACGCGACACCGCCGATCCTCTCGAGCGCCAGGCCGTGGGACGTGGTCTCCAGGACCGCGACGCGGTCGCCGGCCCGGACCATCGCCCGGAGGAGCCGCTGGATCTCCGGCGCCTCGGGCGTCGTCGCGTGGACCGGGTTGGCGACGTCCACGCCGCCGACGCGAAGCGCGGCCGTGCTCGACAGCCCCGCCCGGAGCCCCGCCGCCTCGAGCGCGGAGACGAGGAGGCGGCTCGTGCTCGTCTTGCCGTCGGTCCCGGTGATGCCCACAACGGCCAGGTCGAGGCTCGGGTCGCCGTACCACCAGCACGCGCACGGTGCGAGCGCGCGCTGGCTCGCGTCCACCACCAGCTGCGGGATCGGGAGCCCCTCGAGCTCCCGCTCGACCACCACGGCGGACGCGCCGCGGGCGGCTGCGGCCGCGGCATGGTCGTGGCCGTCCGCGTGTGCGCCGGGGACGGCGACGAAGACCACGCCGCGGCGCACGCGACGCGAGTCGTACTCGACGCCCCGCACCGCGACCCCGGCGAGCTCCCCGATCGCGCCGGCCCCGGTGCGCGCCCCCTCGACGACAAGGCCGATCAGGCGGCCCTCGGCCTGCAGACGGCCGGCGAGATCGGCGAGCGATCGGTCCCCGGTGGGCTCGGCCGCGTCGATGAGCGCCGACAGCTCGGGCGGGAGCGCCGCGTCAGTCACGACCGCCCCCGGGGAGGCGCCGGGCAAGGGCCGCGACTGCCCGGCCGGCCGCGTAGCGACGCGGGCGGATCACGCGCTCGTGGGCACCGGCCATCTCGACCCAGGCGCCGCCGAACGCGCGCTTGAACTCGTACAGGCCCCACATGGGGTCGCCCTCGGCCGGGATCCCGCGGGCTCCCGCGACGTCCACGCCGCCGAGGTCGAGCTCCGACGCTCCCTCGGCCAGGGCGATCCGCATCGCCTCCCAGAGGAGGAGGTGGACGACGCCCGGGTGCGCGGCGCGCATCTCCGGCCGGTCGCCCGAGTGGCCGTATGTGATCCGACCGCCCTGACGGAAGAAGATCGCCCCGCCGAGCAGCGTCCCGCGAGGCGCCGACCAGTCATCGCCCGGTGGAGTGTCGCGGATCTCGAGGTAGACGAGGTGGCCGGCACGCAAGGCCGCGAGCCACCACGCGGCCGATCCGGCGCGCGACCCGATGGCGAACCCCCGCCGCGTCCCTGTCGCCTCGAGGAGCGCGTGGAACGGACCGAATGCCGCCGAAGCCGCGGCCTCGAGCTGCGCCGCGGAAGGCCGCGCCACGGTCGGTTCGATCGCGCCGAGGCCGATCGCGCCGCGCCCGACCTCTGCAGCCCCAGCACCGCCGCCGGGGGCCGCATCGCGCACGTCCAGCCGCCGGACGACGAGGCCGCGGCGGTGCGCGCTCCCGATCCGCTGGCGGGTCTTCCTCGCGATCCCCTCCCACGCGGCGGCCTCGTCGCCGTGAAGCGACACCGCCATCCGGTGCCGGGACGGCTGGATCTCCTCGATCGGCGCGAATCCCGCGCCGCGAAGCAGATCCGCATAACCGCTCTCCAGGGCGATCTCAGCATCGGTCGCGAGCACGTCGACGCCGTCGGCCCCGAGGCGCTCCGTGACGCCCACCAGCCGCTCGACGATCCGAGCGGGCGCATCCCCGGCGGCCACGGGCCCGCGCGGAAGATAGGCGCTCGCGCCGCCGATCGCGGGCCATGGCCGCAGCAGGACGAGGAGGGGGAAGCCCGCCGCGTCGATGAGGTGGCGTGTCCGCCATCCGTTCCGGGCGGCGTGCTCCCCCCAGGCGCGGGACTGCCAGACGCTCCCACCCGGACCGTCGACCGCGCGGGCGTCCCACGTCGCGAGGTCGGACGGCGCGGCGTCACGCACGTCCACGCTCGCCTCAGTCCGCGCCGGCGGCAGCCGGCTCGCCACGGTCGAGGCCGGCCCGCCGGCGGGCCCACCGGACGCGAAGAGCCTGTCCGCGCTCGTACACGGCGCGCCCGACGGCATCGAGCACCAGGTCCCACGCGCCGATGTACCGGACCTCGCGCCCGCCGAACCCGGTCTTGAAGTGCTCGATCCCCGGGTGCGCGAGGCCCCACATGTCGTACGCCTGCGCGCCGGCCGCTCGCGCACGGACGATCGCCTCCCACTTCAGGAGGTAGTTCGCACGGAGCAGGGAGCCTGTCGCGGTCATCCCGCCGTACGGCTCGACGACGCGTGACCCCGCAGAGACGAGGAAGAGCGTGGCGAGGGGTGTCCCATCCCGGTCCTGCGCGAACAGCAGCGTCGCGTGCCCGTCCGGCCGGAAGGCGTCCCAGACGTCGCGGTACGCACCGAGCGTCCGGATGAGGAACCCGGCTCTCGACGCCGTCTCCTCGTAGATCGCGTAGAACAGGTCGAGCTCGTCGCTCTCGGCCGCCCGGACCGTCACCCCCTCGCTCCGGGCCTTGTTGACGTACTGGCGCCACTTCTTCCTGAGGTCTCCCCACAGGGCCTCCTCCGGAGCGGTCAGGTCCACGATCCGCGTCCTGTCGGGCTGGATCGGGGGCGCGGGTCGGAAGCCGGCAGCCTCGAGCGCGCGGCGCGTCGCACCATCCGGGTCGTCGGGGCCATCGGCCTCGACCTCGGGGTCGATGCGGACGTGCGAGAGCCGCCCGACCGAGATCCGGGCCTCGGCGCGGATCGCGATGGCGAGGTCCTCGAGCGACGCCTGCGTCCACGCCGTCGCCACGGGCCCGCGCGGGGCGTACCCGAACGTCCACGGGACCGGCCGGGGCCGGCGCAGGAGGATCTGCGCCCCGATCGGACCTTCGGGGGCCTCGGCGACGACCAGCCGTGAGGCCCACCCGAGATCGGA
>JAKAJU010000105.1 GCA_021813655.1 Chloroflexota bacterium | reverse complement strand
CACGCCGGCGTCCGGCGCGTCGGCGCTCGGTGCGCCACGAGCGCCGGCGTCCGCCGCGCCCACCATGGCCGCCGCAGCGGCCGCTGCGGCCTGCGTCGGCCACGTCGAGGCGAGGCCCGCGAGCGCCATGCCGTACGCGAGCGCGGCGACGACGATCGGGACCTGGAGCGCGAACGGGTCCGCCGTCGCGTCGGTCCCGAGCATGCCGGCGCCGGCCACCGGCAGGACGATCGCCTCGACGACGAGCAGCACCACCCCCGCCGCGACCGCGCCCGTCGCCGCGATGGATCGGGGCTCGGCGATGCGCAGGACGAGGAGCGCGAGGCCTCCCCCGGCGAGGACGGTGCCCACGGCGATCACGACCGCGAGCGCCCCCTTCGCGCCGGGCCCGAACGCCCCGATCGCGGCGTCGAAGGCCGGCAGCGGCACGTACCGGAGCGTGCCGTCGGCGACGGTCTCGAGAAGCCCGGGTGCGTCGAGGAGGAGGCGCCCGGCGACCAGGACGAGCAGGGCGGGGCCCGACGCGAGCGCGCCGGCGAGGATCGCGGAACGGAACGGGACGCGGGGACGCATGGGGTGCTCCTGTCAGCGGCGCTTCTCCGCGGTGCGGGCGAGGGCGACCGCCTCGGACGGGGTCCCCGCGCCGAGTCCGCGGTCTCTGCCGCCCGGGGGTCGCCTTCCGGCGAGGACGTAATCGAGGTCCGCCTCGTGGATGCGTGCCTCGCACGGTGCCCCGACGCGGATGCGCTCGGCGACGCCGACGTGGTCCGCGTGGGCGTGCGTCAGCACGATCGCCTCGACGTCCGCGAGAGTCCGCCCGATGCGCGCGAGGCCGTGGAGCAGGAGCTTCCAGTCCCCGGGCATCCCGCCGTCGACGACCGTGACGCGGCCGGCCTCCTCCGCCAGGTAGATGTTGGTGATGCCCTGGTGGACGCGTTCGATGCGGTCGGCGACCTGCATGCGGGGAGGATAGCCCTGCCGTTTCGGGGACGGGCCCGAGGGGCCGGCCGCACCGGTGTCTGAGGCGGGCCGGTCCGCGGCGGCGAGGACGAGCCTTGGCGCCGCAGGCGCGCAGGACGGGCCCGCCTCCCCGGCGCGTCAGGCCGGTGCACGGGTGCGGGATTCAGGCGCCGCGGTACCGCCAGCAACCGGGGAGGTGGTCGTCGACGACCCCGACCGACTCCATGAACGCGTACACGATCGTCGGGCCGACGAACCGGAAGCCGCGCCGCTTGAGGTCCTTCGAGAGCGCGTCCGACTCGGCGGTCGTCGCGGCGAGGTCCGCGAAGACGGTCCCGGGCGGCAGGACCCGCGGCACCGGGGCGTCGCGTCCCAGGACGTCCGTGAGGTAGGACGCGAACGACCCGCGCTCCGCCACGATCGCGAGGAACGCGCCGGCGTTGCCGATCGTCGCGTCCACCTTGGCGCGGTTGCGCACGATCCCGGCATCCGCGAGCAGCCGCTCCCGGTCGGCCTCATCGAAGGCGGCCACGGCCGCCGGCTCGAAGCCGGCGAAGGCTCGCCGGAACGCGTCGCGCTTGCGCAGGATCGTCGACCACGAGAGCCCGGCCTGGAAGCCCTCCAGGGTCAGCCGCTCGAACAGCTCGACATCGTCGGAGACGGGGACGCCCCACTCGTCGTCGTGGTACGCGACCATGAGCGCGTCGCCCGCGCCCGGATCGCCCGCCCACCAGCAGCGGGCCCGCCCGTCGGGCCCTGTCCGCGGTTCGTCCGTCATCGGTCCCCTCTATCGATCCGCCCGCGCTGGCACGACGGCCAGCGCCTCGTCCATCGCCTCCCGGAGGAGCCGGTCGAGGACCGTCCACTCGGCGAGGAACGCATCGTGCCCCTTGTCCGACTGGAACTCGCGGTAGCGCGCATCCACGCCTGCCGCCGCGGCCGCCTCCACGAGCGCGCGGACCTGTACCGGCCCGTAGAGGATGTCGCCCACGATCCCGACGCCGATCAGCCTCGTCCCCGGCGAGCCCGTCGGCCCGGAGCCGCCCGGCGCGAGGGCCCGGAACGCCGCCGCGGTCCCGCCACGACCCCGCCCCACGTCGTGCGCGTCCATCGCCGTGACGAGCGTCCGGTACGTGTCCGGATCGAACCGGTCGATCAGCTTCTGGCCCTGGTACGTCAGATAGCTGACGATCGAGAGCCGGCCGTCGTCCTCTCGACCCCGCCCGAACCGGCTGTCGAAGTCCGCCTCGCTCCGGTACGTCGTGAGCGCGAGGCGCCGCGCGAGGTCCATCCCCTCCTCGCCGAGCCGGTCCACCAGCTCGAGCTGGATGTGGTCCCAGGCGAGCGCGAGGGCGCCCACCTCGGCGGGTGCCGCGATCGAGAGGAGGACGCCGACCGACGCCGGACGCTCGAACGCGAGCTCCTGCGCGACCATCCCGCCGAGTGACCCGCCAGCGAGCAGCGCGACGTGACGGATCCCGAGGGCGTCGAGCAGGAGCCACTGGGCGCGCGCCATGTCGCGCGGCGTGAGCTCGGGGAACGCGCGGCCGTACGGCCGCCCCGTCGCGGGGTCGCGCGACGTCGGCCCGGTCGTGCCGTAGCGGCCCCCGAGCAGGTTCGCGCAGACGACGCCGACGCGGTCCGTGTCGATCGCCTTCCCGGGTCCGACGACCCTCGCCCACCAGTCCCCGGCGGCGTCGGCCGACCCGGTGAGCGCATGGACGAGGACGACCTGCGGCGCCGCCCCGGGCCCCGGACCGTCGTGGCGGTAGGCCACGTGGACGTCGCGCAGGACGGCGCCGGATTCCAGCGAAAGCGAGCCGATCTCGATCGACTCGACGCGCCCGGACCCGAGCTGCACGGTCGCGCGCACCCCGGCGGACGGGCGGATGCGTCCGGGCGGTCGGCCGCCGCCGGATGCGATCCCCGCCGTCGAGGCGGCGCCGGTCGCGCCGGCGCCGCCTCGAGCGCTGTCGATCACGCCGAAGCGCCCACCGGCTCCGCGGCGGCGCCGGCCGTCGCCGCCGCGAGCGCCTGGTCGAGGTCCGCGATGATGTCCTCGATCGCCTCGAGGCCCACCGAGAGCCGGATCAGGTCGGGCGTGACGCCGGACGCGGCCTGCTCGTCGTCGGTGAGCTGCTGGTGGGTCGTGGACGCGGGATGGATGATCAGGCTCTTCGCGTCGCCCACGTTCGCGAGCAGGCTGAAGAGCTTCACGTTGTCGATGAGCTGCCGGCCGGCCTCGCGGCCGCCCTTCACGCCGAACGTCACGACGCCACCATAGCCGCCGGAGAGGTACCTGCTCGCGGTGCCGTGCGTCCAGTGGCTCTCGAGGCCCGGGTAGGCGACCCACGTGACGTTCGGGTTCGCCTCGAGCCAGCGCGCGACCGCCAGCGCGTTCTCGCTGTGCTTCCTGATCCGGAGCGGGAGCGTCTCGAGGCCCTGGAGGAAGAGCCAGGCGTTGAACGGCGAGAGCGCCGCACCGAAGTCGCGGAGGCCCTGGACGCGCGCCTTGATGATGTACGCGAGCGGCCCGAACGCACCCGTGTAGCTGACGCCGTGGTAGCTCGGGTCCGGGTCGACGAGGTCCGCCGCGAACCGCGGCGACGCCGCCCACTCGAACGTGCCGGAGTCCACGATCGCTCCGCCGATGCTCGTCCCGTGCCCGCCGATCCACTTGGTCAGGCTGTGGACGATGATGTCCGCCCCGTGGTCGAACGGACGGGCGAGGAGTGGGGCGAACGTGTTGTCCACGATGACGGGGACGCCGCGCTCGTGCGCGATGGCCGCGATGGCCTCGAAGTCCGGCACCTCGAGCTTGGGGTTGCCGACGGTCTCGAGGAAGACAGCCTTCGTCCGGTCGTCGATCACGGGGATGAAGCTCGCCGGGTCCGCCGAGTCGACGAACCGGACGTCGATCCCGAGCTTCGGAAGGCTGTGGCGGAACAGGTTCCACGTGCCGCCGTAGATGCTCGTCGCCGAGACGATGTTGTCGCCGGCGCGGGCGAGGGTGAAGATCGCGAGCGTCTCGGCAGCCTGTCCCGACGCTGTCGCGAGCGCGCCGACCCCGCCCTCCAGCGCCGCGAGGCGCTCCTCGAGGACGCCCGTGGTCGGGTTCATGATCCGGGTGTAGATGTTCCCGAACTCCTGCAGCGCGAAGAGCCGGGCGGCGTGGTCGGCGTCGTTGAAGTTGTAGCTGGTCGTCTGGTAGAGCGGGACGGCCCGCGCGTTCGTCGCCGGGTCGACCACCTGGCCGGCGTGCAGCGCGAGCGTCTCGGGGCGGAGGTACTTCGCGTCGGTCACCTGTCGTTCCTCTCGTCGTCCGTCGCGGTCATCCTGCCGCGACGGTGGGGGCGCCGGGCGCCCGTCCTGTCCGCGCCGGTCGCCGGCGCGATCGTCGGGTTGGTCCCGGAGGGCCCTGTCGGGCCGTCGCCCGCGGAGAGCGCGGTCGCTCTTCCGGAGGGCCGGTCGGGTTCGGCGGTCACCCGTCGCGCTGGTGGAGGAAACGAAAAGCCGCAGATCCTCTGCGCGGATCTGCGGCCCCGGGACCGGACCTTCGGCCCCGGCTCGACCTGTGTGCGTTCAGGCCGTGCGGTGCCTCAGGCCCCATCCTCCACGCGGCGGGGCCGCCAGCGCATGCACATACACCAGGAAACGCACGTGTGTGTCATGAGAGGCGCAGTGTGGCCGATGCGCCGGGATCGCGCAAGTCCGCTCCTCGTCCGGCCCGCGCGGCGCGTGGCCGCACTGCGCGTTGCCGCCCGACGGGCCACCGCGCGGCCGTTCGGCATCCGGCCGCGAGTCCGGTCGGCTCATCGCCGTCACGCGCCCTCGACCGACGGGAGCGACCGCGTCGCGCGCCCGAGCAGGCCGAGGGCCCCGGCGCACGCGAGGAAGATCACGGCCGCGCCCGCCCAGAGCGCCGGTCCCGGCGCATTGTCGAGGACGTACCCGCCGATCGGCGGCCCCAGCGCGGTCCCGACGCCGGCGGCCGCGAGGAGGAAGCCCTGGTTCCGTCCGCGCCGGTCCACCGCCGAGACGTCCGACACGAAGGCCGCCTCCATCGGGTAGAAGAGCATCTCGCCGCACGTGATGACGACGACCGCCGTCGCGATGGCGGGGATCGCCCACGCGGGGTCCTGCGCGGCCGCGACGACGGCCATGGCCGTCGCGTAGCAGAGCATCCCACCGGCCATGACGAAGACCTTCGGACGGCCTTCGACGGCCGTCGAGATGCGGAGCTGGAAGACGACGATGAGGATGCCGTTGAGGCTGAAGAGCAGTCCCCACGTCCCCGTCGCAACGCCGAGGTCGCCCGACGCGTGGACGGGGAGGACGCTCACCCAGAGGAAGATCGCCCCCTGGGCGGCCATGGCGATCGCGAGGAACGCAGCGAACGCCCGGGCCCGGCGGCCCACGTTCCCGGGCGCCTCCGACGCCGTGACGGCCGTCGCGCTGCGGGAACCTCGCGGCTCCGCGTGCGGCACCGCGGCGTCCAGTCCCACGATGGTCGCCGGTCGGTCGGGCCCGACGGCGGCCGCTGTCGTGCCCCCGCCCGCATCGACCAGTGGGGTCCGGCCGAGGGTCTCGGGCAGCCAGGCGAACCCGACGATCGCGAACGAGCCGATGAGGATCCCGGCGACGAGGAACAGGACGTCGTAGCCGAAGCCCGAGAGCCCGGCTCCGATGGCGGGCCCGGCGATCCAGCCGACGGCGTTCGCGACGCTGAGGAGGCCGTAGGCACGCGGGCGGCGATCCTCGCGGACCACGTCGGAGACCGCGGCCCGCGCGGCGGGCACGAACGGCGGATCGACGATCCCGAGCACGACCGTGAGGAGGGCGATCGTCGTGAGATCCCCGGCCCGGCCCATGAGCGCGATGACGACGCCGGTGCTCGCGACCGAGACGATCATGACCCGCCGCCGGCCGAACCGGTCGGCGAGCCATCCGCCGACGGCTCCCGACGCGATCGAGCAGACCGAGTAGAGCGCGGTGACGAGACCGGCCTCGGCGGCGGTCGCCCCGAGACCCTGCACCAGGTAGATCGTCAGGAACGGGAAGACGAGCGCGAACCCGAAGTTCGCGACGAGGTCGCCGGCCGCGAGCACGAGCACGAGGCGGTCGAAGTCCCGCCGGAGCTCGCGGAAGGTCCTGACCGGCGGGAGTCGATCGACGAACGACCCCACCGGACAAGTATGGCGCCGCGGCGGCCCCTCCTTCCGGCGGGCGCGGCGCATGACCGATCCCCGGCGTCCGGCCCGTGCGCCCGGCCCGTGCCCCGCGTCGTACGATTCCCCCATGCCTGCTCGTCTCGTGAGCGAACGCCTGGTCGGGCGCGAACGCGAGCTCGCGGGGCTCGCCGACGCTCTCGAGGCGACCTCGCGGGGCTCGCCGACGACCGTCCTCGTGTCGGGGACCTCCGGTGTCGGCAAGACGCGCCTGCTGGTCGAGACGGCACGACGCGTCGCGTCCGTCGGCGACGGCTTCACGGTCCTCTCCGGCACCGCGTACCCCACGCGGAGCGGGCTCCCGTTCGCGCCCGTCAGTGCCGCGCTCTCCCGGCACCTCCTGCCGCTTCCCGACGAGGAGCTGCGCTGGCTCGTCGATCCGGGCGCGGACGAGCTGGCCCGGATCGTCCCCGGCCTCCGGACCCGCCTCGTCGAACTCGACCTCCTGCCCGAGCGGCCCCCGATCGTCGCCCGCGTCGCCCGCGAGCCGCGCATGCTCGAGGCGATCCTCGGCGTCGTCTCCCGCGTCGCCGAGGCACGGCCGGCGCTCCTGGTCCTCGAGGACCTCCACGACGCGGACGCGGGCACGCGGTCGGCCGTCGCGTTCCTCTCCCGCGCCGTCCGCGATCGCCGGCTCTGCCTCGTCGTGACCCTCGAGCCCGACCGCATGACCCGCGCGCATCCGCTCGCGCGGACGCTCCGCTCCCTGGGCGAGAGCACCCGTCCGCCCCGCCGGATCGAGGTCGCGCCGCTCGGACGCGACGACATCGCCGACCTGGTCGCAGAGATCGAGGGTGAGCGCCCGTCCGCGACGACGCTGCTCCAGGTCACCCAGCGCTCGGACGGCAACCCGCTCGCAGTCGAGGAGATCCTCGCGGCCAGCCGCGAGCTCCCCGGGGCGCGATTCAGCGCCTCGCTGGAGCAGCTCTCGCTCTCGCGCCTCGCGCTCCGCTCGCGCGATTGTCGCCGCGTCCTGCGGGTGCTCGCCCTCGCAGGTGCGCCGATCCGGCCTTCCCGTCTCTCCGCAGCCCTCGCGGCGTTCGAGTCCGCAGCGCCCGGCGCAGCATGGAGCGCGTCCGGAACCGGCCCGCGGGGAGCGGGCGGCTCGCGGCGTCACCCCGACGCACGCGTCGCGGACGCGGCCTCCGTCGACGGGACGCCGCGTCCGTACGTCCCGGACCCGGCAGTCGCCGACGGGCTCGCGGAGGCGGTGGCCGATGGCGCCGTCGTCGTGCTCGACGACGCGTCGGAGGGCGGTCGCCCGGCCGGCCCCGCCGATGATCCGGTCGGCTTCCGCCATGCGCGGATCGGGGAGGCCGTCGCGGCGGACCTACTCCCGACGCTCCGGCGCCGGTTCCACGCCGCCCTCGCCTCCGCCTTCGCGGAACAGCCCGCGGAGGCCGCGGCCCACTGGCTCGCGGCGCGCGACGACGTGCGTGCCCGCGACGCGGCCCTCGCGGCCGCGGCCGTGGCCGAGGACCGCGACTCGGCGGCGGACGCGCTCGCCTCGCTCGAGACCGCGATCGACCTCGAGGAGGCCGGGACGGGTTCCGCGGCGAGCGCGGGAGGTGGCGCGTCGCACGACGCCGTCGAGATCCGGGCGCGCGCGGCGGAGGCCGCGCACGCTGCAGGACTCCCGATCCGGGCCGCGTCGTACGTCGAGTCGGCGATCGCCCTCGCCGATCGCCGCGCGGACCCTGCGCGGGTCGCGGTCCTCCTCGACGCGCTCGGCCGCTACCGCCGCGCTGCCGGCGACAACGACGGCGGTCGTGCGGCGCACCGCGAGGCGGTCGCGGTGGCGCCCACGTCGAACGCTCGGGTTCGGGCGGCCGTCCTCGGATCGCTCGCGCAGGTCCGGATGTTCGAGGGGTACTTCACCGATGCCCTGCGGTCGGTGGGGGAGGCGATCGAGGCCGCCCGCGAGGCGGGGAACGAGGGACTCGCGGAGCTCGTCCAGGCGACGATCACGCTGGGCGTCTGCCGCGCGTGGACGGACGACCCCGAGGGCGGTGTCGAGGTTCTGCGCCAGTCGCGCTCCGCGGCCGACCGTCTCGGGCTTCTCGACGAGCGGTTCCGCGCCGACGCGAACCTGACGACGGTCCTCGACCTGCTCGGACGACGCGAGGAGGCGCTGTCCGTCGCGTTCGAGGGGATCGAGGCGGCGACGCGTGCCGGCCTCGCCGAGATCTACGGCAACTTCCTCCGCGGGAACGCGGCCGAGACGCTCTTCTCGCTCGGCCGATGGGACGAATCCCGCGCCCTGAGCCTCGACGCGCTCGCATGGGGGCCGGCGGGTTCCGCCTTCGAGTACCCGGCCCTGAACCTCGCGATCGTCGAGATCGAGTCGAACGCCGGCGAGCCAGCGGCGCGGCTCCTCGGCCAGCTCCTCGTCGGGCTCGAGACGAGCCCCGACCTCGAGAGCTCCGTGCCCACGTACCTGGCTGCGGCCTCGCTCGCCCGCTGGCGCGGCGACCTCCAGGACGCCCGTCGAGCCATCGCGGCCGGATGGGATCGCGTGTCGGACACCGAGGACTGGGCGCTCCTCGTCCGGGTCGCGGCCGACGGTCTCGAGGTGGAGGCCGATGCCGCAGCCTCTGCGCGGTCCCGCCGGGACCTTGCCCTTCTCGCATCGGCGCGTGAGCGCGCGAGCGTCATGCACGCGCGCGCCGAGACAGCTGTCGCGCAGGCGTCATCGGGGCCGGCCCACGGCTCGCGGCGTGAGGCGGAGGCGCTCCTCGAGACCGCGCGGCTGCACCGTGCCCGGATCGACGGCCGCGACGACCCCGACCAGTGGCGCGCCCTTGCCGAGACGTGGGACGTCCTCGGCGTCCCGTATCGCGCGGCGCGTGCGCGCTACCACGAGGCGGCGGCGCGCCTCCGCGCGGAGGGGAGGGCGACGGCGACGCGCGCGGAGGCCCGTGCGCCTCTGCTCGGGGCTCACGAGGCGGCGGTCAGCCTCGGCGCCGCTCCGTTCCTCGCAGCCGTCCGCGACCTCGCCGCGCGCGCCCTCATCCCGATGCCCGCGGTCGTCCTGACATCCGCCGAGCCGTCAGTCGACCCGCGCTCGACGGAGCGGGTGCGCGGGGGCGTCGATGGCGACGGCGTGGGCGACAGCGCCCTCGCGCGGGCCGTCGTCGGCACGCCACCGCCGCCACGTGGCGATACCTTCGGCCTGAGCCGGCGGGAGCACGAGGTGCTCGAGCTCATCGCGGAGGGCCGCTCGAACCGCGAGATCGCCGAGCGGCTCTTCATCAGCGAGCGGACCGTCCACGTCCACGTGGGCCGGGTGCTCTCGAAGCTCGGCGTCTCCGGCCGCGTGGAGGCTGCAGC
Source organism: Chloroflexota bacterium (assembly GCA_021813655.1). GTDB lineage: Bacteria > Chloroflexota > Limnocylindria > Limnocylindrales > CSP1-4 > CAIYQJ01. The sequence continues at coordinate 2,041 of JAKAJU010000105.1, read as the reverse complement.
CGTCGCGATCCGCCTCGGGCTCACCGGGTCGCCGGCGGCGTCCTAGGGGAACATCAAGGCCCGGGTCCCCGAGACCCGGGCCTTGATATGCCAGTCCCCGAGCTGGGCGACGAACGGGCGATCGCCTGTGCCGGCGATCGGGGACGGAGCGGCGATCCTGCCGGTGCTGCGGGCCGGAGGATCGCCCTACCGGAGGGTGATCAGGACCAGCGGCGGCCGGCCTCTGCGACCAGCGCGAGCGCCGAGAGCGAGCCAAGGGCGAGCGCGATGCGCCACGCACGCCACGTCATCTTCTGCTTCATCTCGATCGTCCCTCCCGGCGCCGTCCGGCGCTTGGATGCGACCCTCACACGCCACTCGACAGGTCGCGTTCGGCGTTCGGAGCTGGAACGTACCGGGGGGCGACGTAGCTCTCCATGGCCTCTTCGTACCGGTGGGTACCAGTACTCTCGGCGGTAAGGCCTTGCGAGGACGCGATCCGAGTCGTCGGGTAGACTCCACCGCCCCGGTCAGCGCCGGGATGCGGCCTGCTCATCTCCCTGAGGACCACCACCACCATGCGGACCCTGCGGATCGTCGCTGCTGCAGCGATCGTCCTGATCGTCGCCGCCTGCGCGAGCTCGACGTCACCCGGCTGGACCTTCAACCCCACCGAGCCTCCGACCCCTGCGCCGGTGCAGCCCTCGGCGGCACCGCCCACGGTCGTCCCGGGCCCGACGAACCCGACGACCGGCGAAGGCGGCGGGACCGTCTCGAGCGGGACGAACGTGAACCTCGTCGCGGAGAACGTCGCCTTCGACCAGACAGCGATCACCGTCCCGGCGAACACGACGTTCACGGTCAGCTTCGACGACCGCGACTCGGGGATCCCGCACAACGTGGCGATCCACAAGGGCTCGCCGACGGGCGAGGCCGTCTTCACCGGCGACATCGTCACGGGCCCCGCGCAGACGGTCTACACGATCGGCGGGCTGAACGCCGGCACCTACGCCTTCGTGTGCACCGTCCACCCGAACATGACGGGGACCCTGACCGTCACGCCCTGATCACGCCTCGTCTCCCGGCACGATCCCCGCGTCCAGGTCGAGCCCCGTGAGGTAGATCTCGCGGACCGCAGCCGCGCGGCGAGCGGCCGCCAGCGTCCCTGGACGGACGGTCCGGCGCGCGTCGACCCGGCGGATCCCGTCGAGCCGGACTGGTAGCATCGCCCGCGTGAGCGAGAACATCTGCTACTCCGACAGCTATCTCCGGACGGTCGCAGCGTCGGTCCGCGAGGTACAGCCGGCGGAGGAAGGGAAGGGCGCGCTCGTCGTCCTCGACCGCACCGTCTTCTATCCGGGCGGCGGCGGCCAGCCCGCCGACCGCGGCGTCATCCGGGCGGTCGACGGCCGGTCGTGGGTCGTGGTCGCCGCGCGGAAGGTCGGCGACGACATCGTCCACGAGCTCGAGCCGGGGGCGATGCCACCGGAGGTCGGCGCCGCCGGGTTCTACCAGGTGGACCTCGACTGGGAGCGGCGCTACCGGCTGATGCGCACGCACACGGCGCTCCATGCCCTGTGCGGCGTGGTCTGGCGCGACTACGGCGCGCCCGTGACCGGCGGGAACATGGAGCCCGGCGCCGGGCGCATGGACTTCGAGTTCGAGACGATGAGCGGGGACCTCGTCGCCGGGATCGAGGCGAAGGTGAATGTCGAGCTCGCGCGCGCCCGACCCATCCGGGTCGACTTCCTCCCTCGCGAGAAGGCGTTCGCGATCCCGGATCTCATCCGGACGAAGGTGAACCTCCTGCCGCCCGGCATCGACATCGTCCGGACCGTCGAGATCGTGGGGCTCGACCTCCAGGCCGACGGCGGGACGCACGTCGCGAGCACGTCGGAGGTCGGCTCGATCCGGGTCACCGGCTACGAGAGCAAGGGTCGGATCAACAAGCGGATCCGGATCGAGCTCGGCGACCCGATGTGACGGGGCGTGCGCCGGTGCGCCCGCGCGCCCGCCCGTCCGGGCGCCCGCCGGCTGACGGCCCCGGGCCCGCGCGCCCGCC
>JAKAJU010000050.1 GCA_021813655.1 Chloroflexota bacterium | reverse complement strand
CCTCCGCGCGCTTCCGCGCCGGCCCGGCGGGACCCCTGCCGGCCGCGGCCGCTCCCGTACCCACGGCACCCCGCCGGCCGAGGCGCGTCCCGGCCCGGCCGGCCTCGTCGGCGAAGGTGACGTCCGACAGGGGGACGAGCGGCTCGCCGCGCAGCACGCGCGCCAGGTACTCGCCCGTCGCCGACCCGTCGATCCGGGCGACCTCCTCGGGTGTCCCCTCGGCGATCAGACGGCCACCGCGATGGCCGCCCTCGGGCCCGAGATCGAGGATCCAGTCCGCGGTCTTGATCACGTCGAGGTTGTGCTCGATGACGACGACGGTGTTGCCTGCCTCGACGAGCCGGTGCAGGACCTGGAGCAGCTTCTCGACGTCCGCGAAGTGGAGGCCCGTGGTGGGCTCGTCGAGGACGTAGAGCGTCTTCCCGGTGGCCCGACGCGAGAGCTCGGTGGCGAGCTTCACGCGCTGCGCCTCGCCGCCAGAGAGCGTCGTGGCAGGCTGTCCGAGGTGCACGTACCCGAGCCCGACATCATAGAGCGTGCGGAGCTTCAGCGCGACGTTGGGCACGGGCTCGAAGAAGTGCAGCGCCTCCTCGATCGTCATGTCGAGGACGTCCGCGATCGAGCGGCCCTTGTAGTGGATCTCGAGAGCCTCGCGGTTGTAGCGCCGGCCCTTGCAGACCTCGCACGGGACGTAGACGTCCGGCAGGAACTGCATCTCGATCTTCAGGATGCCGTCGCCCTTGCAGTTCTCGCAGCGTCCGCCCTTCACGTTGAAGCTGAAGCGTCCGGGTCCGTAACCGCGGACGCGCGCCTCCGGGACGCCGGCGAAGAGCTCGCGGATCGGCGCGAAGAGCCCCGTGTACGTCGCCGGGTTCGAGCGCGGGGTGCGTCCGATCGGGCTCTGGTCGATCTCGATGACCTTGTCGATGAGGTCGACGCCGTCCACGCCGTCGTGGGCTCCGGGCGCCTCGCGTGCGCCCGACAGGCGGCGCGCCACGGCGCGGAAGAGGATCTCCGTGACCAGGGTGCTCTTGCCCGAGCCCGAGACGCCCGTGACCGCGACGAACCGCCCGAGGGGAAACGCGACGGTGATGTCCTTGAGGTTGTGCTCGCGGGCCCCGCGGACGACGAGGGCGCCGCCGTTGCCCGCTCGCCGGGTCTCCGGCACCGGCACGGAGCGATCGCCCCGCAGGTACGCGCCGGTGATCGACCGCGGTTCCGCGAGCAGGGTCTCGAGCGGGCCGGAGGCGACGACCTCCCCCCCGTGCTCACCGGCGCCCGGACCGATGTCCACGACCCAGTCGGCGGTGCGGATCGTCTCCTCGTCGTGCTCGACGACGATGAGCGTGTTGCCGAGGTCGCGCAGGCGCGTGAGCGTCGCGATGAGCTTCGCATTGTCGCGCTGGTGGAGGCCGATCGAGGGCTCGTCGAGGATGTACAGGACGCCCATGAGGCTCGACCCGATCTGCGTCGCGAGCCGGATCCGCTGTGCTTCGCCGCCCGAGAGCGTCTGACTCGTTCGGTCGATCGTCAGGTAGTCGAGCCCGACGTCCACGAGGAAGCCGAGCCTCGCCGCGATCTCCTTGAGGACCATCCGCGCGATGGTCCGCTCGCGCTCCGAGAGCCGCGCACTCAGCGTCGTCGCCCACGTGTAGGCGTCCGCCACCGACAGCGTCGAGACCTCCCAGATGCTCCGCCCGTCGACCGAGACCGCGAGCGCATCCGGCCGGAGCCTCTTCCCTCCGCAGGTGGGGCAGGGGCGCTCGACCATGTACCTCTCGAGCTCGCTCTTCATGAACTCGCTCTCGGTCTCCCGGTAGCGGCGCTCGAGGTTGACGGCGACGCCCTCGTACGTGGCGTTGTACGTGTTCTCACCGCGCTCGTGGCGGTACCCGATGACGACCTGCTCGCCGCGGGGCGCGTACAGCGTGTACTCGATCGCCTCGGGCGGCAGGTCCTTCACGGGCGCGTGGAAGTCCCACCCGTAGCGTTCGAAGAGAGCTTCGAGGATCCTCAGGTACCAGCCGTCCGCCATCGGCATCCGCGACCAGGGGACGAGCGCGCCGTCCGCGATCGAGAGGTCGCGGTCCGGGATGAGCCGGTCCGGGTCGATCTCCAGGCGCGTCCCGATGCCCGTGCAGGCCGGGCAGGCGCCGTGCGGGGAGTTGAACGAGAAGCTGCGCGGCTCGAGCTCGTCGATCGTCGTCCCGTCGTACGGGCAGCTGTAGCGCTCGCTGTACCGGCGCTCCTCGAAGTCCGGCGGCTCGCCCTCGCGCGGCGCGGGGGCGATGAGGACGACACCCTCGCCGAGGCGGAGCGCGGTCTCGATCGAGTCCGCGAGGCGAGCGGCGTCGGGCGGCGCCATGGGCTCCCCCGTCGCCGGATCGAGGGGTCTGCCCTCGGTGTCGCGCGGCGCGTCGTCCGGGACCTCAGGGCCGCGGACGATGAACCGATCAACGACGACCTCGATCGTGTGGCGCTTGTACTTGTCGAGCGTCGGCGCCTCCGCCAGGTCGTGCATCTCGCCGTCCACGCGGACGCGGACGAAGCCCTGCTTCCGGGCGGCCTCGAAGACCCGGTCGCCCTCGGTCTTCCGGTCCTTCACGAGCGGGCCGAGCACCATGAGGCGCGTCCCCTCCGGGAACCGGTAGACCTGGTCGACCATCTGCTGGACGCTCTGACGCTCGATCTCGCGGCCACACGTGGGGCAGTGCGGGTGGCCGATCCGCGCGAAGAGGAGGCGCAGGTGGTCGTAGATCTCCGTCACCGTGCCGACGGTGGACCGGGGGTTCCGGCTGCCGCCCTTCTGGTCGATCGAGATGGCCGGCGAGAGCCCGTCGATCTGGTCGACGTCCGGCTTCTCCATCTGGCCGAGGAACTGGCGCGCGTACGCCGAGAGGCTCTCGACGTACCGCCGCTGCCCCTCCGCATAGATCGTGTCGAACGCGAGGCTGCTCTTGCCGGAGCCGGAGAGGCCCGTGATGACGATGAGCCGGTCGCGCGGGAACGCGACGGTGATGTCCTTGAGGTTGTGTTCGCGCGCTCCGCGCACGACGATCGAGTCCTGGGGCACGGTCGCAGTGTACCGCAGCGGACGAGAATAGAACACGCGTTCGCGCGACCGAACCCCGACGCGCTCCCGCATCCAGACCCGAACCCTCCCGGGCCTGGCCACCTACCCGAGCGAGGCGCGCAGCTCCCGGACGTTGTCGCGGAGGATGACGAGGCCGATCGCGAGAACGGCCACGGCGAGCATGAAGACGAAGTTGTCGACGACGAGGACGACGAGCGAGATCCCCGCGAGGATCAGCGTGACGTCGAGGAGCGTCCGGATGACGCGTCGCCGGATGACGGTCTCGATCGCGAAGTAGCCGGCGGCCACGATCACGAGCGCCGCCCAGATCCGACCGGGATCCACGACGAGCACGCCGCCGACGAGGATGACGGCGAGGCCGACGCCGATCGCCGACCAGAAATCCAGGAGCCGGCTCCGCCGGATGTCGCTCTGGCTCTGCGGCCGGACGACCATCTGCAGGTGCGCCCGCGGGTCCCCGTGATCGCCGGCCTCGATGCGCGCGATCTCATCGTGCGCCTCGCCGATCGTCTCCCGCAGCGCCTCGACCCTCGCGCGCGCGGCGGTCAGGTCGGCGACCGCGGCATCGCGCTCGGCTGCGACCGTGTCGATGAACGCCTGCGAGCGACCCGCTCGCTGGAGGGCCAGCACCTGCGCCCCGAGCTCCTGGGCGGCGACCGCGAGGTCGTCGATCCGTGCAACCTCGGCGCCGCGCTCCGCCGCGAGCGCCGTGACGCGCCCCGCGAGGACGTCCGCGGCACGGCCCGGCGGCGGCGTCGCGTCGAGCGCGACGAAGCCGACGGGATCGATCCAGCTCTGGCGCGGGCGGCCGTCCCGCGCGTACTTGGGGCCGGCCGGTGCACGCTCGCCCGCGAACCGGTCGTACGTGTCGAGGCCGAAGAGACCGCGGTAGCGGTCCACCCACGGGGTCCGGTCGCCGATGACGATCGGCGACCACGCGTCGGGCTGGCCAGGGCCGATGGCGACCCCGTCGCCGCGCGCGTAGTCGACGAAGGGGACGCTCCCGATCGGCGTTCCTCCCCCGGGGCGCACCTCCCCCTGGCGGAGCGTCTCGGACCAGAAGCGACGGAGCGCCGCCATCGCGCCACCCACGACCGGCGGCACCGTGAGCGGGACCGAGAGGAGGTACTCCCCCTGCTCGATGTACGCAGCGTGCGAGCCGGCCCCCGCGAAGATGATCGGGTGGTCGCCCTCGCGCTTGAGGTACGGGTCGTCCCACCGTCGGCGGAGGTCGGCCCCGACCTCGTCGTGCGCGGCGCGGCCGAACCAGACCGGGACGGCGGCCTCACCGTCGGGCCGCTCCTCGACGAAGACGAAGCACTGCTCCAGGTCGGCCTCGTGGTCGTTCGCGCCCGAGAACGTCGACCGCCAGTCGTTCGCCGCGTAGAAGAACATGTAGTGGCAGACGGTCCAGCCCGCCTGCCGGACGACGCGCCCGTGGTAGATGAACCGCGGATCCTTCTCGCGGATCGCCGCGTACTTGACCTGTGCCGCGGCCATCGTGCCGCCGGGGACCTTGCCGCGGACGAGGAGCGAGAGGTCGAAGCCTGCGTCGATGAGGCGCGCGACGATCCCGACGCGCGCGAGGCGGCTGGGGGCCGCGAAACGCGGCCGCCCGGGCCGGCGATGCCAGCGGGCGAGTGCGGCGCCGCTCAGGGGTTCCTGGACGAAGCGGAGGTACTGGCGCCTGCCGGGCGCCGCGCCGGCGTGCGTCGGCAGATCCTCGGCGCTCAGGTCGCCGAGCGGGACGAGGAGCCTGGCGTCACGCTCCGATGTGGCGGCCCACAGCTCGCACTCGGCGACGTACGGCTCGGCGGACATCGGGAAGAAGAGCTCGCCCCGCGTGTACTTCACGATCGGCTCGAACCGGCGGAGCAGGGCGAGGTCGCGCTTCGCGTCGGTGCCGACGACCTCCCCGGTGGACGGCGGCGGTGCGGCCGCGGTCGCAGGGGCCGGTCCCGGCAAGGGCGTACGTTCGCTCACCACGGCTCGCCCATGACGCCGTCGGCCATCGCCTCCGCGGACCGGCCGAGGGCGACATCGATGCGGCTCGCGCCGATCCCGAACGCCCGCCGGACGTCGCTCTGGTTGAGGTAGAGCGCGGCCACGGACAGGATGAGCAGCGAGATCGCGTCGATCTCGACACCCCGCCAGATCGACACGAGGTTCGCGAACAGGCTCACGCCGACGGTCAGCATCGTGAGCACCCAGCCGACTCTGAGAAGGAGGAGCAGGAGGACCACCTGGACCGCCGTCAAGGCGAACAAGGCCCCGAGCAGGGCCTCGGCGATCCTCAGCGCGGATGCGGCGTCGGTGACGAACGAGAGGTCGAACCCGAAGGCACGGAGGGCGATGAGGGCGTCCGCCCGAGCGTCATCGGGATGCTCCGTGAAGAGCGCGACGACAGCGAGGCCGATGATCGCGGCCTCGATCGCGAGCAGCGCGCAGATGACGAGGACCCCGAACGGCCGCCGGCGCGGGCGGCCGATGTGCGGGCGTGAGGCGGAGGCGGCCATCGACGGCGACTATACGCGCCGCAACGACCGTGACGGCGGCGGCCGGAACGGTCAGTCGGGAGTCGCCACGGGGGCACCGCGGCCGGCGCGGCGCCGGTCGGGCCCAGGCCCCGGCCCCGGACCCCGGCCCTGGCCAGGGTCAGCACCGCCCCGGCCCCGATCAGTACCGGCGCCGACCGGAGCGCCGAGCCTTGCCGCCGGTCCGGCTCTTGATGTTGGGCGCGATGGTGGGGTCCCAGGTGGGACGATCGAGCCAGCCGGCCTGCCACCCGCCGGGCGCGGCGCCATCCTCGTCGTCGTGCGCGTCCCGGATCCCGGGCAGCCAGTCGGACGCGGTGCCGCCCTCGGGCGCGCCGAGCGCCGCGCCTGGCTCCTCGCCCGCGGCGACCACGCGTACCGAGGTCACCTCGACCGCCGGCTCCTCCGGGGCGGTCGCGCGCTCCGTCGGCCGGCGCTTCGCCCGCTCGGCGGCGCGCTCCGCCGCCCGCTCCGCGGCGCGACCCACAACGACCGACGCGTCCTGCTCCAGGACCCGGAGGCGGATCTCCTGGACCTGGTCGCGCAGGGCGGCCGCCCGCTCGAACTCCAGGTTCCTGGCGGCCTCGCGCATCTGCGCCTCGAGCTGGGAGACGAGCTTCTCGACCTGCGCCGTGTCCAGGTCCGCGACGTCGAAGCCGCCACGCCCGGCGGCCTCGTCGCGACCGTAGGCCCCACCCTCCTCCGCCACGGCGCGGAGCCGGTCGTTGATGTCGTGGATCTCCTTCACGATCGTCGCCGGCTCGATCCCGTGCTCGCGGTTGTACGCCTCCTGGACCGCGCGCCGCCGGTCCGTCTCGTCGATCGCCTGGCGCATCGAGGGAGTGACCGCGTCGGCGTACATGACGACCTCGCCACCGACGTTGCGCGCAGCCCGGCCGATCATCTGGACGAGCGACCACGCGCTCCGCAGGAACCCCTCCTTGTCGGCGTCGAGGATCGCGACGAGCGTGACCTCCGGGAGGTCGATTCCTTCGCGGAGGAGGTTGATGCCCACGACGACGTCGTAGACGCCGAGGCGGAGGTCGCGGAGGATCCGGACCCGTTCGAGCGTGTCGACCTCGGCGTGGAGATACGAGACCTTCACGCCGAGCTCGTGCAGGTAGTCCGCGAGCTGCTCCGCCATCCGCTGGGTGAGCGTCGTCACCAGGGCGCGCTCGCCGCGCTCCGCCCGCCCGCGGATCCGCTCGAGGAGGTCGTCGATCTGACCTTCGGTGGGCCGCACCTCGATCCGCGGGTCCACGATCCCGGTCGGCCGGATGAGCTGCTCGACGACCCGCTCGCTGCGCTCCAGCTCGTAGGGTCCCGGCGTCGCGCTCATGTAGACCGCCTGGTTCACGGTGGCCTCGAACTCCTCGAACGTGAGGGGTCGGTTGTCCAGCGCGGACGGGAGCCGGAAGCCGAAGTCGACGAGGATCTCCTTCCGCGTCCGGTCGTTCTTGTACATCCCCACGACCTGCGGGATGGACATGTGGCTCTCGTCCACGACGAGGAGCCAGTCCGGCGGGAAGTAGTCGAGGAGGGTCCACGGGCGCGAGCCGGCGTCGCGCCGGGAGAGGTGACGCGAGTAGTTCTCGATCCCTGAGCAGTAGCCGAGCTCGCGCATCATCTCGAGGTCGAATGTGGTCCGCTGGCGGAGGCGTGCCGCCTCGAGGACCCGACCCTCCTCCTCGAGCTGGCCGACCCGATCCTCCATCTCCTGCCCGATGTCCACGATCGCGGCCTGGAGCTTGTCGGCCGGCGTGACGTAGTGGGTCGCCGGGAAGACCGAGAGGTCGTTCCGCTGGGCGAGGAGCTCGCCGGTCAGGGCGTCCACCTCGGTGATCCGCTCGATCTCGTCGCCGAAGAACTCGACGCGCACGAGACGGTCCTCGGAGGCGGGGACGACCTCCAGCGTGTCGCCGCGCACGCGGAACCGGGCGCGCGTGAGCGACTGGTCGTTGCGCTGGTACTGGAGGTCCACGAGGTGGCGGAGGACGGCGTCCCGGCGGTACTGGCCGCCGACGCGGAGCCGCAGGACCGTCGCGCCGTAGTCCACCGGCGCGCCCAGGCCGTAGATGCAGCTGACCGACGCGACGATGATCACGTCGCGGCGCTCGAAGAGCGCCTGCGTCGCCGCGTGGCGCAGCTTGTCGATCTCCTCGTTCCGGCTCGAGTCCTTCTCGATGTACGTGTCGGACCGCGGGAGGTACGCCTCCGGCTGGTAGTAGTCGAAGTAGCTGACGAAGTACTCGACCGCGTTCTCCGGGAAGAAATCCCGCAGCTCCGCGTACAGCTGCGCCGCCAGCGTCTTGTTGTGCGCGAGGACGAGCGTGGGCTTCTGCTGCCGGGCGATGACCGACGCGATCGTGATCGTCTTGCCCGTCCCGGTCGCGCCGAGGAGGGTCTGGTGGCGCATCCCCCGGGCGAGGCCGTCGGCGAGACCGGCGATCGCCTGGGGTTGGTCGCCGGTCGGCTCGAAGTCGGCGACGAGGGTGAAGTCGGGCACGTGGCGCTCCGCGCGGATGGATCTCTGTGGCGCTCTATCCTACCACTCGATCCGTCCGAAGAGAACGGGCGTTCTAGACGCAGGGGCGGCCGCCGTCGGTCGTCGCGGGAGGCTCGGCGGGCGCGTCCGGAGCATGGTCCTCGCCGCCGTGCGAGCGCGCAGCGGCCATCCGCACGACGTCGTCGGGGAGCAGCATCGCGACCGCGCCGCGTGGGCCGCACCCGCGGTAGCACGCCGCCGCCGAGCCGGGGTTCCACGAGCGGCAGATGCGACAGATCCAGCGCTCCCGATCGTCGGCGCCGCCCGTGCGGCGGAGCCGTCGGATCACGGCAGGCACGATGCCGTCCACGGCCCTCGTCGTGAGCGGCCCGTGGCGCAGGTACCAGGCGACGACGAGGGTGACGGCGATCGCGGCTGCGGCGACCGCGAGGCCGGCGACGAGCGTGCTGAGCGCGGTCCCCCAGTCGATCTCGCCGGCGCCGCCGGCCAGGAAGTCCGCGACCCGGGAGAACGGCTCGGGCATCGCGTGGTCCCGTCAGCGTCGCGCGCCGAGCGCCTCGGCGAGGGCGGCTTCCACGACGGCGGCCGTCGCGTCGCGAGAGCCCGACGTGTCGATGATCCGCGTCGCGACGTGGCCGACGCGTGCCTCGATCCCGGCCTGTGCGGCGATCCGCTGCTCGGCGTCCGCGGGTGAGAGCCCCCGGTCGAGGAGCCGGTCGCGCTGTGCCCCGGGAGCGCACGTGACGAGCCAGACTTCGTCGCAGGCTGCCGCGAGGCCGCCCTCCACGAGCTTGATCGCCTCGACCACGACCGCGGCGGCGCCGGCGCGCTCGGCGTCGGCGAAGACGCCCTCGATCACGCGACGGACTTCCGGATGGACGATCCGCTCGAGATCGGCGAGAGCGGCGGGATCCGAGAAGACGAGCCGACCGAGGGCCGACCGATCGAGGGCCCCGTCGGGCAGGACGAAGCGCGGGCCGAACCGGGCGACGATCCGCTCGAGCGCCGGCTCGCCGGGCGCGGTCACGGCGCGCGCGGCGTCGTCGGCGTCGACGACCACGGCGCCGGCCCGTCCGAGCACGCGCGCGACCGTGGACTTCCCGCACCCGATCGGCCCCGTGAGGCCGATCCGGAGGGTGCGTCGCATGACGCCGGCCGGCTCGCGAGTTGCGCCGCTCACGGCGCCATCTCCTCGACGAGCAGCCACGCCTCCTCCGCGGCCACGAGGGCCCCGTCGACGTCCGCGAGCTCGTTGGCGATGCGTCGCAGCTCGACGAAGTTCGCCTGGACCTCGGGGTCGCCGAGGGCCGCCTCCAGGAGCGCCCGGCACGACCCGAGGCGCTCGAGGTCCGCCTCCACCGCGAGCTTCCGGCGACGGTACGCCTCCTTCGAGAGCTTCTCCGCCCGCTCTCGTGGCGTCGACGGCGCGGCGGCCGCGACGCCGTGAGAGGCCCGCTCTCCCTGCGGCTCCGCCCGTCGGCGTCCGTGGCCGTCGGCCCCCGCTGCGGCCACGGACGCCGAGACGGCCGCACGGGCCCGGTCCGTGGCCACGGTCCCGCCGGTGCGGATGGTCGAGCCGGCCGTCACGCCGCCGCCATGGAGTCGCGCTCGCTCCCGCTCCGCCGCCTCGTCGATCCGCCAGCCCTCGGCGACGGCGGCGCGCCAGGCGCGGTAGCCGCCCTCGAACGGCACAGCTCGGTGGTCGTCGACGATCCAGAGCCGGTCGCAGATCGTCTCCAGGAGCCGTCGGTCGTGGCTGACGAGGAGGACGGTGGCCGCCGTCTCGCGGAGGAATGACTCGAGCGCCTCCCGCGCGGGGATGTCGAGGTGGTTCGTGGGCTCGTCGAGCAGGAGGACGTTCGACGGGAGGACGCCGAGAAGCGCGAGCTCGAGCCGCGACCGCTCGCCGCCCGAGAGGCTCGTGACCTCCTTGAGAACGTCGTCGCCACGGAAGAGGAAGCGCGCCAGGTAGCCGCGCGCCTCGCCTGCCGGGAGCGGGACCTCGGCCAGGAGGGCGTCGAGGACCGTGGCGCCGGGGATCGCCGCCGAGCGCAGCTGCGCGAGGTATCCGATCGCGGAACCGCTCCCGATGGCGAGCCGCCCGTCGAGCGGATGGAGCTCGCCCGCGATCGTCTTGAGGAGCGTCGTCTTGCCCGCCCCGTTCGGCCCCACGATCCCGATCCGATCGCCGCGTCGCGCCTCGAGGAAGGGGACGCTCGCCACCGCGATGCGGACGCCGTCCACGGTCCGGCCCACCACGAGGCCCTCGGCCCGGACGACCACCTCGGCCGACCGCGTCGGACCGCCGCCGAGGAACGCGCGATCCGAGAGCGTGAGCGACCTCCCGGCCCGGGGAACCTCGACCCGGTCCAGCTTCTCGAGGCGCGCCTCGTGCTCGTGCATCTTCCCGTGCTTCCGCTGGCTGCGGTAGCGCTGGATGAGCTGCTGCTCGTGCGCGATCGCGTCGTCCCGCGCGTCCGCCTCTCGGCGCAGCCGGGCGTCGCGCTCCTCGCGCTGCCGCGCGAAATCCGAGTAGCCGCCCCGGAACGCGGTGAGATGACGGTCGCGCAGCTCCCAGATCCGCGTGACCGTCGCATCGAGGAACGCCCGGTCATGGGATGCGACGAGGAGGGCGCCTGACCGGCGGCGGACCTCCTCCTCGAGCCATTCGAGGGCCGAGACGTCGAGGTGGTTCGTCGGCTCGTCGAGAAGGAGGAGGTCCGGGTCCGAGATGAGCAGCCGGGCGAGGGCGGCGCGCGTCTGCTCCCCTCCGGACAGCGCGGTCGGGGGGCGGTCCCACATCGCGCGGGGGAACCCCAGACCGGACAGCGTCGCGTCCACGCGCTGGTCCAGGCCGTAGCCGCCGTGCGCGTCGTAGCGGTGCTGGATCTCCGCGTAGCGCGCATCGAGGACGCGCCCCGCTCTCTCGAGGCCGGCCAGCTCGATCTCCAGCCGCTCGAGCTCGGCTGCACCGTGGCGGACCGCGGTCCGGAGGTCCGGTGCCTCGGCGAACGAGGCGTCGAGGCTCGTCTCCTGCCGGAGGAAGCCCACGGTGAGCGACCGCTTCCGGGTCACCTCGCCGCGGTCGGGCTCGTCGAGCCCCGCCAGGATCCGGAGGAGCGTCGTCTTCCCCGCCCCGTTGGGGCCCACGAGCCCCACGCGCTCACCCGCGGCCACGGCGGCATCGACGCGGTCGAGGATGACGAACGTCCCGATCTCGCGGACGACGCCCGCGAGGCGAACGAGCGACACGGACCCTCCATCGGCAGCCCGGCGCCGATGGCCGGGACGATCCCAGACGCGGCCCGCATCCCGCGCGACCGGTCCGGCGACGAGGCGGGCGTCGCGATCATGATGGCGGTGAGGCGAACGCGCTGCAGGCCGGCGGCCCGGACGGTCGGCCGGCCGGCGGCACGATGCTCGGCCCGCTGGCGAGGCGTCCCGCGACCGGCCCCGAGCTCAGGCCGCGTGGACGCCCACGGCGGCGAGGGACGGCCTCGTCACCCCCGCTCGGCCGACGCAGGGC
>JAKAJU010000188.1 GCA_021813655.1 Chloroflexota bacterium | reverse complement strand
CAGGACTGCGACGCGCCCGCCACGGCCTGCGGCCCCGCCCGCGGTCGCGGCCGCCGCGATCGCGGCGGCGGAGCTGACGCCCGCGACCGGGATCGCGAGGCCCGCCGCGAGGCCCTTCGCCGTGGCGATCCCCACGCGCAGACCGGTGAACGCTCCGGGCCCGAGGCCGACGACGATCCCGCGGAGATCGGCGGCGCGGACACCGCGGGCCGAGAGAAGGGCGTCGATCCGCGGGAGCAGCTCCTCGCCGTGGCGGTGCCCCGCGGTCCACGAGGCGAGGGCGAGGAGGGTGCCCGTCGGCGCGGCGAGCGCGACGTAGGCCACCGAGGTTGCGGTGTCGATCGCGAGGATCGTCCCGTCCTCCCGGCCGGCGCCACTCATCGGGCGACCCGGAGATAGCGCCCGTGGTCCGCGTCGGTCGCGTGCAGCCGGATCCGGCGGTCGGTGTCGTCGACGACGTCGATCGTCACGTCGAGGCGCGCCGCGGGGAGCTCGTCGCCGAGCCGCTCCGCCCACTCGATGAGCGTCACCCCCTCGCTCTCACGCTCATCGAGCAGCCCCGCTCCGACGGCCGCATCCGCGCCATCGAGACGGTAGAGGTCGATGTGGAAGAACGGGACGCGACCCGCGTGCTCGGCCATGAGGATGAAGCTCGGCGACGCGACGGTGTCGGTGACCCCGAGGCCACGGCCGAACCCCTTCGCGAGCTCCGTCTTCCCGGCCCCGAGGTCGCCGTGCAGGGCGAGCACGTCACCGGGGCGCGCGACGGTGGCGAGGCGGGCGCCCAGGGCGCGGGTCTCGGAGGAATCGTGCGTCTCGACGACGAGGTCGTCCGGGGCGGCGGGCACGTCCCGAGGGTACACGGAGCCGGCGGGCCGCGCGACCGGCCGGAGAGTCGGGCTAGACGTAGCGCTCGAGGTCGGCGAGGGGGACCGCGACCTCGCTCCCGTCGTCGAGCCGGACGAGACCTGCCCGGAGCCGGACGCCCGCCCGGAACCGGCGGATCCCGAGCGACGCGACCCACGTACCCTCGCGCCCCGCGGCGGGACCGCTCCGGATCCGCACCAGGCCAGGCGCCGTCTCGGGCCGCTCGATGCCTGTGGGATCGAAGATGAGCATGGACGGGTCGACGACGATCGCGACCTCGCGCCCGTCGATCCCCGAGAGGAGCGCGCGGACCGGCGAGGCGATGGGCCGGCGGACTGCCCCGTCGAGGATGAGGACCGCGAACGGCGCGATCCCGTGGTAGCCGGCCCGCTGGCGAGCCTCCGAGGCGAGGAAGTCGCGTCGCTCCTTGTCGGAGAGGTTCGCCGCGACGACGCCCCGCATCCCCGTCGCGCGACAGCGAGTCAGGGTCTCGGCGTCCACGCGGGCACCGACAACGACGATCGCCCCGGCCAGCCCGACGTCGAGCGCCCCCGTCCGCAGGTCCCCGTCCGCGGGGAACGTGACGAGGCGCCCGCGGCTCGGCCCGCCGACGGCCGCGACGCCCGGGATCCCGGCGCCCGCGATCCGCAGCGCGATGCCCGTCCCCGGCCGTACCTCCTCGACCACTCCGTCGGCAGGGGCGTCGAGCGCCTCCTCGTGCTCCCCCACCGCGAGGTGCCACCGGTCCGCGACGTCGTACAGGACCTCGCCGGGCGGGGTCCCCCGGCGCCCCCGTGCCCGTCCGCGCGTCGACTCGGTCCCGGGCCACCAGCCGCCGGCGGACGGAGAGGCTCGAAGCGCACCTTCGGGGCGTGGGAAGCTCTCGACCCGGACGTCCCTGTACCGCCGCGCGAGCGTCGTCCCCGCGGCGACGACGTCGCCGTCGATGACGAGCGCGCGGTCGCCGGGCGAGAGCGGCAGCCGCAGGACGGGCGCGTCGACGATGAGGCGTCGCGCCGCGACGAGCTCGAGGCCACCCGCGGATACCGGCCGGCCGGCGTCGATGCTCACCGGTCTGCGTCCGGCCACAGGGGCCGCTGCCAGGCCGCGAGCGCCTCGCGCCGGCGATCGGGCCGCGACGGCAGGCGCATCGGCACGTCTCTCAGATCGACCAGGAGTCCGCCGAGGCCGCCGGCGACCGGGATCTCGAACTCGCGCCCCCGGGCGCCGAGGTCCACCGCGTCGCGCACGGCCAGGCGCGCGATCCCGGTTGCCCCGGGTGGCAGGTCCACGAGATGGACGCCACCGGCCTCGAGCTCGATGTATGCCGAGATCGAGTCGTCCACCGACAGGCTCAGATGGCCGATCGTCCCGCGCGAGGCGCGGATCCCCCGCGGGACGATCGCGGTCCCGAGGGGTAGGACGATGTCGTCGATCGCGCCGGCGATGAGGGCGCGGCGCTCGTCCGCGTCCGCGACGAGCCCGAGCGGGCCGAGGAGCCGCGCGTGGTCGAACCCGAGCTGCATCGCGCCCGGCCGTCGCGCGACGTCCACCAGCGCGAGCGCGACAGCCGGCGC
Organism: Chloroflexota bacterium; assembly: GCA_021813655.1. Taxonomy (GTDB): domain Bacteria; phylum Chloroflexota; class Limnocylindria; order Limnocylindrales; family CSP1-4; genus CAIYQJ01. Next base: position 9,713 of record JAKAJU010000188.1, on the reverse strand, counting down.
GGGCGCATCCGCCCACGCACCGCCACACGCGACGAGCAGGTCCGCGGCGGGCAGCGCGGAGATGTCGGGTGTCGCGGCGACCATCCGCTCGACCGCCGCGCGGGCGGCGGCCACCGTGAGGGTGGCACCCTCTCCGTCGAGGTCGCCCCACGGCGTCTCGTACGCCTCGACGAGACGGTCGCGGAGGCGCACGCGGTCGAGCACGGCGGGCGACCACGCGGCGATCGCGTCGACGAGCTCGTCCGGCGGGTCGGGCGGGACGAGCGCACCCTCCGCGAGGACGGCGACGCGCGCGTCGGTGCTCGTGGCGCCCTCGCCGGCCTGCCAGGCCAGCAGGCGCATCCCGGCGGCGTGCCCGACCTCTACGACCTCGATGCGGAGCTCGAGCAGGAGTGCCAGCTCGCGGGCGGCGTTCGCGATCCCGCGGCGCGTATCGTCGGCCGGCAGTCCCACCTCGAGGAGTGCCTCCCGAAGAGCGTGTCCTCCCTCCGGGCCCGCCGGATCATCCACCACCGTCGTGCGCGCCCGGACGTCGGGCGCGGCGATCCGCGCGGCGAGCGGGCCTGCGACGACGAAGGAGACGTCCGTCCGACGCGCCGCGATCGAGGTGAGCGCGGCCACGAGCTCGTCCGCGATGCCACGCTCGTCCGACGTGGGCCTGGGTCCGGAGCCGGCGACCACGACCGCGACATCCGGCCGGAGGGCGGCCCGGATCGCACCGAGCAGATCCGGGGCACTGTGCGGCGCGCGAACGACGAGGCCGGCCGTCCTGGCCGCAGCCGCGAGAACGTCGGCCTGCCGCTCCGAGGCCGCAAGGATCGCCGCGCCCGGGGCCAGCCTGCCGCGCGAGACGATCCGCGGCAGGTCCGCGGCCTGCGACGGCGGCGGGAGATCGCGCGCCAGCTCGGGGTCCGCCGCCCGGACCGCGCGGACGAGCTCGGCGACGATGGGGTCGACGCCGATCGCCGCCGGCGCGGCCTCCGACGCGACGAGTCGCCATCGGCCCTCGATCCGGGAGAGGATCGAGACGGCGACGGTGGCCGTGCCGTCCTCGACGACGATCCGGACGTCCGCTGGGCTGCTCACCCGGGGAATGCTACCCGCAGCGCGCGGATGCGGTCCGGGCGGGGCGGCCTCAGACCTGCCAGCCCTCCTCCTCGTCGAGCTCGACGAGGCGGTCGATGAGACGGTCGATCCCCTCATCGTCGGCGAGGATCGCCACGATCGGATCGTCGCCGCTGCCGAAGACCTGCCGAAGGACCGGGTCGAAGAAGAGCATCGCGCCGCCGGAGAGTCCCGTCTCGGGCCGGCTCGCCTCGAGGAAATGGACGGCGGACGTCGTGAGCCCGCGCATGTGGATCTCGCGCGCGACCCGCTCCACGAGCTCGGCGCGCTCTTCCTCGGGGGGCTCCGGCCGGATCCTCACGCACCCGCCTCACCGGTCTCACCCTCGTCGGTGCGCTCGATCTCGTCCCGGAACGCGATGAACGTCGGCATGTCCGGGAGGGCGAAGACGACGCGCCGGATCCCCGGTGCGGCCGCGAGCCCATCGCGCACCCCCGAGATCGTGGCGTGCGCCGAGGTCTCGATGTCGAGCCCGCCGCCACCGGCGCCCAGGGCCGGGAACGCGATCGACCTGACCCCCAGGTCGTGCGCCCGCCGGACGGCGTTGCGGGCCGCCTCCGCGACCATCGCCGGGGTCGCTCGGTGCGTGGCCTCGAGCGTCGCCGCGTGGATGACGTGCGTCGCCAGGAGCTTCCCGCCCGGTGTGACGATCGCCTCGCCGGGCGCGATGGGTCCCTGTCGCACGGCCGCGATCTCGATCCCTTCTCCGCCGCGCTTCTTGATCGCGGCTCCGACGCCGCTCGACATCCAGAGGGAGACCGTGGCGGGACTGACGATCGCGTCGACCTCGAGGTCACTGATGTCGCCCTGCCAGGCCTGGAGTCGTGTCATCTCCGGACCTCCCCCGTGAGCGTCCGTACGGCCGCGACGCCAGAGGCGGAATCGTACACCCGCGACAGCCGACGGCCGAGAAGCGCGATGACCTCGTACGCGATGGTGCCGCCGTGGCGTGCCAGGTCCTCGATCGGGGCCTCCGCGGCACCCTGCCGCCCGACGAGCACGAACTCATCGTCCACCGTGACCGGCGGCCCCGCGACGTCGGTGACGTCCACGGTGACGGAGTCCATCGACACGCGCCCCACCGTCGGCGCGCGCGTCCCGCGGACGAGCACGTGGGCCCCCTCGTAGGCGCGGCGCCAGCCGTCCGCGTACCCGATCGGCAGGGTGGCGATCCGGCTCGGGCGGGCGGTCACGAACGACGGCCCGTACCCAACGCCGTGTCCCGCCGGCAGGTCCGCGACGCGGACGGGGAGCGCGTGCAGCGAGGCGACGGGCCGCAGCGTCGCGAGGCGCTCCCGCGCGGCGGGGTCCTCGACGAGAGCGTCGGGTGCGATGCCGAAGGCCGCGATCCCGATCCTGACCGCCTCGTGCGAGGGAGCGGAGGCGGCGATGAGGGCGCCGCTCGCCGCGAGGTGCCGCGGTCCGTGCCGGAGGCGAGCGTCCGCGAGGCGCCCGGTCGCATCAGCGAAGGCCTCGACCTGGCGCCCGGCGCCCGACAGGTCGGCCGGAGCGGCGAGATGCGACCAGACTCCGGCGAGGCGCGCGCCGGGCGTCGCACGGACCGCCGCGGCCGCCGGCGCGACCGCCGCGGGCATGACGCCGTCGCGGCCGAGTCCGGTCTCGACCTGGAGGTGGATCGCGACATCGCGGCGCAGCCGGCCCGCAGCGCGCGCCGCTGCCAGTGCCTCGAGCGTGCGCAGGAGGAGGACATCGTCCGCGACCGTGAGGGCGATGCGCTGGCGGGCGGCCTCTCGCACGTGCTCGGGAGGGACGGCGTAGAGGACGAGGACGGGAGCGCGGACGCCGCCCGCCCGGAGCTCGAGCGCCTCGTCGAGGGTGGCGACGCAGAAGCCGTCGACGCCCGCCGCCTCCAGGACGCGTGCGACCGGGACCGCGCCGTGTCCGTACGCGTCCGCCTTCACGACGACGTGCACTGCCACTCCCGGCCCGGCGAGAGCCCGGAGCGCGTCGAGGTTCGCAACGAGCGTGTCGGTATCCACCCGGAGCCAGGCCGTGCGCGGAAGGGGCGGGAGCCCTGCGTCCCCGAGACGCCGGGTGAGGGATGCCGCGTCGGTCATGCGTCCCCTGTCGCGTCCGCCCCGGCACCGTCGCCAGCCACCGCGACGGACGCTGCGTCGGTCTGCCCATCGAGGATCACGGCACCCGCCGACGCCTCGTGCGCGCCGAAGCCGACCCGCCGGCCGCGGGTCTCGCGGTCCGCGATGTCGTGCAGGCGGCGGCGCGCGAGCGCGATCTCCCACGGGAGGTCCGACGCGAGGAGGCCCGCGTCGCCGATCCGATGGCGGACCGCCTCGCCGGCCGCCCCATGAAGGTGGACGCCGAGGCGCGCGGCGTCGTACGGCGCGAGCCCCTGTGCGAGCAGGGCGCCGATCGTGCCTGCGAGGACATCGCCCGTCCCCCCGCTCGCGAGCGCAGGGTTCTCGAATGGCGCGACGGCCGTCTCGCCCGCGGGGGACGCGACCACCGTTCGCGCGCCCTTGAGGACCACGACCTGGCCCCAGGCCATCGCCGCGTCCGCAGCCGCCGTCGCGCGCGCACCGTCGTCGCCGATGAGATCCCCGTCCGAGCCGGCGTCGACGCCACTCGCTGCACGGAGCCGGACGAACTCGCCGGTGTGCGGGGTGAGGACCGCCCGGCGGCGGATCCCTTCCCACCACCCATCCTCGGACGCGAGCGAGCGAAGCGCCTCCGCGTCGACGACCGCCGGGGCCGGATCCGGGTCACCGCCGACCGCGAGGATCCCCCGCACGAGATCGCCCGTCGCCAGAGAGGCACGGAGGCCCGGGCCCACGACGAGGGCGTCGTGGTCGTGGTCGAGGACCTTGGCGAGAGCAGGCTCGGGGTCGACCTCCTCCACGTCGTCCTCGGGAAGCGCCATGGTCGTGGCCTCCTCCACCTTCGCTGCGAAGAGCGGCTGGAGCGACTCGGGGACGGCGAGGGTCACGAGGCCGGCCCCCGCCCGACCGGCCGCCCGGCACACGAGCAGCGCCGCACCCGCGTAGTCGAGCGATCCGGCGATGACGAGGAGCTTGCCGAACGTGCCCTTGTGGCCGCGGACCGGACGGGGCGGCAGGAGCGAGGCCGCCATCCGCTCATCGATGGGCGCGGCAGCGGCGCGGACCTGGTCGCTCATCGGATCTCCTCCGCGCGGAGCTCCGCGTGGAGCGCGCGCATCCGCTCGAGGCGCGCGAGCAGCGCCCGCTCCCGTTCGTCGATCCGGTCGTCGATGTCAGGCGGGAAGACGTAGCGCCCGCCCGCGGTCCGGACGCCGTACGCGATCGCGACGGCGAACTCGTCCTCGTGGCTGATCGAGAGCGCGATGCGCTCCATGCCGAGCTGCTCGGCCCGCGCCGCGGCCCGACCGTGGAGGACGACGGCGGGCTGGCCCGTGGGCAGGCGTTCGACCTCGATGTCGCGCCACCCGATCCCGCGGACCCCCAGGCCGAGCACCTTGCTGACCGCCTCCTTCCCCGCCCATCGGCCGGCGAGCGTCTGGGCACGGCCGCGGACGTAGGCGGCCTCGCGCGGCATGCAGACGCGCGCGACGAATCGGTCGCCGAAGCGGTCGAGGGCGGCCTGGATGCGCGAGACGCGCACGATGTCGATCCCGAGCTCGGTGGTGCCCGCGGGCGGACCATCGAGCCGCAGGGCGGAACCGGGGCTCCCGGCCGCTGCCGCTGCGTGACCCTGAGGCCGGCGCGTCGCCGCCATCGCCTACTCGACCGTGACGGACTTCGCGAGGTTGCGCGGCTGGTCCACGTCCGTCCCGCGCGCGACCGCCGTGTGATACGCGAAGAGCTGCAGCGGGACGATCGCGAGGACCGGCGAGAGCATCTCGTCCGTGTCCGGCACCCAGAGGATCTCGTCGGCGAACCGCTCGATCTGCGGGTCGCCCTCGGTGGCGACGGCGATGACGCGCGCGTCCCGCGCGCGCCCCTCCATGACGTTGCTGATGAGCTTCTCGTAGACGCTCGACCGCGTGGCGACGGCCACGAGCGGGCACTCCGCGTCGAGGAGCGAGATGGGCCCGTGCTTGAGCTCGCCCGCGGCGTAGCCCTCCGCGTGGATGTAGCTGACCTCCTTGAGCTTGAGCGCGCCTTCGAGCGCGGTCGGGAACGAGTAGCCACGTCCGACGTACATGAACCCGCGCGAGTTCACGTATCGCCGGGCGAGGGCCGCGACGTCGGCGGCCTCCGCGTTCTCCCGGGCCTTGCGAGCGTCGTCCGGGAGCGCGCGGATGGCACGAGCGAGGGAGCGCTCGCGATCCCGGCCGAGCGCGCCACGGGCCTTGCTGATCGCGGCAGCGAGGATCACGAGCGTCGTGACCTGAGCGACGAACGTCTTGCTCGCCGCCACCGCGATCTCGGGGCCGGCCTGGAGGAAGAGCGCGGCGTCCGCCTCCCGCGTGATCGCCGATCCGACGGTGTTCGTGACCGCCACGACGGGGCAGCCGCGCTCGCGCGCGAGGCGCGTCGGGGCGATCGTGTCCGCGGTCTCGCCCGACTGGGTGACGGCGATGACCAGCGTGTGGCCATCGAGCGGCGGCGGGGCGTACCGGAACTCCGAGCCCACCGTCGCGCGGGCCGGGATCCCGGCGAGGTCCTGGAGCGCCGCGGCGCCCACGAGGGACGCGTAGTACGCGGTCCCGCAGGCGATGAGCTCGACGCGCTCGATCCCCGCGAGGAGGCCGGCCACGGGCGCGAGCTCGTCGACGACGATCCGGTCGTCGCGCGTGACGCGCCCGGCGATGCATGACCGCAGCGCCTCGGGCTGCTCGTACATCTCCTTGAGCATGAAGTGGTCGTAGCCGCCCTTCTCCGCGGACTCGGCCGTCCACGTGACGCGCGATTCCGCGCGGTCGAGGCAATGACCCGTGACGTCGGTGACGATGACCCCCGTGGGTCGGAGGTCGGCGACGTCGCCCTCTTCGAGGAACACGACGCGGTCCGTGTGCGCGTGGATCGCGGCGACGTCCGACGCGAGGAACGACTCGCCGTCGGCGAGGCCGACGACGAGCGGGACGTTCATCCGAGCGCCCACGAGACGGTCCGGCTCGCCGCGGTGGAGGACGGCGATGGCGTACGCGCCGTCGAGCTGCCGCAGCGCCGCCCGAGTCGCCTCGGCGATGTCGCCGGCGTATGCCTCCTCGATCAGATGCGCCACCGCCTCGGTATCGGTCTCGGAGCGGAGAACGTGGCCGGAGGCCTCGAGGCGATCGCGGAGCTCGCGGAAGTTCTCGATGATCCCGTTGTGGATGACGGTGATGTCACCGGTGCAGTCCACGTGGGGGTGGGCGTTCTCGTCGTTCGGTCTGCCGTGCGTCGCCCAGCGCGTGTGCGCGAGGCCGATCCCCGCGTGCGGCGTGCGGTCGACGAGAGCCGTGCGGAGGTTCGCGAGCTTGCCGGCCTTCTTCTCGACGAAGAGGTCCCCGTCCTCCGTCACGAGCGCGATCCCTGCGGAGTCATAGCCGCGGTACTCGAGCCGGCGAAGGCCCTCGAGGAGGATGGGACCCGCATCCCGGGGGCCCGTGTAGCCCACGATCCCGCACATGCCCCGGATCTCCCTCCTACCGCATGGCCTCCCGTCCGGGGCCGGCGCTAGTGTAGTCGCTCCTCCGCGAGAGCCCCGATCCGGTCGGCCAGCTCGGCGACCAGGAGTGCATCCGGCCCCTCGACCATGATCCGGAGGGCGGGCTCGGTCCCCGACGGGCGCACGAGGATCCGTCCGGCGTCGCCGAGACGGGACCGTGCGTCGTCGACCGCCCGCACGATCACCGGGTCGGTCTCCCAGCGCTCCTTGTGCTGGACCCGCACGGCGCGCTGCTCCTGCGGGAAGAGGCGGATCCGGGCGGCGAGATCGGCGATCGGGGTGCGGGAGGCGCTCACCACCCTGAGGACCTCGAGGGCGGTCACGATCCCGTCGCCGGACGAGGAGAGCTCGCGGAAGATCACGTGACCGCTCTTCTCTCCCCCGAGGCCGGCGTCGTTCGCCAGCATCCCCTCGAGGATGTACTTGTCGCCGACGGGCGTCCGGACGAGGCTCCCGCCCGCGGCGTCGAGAGCGGCCTCCAGGCCGCCGTTGGAGAGGACGCTCGCGACCACGCGCCCGTGCGGGAGGACGCCGCGGGCGATCCTCTCGAGGGCGAGGAGGCCGATGAGCTGGTCCCCGTCGACGATGCGTCCGGACGCGTCCACCGCCACGCATCGGTCCGCGTCGCCGTCGAGCGCGAAGCCCAGGTCGGCCCCGCGAGCCACGACCTCCACGGCGAGCGAGGCAGGGTCCGTCGCACCGCACCGCAGGTTGATGTTCGTGCCGTCGGGAGCGTCGTGGACGACCTCGACGCGCGCACCCGTCGCCGCGAGGATCCCTGGTGCCACGCGCGCCCCGGAGCCGTTGGCGCCGTCGATCACGACGTGGAGGTCGGTCCGGAACGAGGAGGCGTGCGCGGAGCGGTGCGCGACGTAGCGCGCCCGAAGGTCGCTGGAGACGTCGGCGATCATCCCGATCGCCTCGTTCGGTACGCCGCCGAGCGCGTCGGAGCGTCCGATGAGGGCCTCGATCTCGTCCTCGACGCCGTCGTCGAGCTTCATCCCGCGCGCGTCGAGGACCTTGAGCCCGTTGTCCTGTGCGGGATTGTGCGACGCGGAGACCATGATCCCCGCGGCGTAGTCGCCGTCGGCGACGAGGAACGCGAGGCCGGGCGTCGGGATCTCGCCGGCGAGGTGGACATCCGCCCCGAGGCTGGCGGCTCCCGCCGCGATCGCGGAGACGAACATGTCTCCCGAGCGGCGCGTATCCCGGCCGACGACGATGGCCGCACCGGGTCCCCCGAGGCGCTGCGCCGTCGCTCGCCCGAGGGCGAACGCCAGCGCGGGCGTGAGATCCGCGTTCGCGACGCCGCGGATCCCGTCCGTTCCGAAGAGACGACCCAATCGATCCTCCCGATCAGGGGACCGCAGACGGCGTTGCCGTCGGCGGCGGGGATGCGGGCGTCGCGGTCGGCGTCGGGACGCTGACGTCGACCGTCACCCGCGCGGGGGAGACCGAGACGACCGAGAGGCCTTTCGGCGCATCGACGATGACCGCGACGACATGGGGTCCCGGCCCGAGGTCCGTCACGTCCACGTGCACGACGAAGGACCGCGGATCGAGCGCGTCGAGGTCCGCCAGCGACCCGCCGAGTGCCACGAGCACCGACTCGGTCGACAGAGTGTAGCCGCGATCGGGCGACGCCCCGTCGAGGACGAGCCCCGCGGTGAACGTCCGCGTCCCCTCGCGGGGGCCGATCGCGACGGTGACGGTGACCTGCGTGACGAGGTCGAGCGTGACGCCGCTCGGCGGGACGAGCGCCACCTTCCGGACGATGTCGTCGGTCGCGTCGGTGATGCTCACCGGCTTCGTCGGGATCGACGTGAGGCCGGCGAGCGTGGCGGCGTCGCCATGCACGGTGACGACCGCCGGGTCGGAGGTCGTCCCGGTGACCTCGAAGCCGGTCGCGGGGTCGCCCTTCACCACCGGCGCGACGGGAAGCGAGCGCGTCGTCGACTGGCTCGAGACGGCGATCGTGACGTGCGCGGATGACGGCGAGACGTCGACCTGGCCGACCTGGTCGCCCTTCGCGTCGACGGGGATGAGGTCGACCTGCTGGTCGACGTCGAGCCCCGCGGGCTGGATCCGGACGCGCGCGAGGGCGCTCGCGACCTGCGAGACCTGTGTCCGCGGACCGGTGACCGTCACGGTGGAGGGGACGACGGCGGGGTCCGTCGCGATCAGCCCTTCGGGCAGCGCGCCGCGTTCCACCTCGACGGGGACGGTCGCAACCTCGAGCGGGTCGATGCGCACCTGGACTCGTTGGGGCGTGTAGTCGACGACCTGGACGCGAGGGTCCGTCGCCGTGACGACGACCGGCACGGACACGAACCCGTTCGCCGTGCGGGCGTCGACCCCGCCGAGGTCGACGGACGCAGTGAAGCTCGCGCTCGTGATGCGATTCGCCGCGTCCACGGGCGCGAGGTAGCGGATCCCGGTGACGTCCGGCAGCGGGTCGAGGATGAAGACGCTCGCCGGCTGGTTCAGCGTCTCGATGGGGACGCGCCCCGGCCACATCCGGGCGTTCTGGGAGACGACGACCCCGGCGTAGAGGGCAGTCGCGAGCAGGATCGCCGCGAGCTTGAGCGGCCAGTTGCGAACGACGAAGGCGACGGCGGCCCTCATGCGGGCCCGCCGCTGACGGTCGTCGCAGGCTGCTCCTCACCCGGCGCCCCGTTCTCCGGGCCGGGGCCGGCCCCCGGAGCCGCACGGGAGCGCGCGCTGCGGCCCGGGATCGCGTGAAGCCGAGCGGGTGCCAGCGCGGCCGATCGCGCCCGCCCCGCCAGCACACCGGCGCTCCGACCGCCACCCGACCGCAGGAGGGACACGAGAGCGCTCGCGAGCGCCGCCTCGTCGAGGTTCCGGACGATCCGTGCGCGCTCCACGAGGCTCACGCGGCCGGTCTCCTCGCTCACGACCACGACGACCGCGTCGCTCTGCTCGGTGATCCCGAGAGCGGCTCGATGGCGGGTGCCGAA
>JAKAJU010000059.1 GCA_021813655.1 Chloroflexota bacterium | reverse complement strand
CGACGGCCGCGCGGCTGCGAGCTGCGCTCACGCCGGCGGGGCCCGGCGACGCGGACCGGGCGGGCCGCGTCGCAGGCCCGGCGCCGAGGTCCGGTCGAGTCGGGTAGAATCGTCCGATGACGCACAGCATCGCCGCGCGGTACACGACCCGCCCCGTTGCCCGCTTCGTCCGACCCCCCGTGCGGGCCGGCGGGCGCAGGCTCGGGCTCGTGCGCCAGGGGGCCATCCAGCCCGCGCGACGCATGCCCACGTTCCTCCACGGCGCTGACGTCGCGCCCGTCGCGCGCCTCCGCCGCTCGGGGGCTGCTCCGCTCCGCGCGGGGCGCGCGACATGCTGCCTTCCCCTCGGCGCCGCGCCGCGCATCCACTGGACGCGCCAGGACGCGCGGGCCCAGGGCTTCCGATCCGGCGTCGCGTCGGCGTCGTGGCGCGCCTGAGGACCGGCACCGCGACGTCGGCGGGCGGGATCGTCCACCGGCGCGGGCCAGACGGCCGGGAGCTCGTCGTCGGAAGCCGCCGCCGCGAGCGGGTCGGCGTCTCGTGGTCGCTGCCCAAGGGGACGCCCATCGAGGGAGAGTCCCTCGAGCAGACGGCGCTGCGCGAGGTGACCGAGGAGACGGGGCTCGACGTCGTGATCACCGCCCCGCTCGAGAGCATCGCCTACTCGTTCGTCCGCGACGGCGTCCGCATCGCCAAGACCGTCCACTTCTACCTCATGGAGCCGATCGGGGGAGACCTGTCGGGCCACGACCACGAGTTCGAGGAGGTGCGCTGGGTGACCTTCGCCCACGCGGCCTCGCTCCTCACGTTCGAGTCGGAACGCGGACTGGTGGAGCTCGCGTCGCAGCGGCTCGACGGATCCGAGCTCCGCACTGCGTGAACGTCGACCGCGCGGCACGACGCGCCGCGGCGGCTGACCCGCTTCCTGGGAGGGAACGATGACCGACGACCCCGCCTCGAGCGCGCGCACGACGCCGCTCGTCGAGCGTCACCTCGCGCTCGGGGCGCGGATGATCGACTTCGCCGGCTGGCTCATGCCGGTCCAGTACGCCGGGATCGTCGAGGAGCACCGGGCCGTCCGCGAGCGCGCCGGCCTCTTCGACCTCTCGCACATGGGCGAGCTCTACGTCGAGGGCCCGGAGGCGGGCGCGGCGCTCGCTCGCGCATTGGTCAGCGATCCCCCCTCGCTCGCCGTCGGCCGGGCGCAGTACTCGATGATCTGCGCGCCCGACGGTGGGGTCATCGACGATCTCATCGTGTACCGGCTCGACGTGGACCGGTACCTCGTCGTCGCGAACGCCTCCAACACTGCCGTCGTCAGCGATGCCCTGGCGGAGCGGGTCCACGGCATGCGGGCGGTCCTCGACGACCGCTCGCTCGACACCGCGCTCGTCTCGATCCAGGGACCCGAGAGCGTCGCGATCCTCGGACCACTGACGGACGTGAGCCTCGACGCCCTCCGCTACTACGCGGCGGCGGACGGGACGGTCGCCGGCATCCCCGCGCTCGTCGCGCGGACCGGCTATACCGGCGAGGACGGCTTCGAGATCTTCGTGGAGTGGGAGAGGGCCGGTGCGCTCTGGGACGCGCTCCTCGACGCGAGCGCACCGCGCGGCGGCGTCCCCGTCGGCCTCGGCGCGCGCGACACGCTTCGCCTCGAGGCGGGGATGCCCCTCTACGGAAACGAGCTCGACCGTTCGACGAACCCGTTCGAGGCCGGCCTCGGCCGGGTCGTGAAGCTCGACCGCGACGTGGAGTTCGTCGGACGCGCGGCCCTCGAGCGTGCCCTCGCGGATGAGCCTCGCCGGCGGCTCGTCGGTCTCGTCGTCCGCGGCCGGGGCATCGCGCGCCACGGATATCCGGTCCTCTCCGGCGACCTCCCGACGGGCGTCGTCACGAGCGGGACGCAGTCGCCGACGCTCGGGCAGGCGATCGCGATGGCATACGTGGCCCCCGGCGACGCCGACCCGGGTACGATGCTCGACGTCTCCATCCGCGAGCAGCGGGTCCCGGCCCAGGTCGTCTCGCTGCCGTTCTACCGGCGGAAGCGCTGATCGGAGCACACACGCGAGGCGGCACCCGAACCGCCCGACCGGAACCCAGGAGGTAGAGCTCTCGATGGTCCCGACAGACCTCCGCTACACGAAGGAGCACGAGTGGGTCCGCGTCCAGGACGGCGTCGCGACCGTCGGGATCACCGACCACGCCGCCGAGCAGCTCGGCGACATCGTCTTCGTCGAGCTCCCCGGCGCGGGGTCGTCGGTGAGCGCCGGGAAGACCTTCGGCGTCGTCGAATCCGTCAAAGCCGTGTCGGATCTGTTCGCTCCGGTCTCCGGCGAGGTCGCCGAGGCGAACGCCGAGCTGGACGGCAAGCCCGAGCTGGTGAACTCCGACCCGTACGGCACCGGCTGGATGATCAAGGTGGTCGTCGCGGACGTGGCCGAGCTCGACCGGCTGCTCGACGCCGCCGCCTACGAAGCCCTCGTCGCCGCGGAGTAGCGGCGCGATGGCCTACGGCCCCCACACCTCCGGCGACCGGGAGCGGATGCTCGCGGCGCTCGGACTCGCGACGATCGACGACCTCTTCACCGACATCCCCGAAGCCGTCCGCGCCCGGGGGCTCGACCTGCCCGCAGGCCTGACGGAGCAGGAGCTCGTCGCGCGGCTCCAGGTGCTCGCCCGCCGCAATCGCGTGGATCACATCGACTTCACCGGCGGCGGCGTCTATCGCCACCACATCCCGCCGGTGGTGGACCAGATCCTCCTGCGCAGCGAGTTCTACACGGCCTACACGCCATACCAGCCCGAGGTCAGCCAGGGGACCCTCCAGTCCATCTACGAGTTCGAGTCGCTCGTCGGCGAGCTCCTGGACATGGACGTCGTCTCCGCCTCGCACTACGACGGGGCAGCGGCGACGGCCGAGGCGGCGCTGATGGCCTGCCGCGCGACGCGGCGGGAGCGGGTGCTCGTGAGCGCGGCCGTCCATCCGCACTCCCGCGAGACGCTCGCCACGTACTTCGGGGGCGGCGACCTCCGCCTCGACGAGATTCCCATGGTGGTGGACGGACCGGCAGCCGGCACGACGGACATCGAGGCACTCCAGCGGATGCTCGCGGAGCCGGGCGCGCCGGTGGCCGGCGTCGTCGTCGCGAACCCGTCCTTCATCGGGCTCCTCGAGCCGATGGCCGACGTGGCCCGCGTCGCACACGAGGCCGGAGCCCTGTTCGTCGCGGTCGTCGAGCCCGTCTCGCTCGGCGTCCTCGCCCCGCCCGGCGCGTACGGCGCGGACATCGCGGCCGGCGAGGGCCAACCACTCGGGATCCCGCCGCAGTACGGCGGCCCCTACCTCGGGCTGCTCGCGGCGACCGACGCGCTCGTCCGCCAGATCCCGGGCCGGCTCGTCGGGATGACGACGGACGTGGACGGCCGACGCGCGTTCGTCATGACGCTGCGCGCGCGCGAGCAGGACATCCGCCGCGAGAAGGCCGCGAGCAACATCTGCACGAACCAGGCCCTCTGTGCCCTCGCCGCGGCGGTCCACCTCGCCGCGATCGGTCCGCACGGGTTGCGGGACATGGCCGCGATGGGCGCGGCGCGCGCGGCCGATCTCGCCGCGGCGCTCGCGTCGGCCGGCGCGCCCCGCATGCACCCCGGGCCGTACCTCAACGAGTTCGTCGTGCGCGTGCCCGACCCGCGCGGCGTGCACCGCGCCCTGCTCGACCGCGGGTTCGTCGCCGGGATCGTCCTCGCGGACGCGGTCCCGGATCGGCCGGAGCTCGCCACCGGACTCCTCGTCTGCGCGACCGAGGTCACGTCCGCGGAGGAGGTCGCCGCGTTCGGGGACGCGATGGCGACGGTCCTCCAGGGCCGGAGGGTCGTGCGATGACGGAGCGCGTCACACCGGAGGCGGCGGCCGCCGCCGCGCAGGCCGGTCCTGTGCCGACCGGCGCCGCGATCCCGCCGGGCGCCGGTCCGGCGCTGCAGCCGACCATCTTCGAGCTCTCGCGTCCCGGACGGGGCGGCGGGAAGGTCGCGCACCCGCCGAAGGACGCCCTCGACCGCATCCCGGCGGGGATGCGCAGGACGGCGCCGCCGGCCCTGCCCGAGCTCGACGAGCCCACCGTCGCCCGCCACTACGTGAACCTCTCCCATCTCAACTACTCGATCGAGACTGGCTTCTACCCACTCGGCTCGTGCACGATGAAGTACAACCCCAAGGTGGACGAGTGGGCCGCGCGCCTGAACGGTTTCGCCGCTCTCCACCCGTTCGCGCCCGACGAGAACGCACAGGGGACCCTCCAGCTTCTCTGGGAGCTCGAGCGCGCCCTGGCGGAGATCTCCGGGATGGAGGCGGTCACTCTCCAGCCGGCGGCCGGCGCCCAGGGCGAGCTCACCGGGATCCTCATGGTCAGGGCGTACCACCGCGCGCGCGGCGACACGGACCGCACCGAGGTCCTCGTCCCGGACACGGCGCACGGGACGAACCCCGCCACCGCGTCGATGGCGGGGTTCACGACTGTCTCGATCCCATCCGCCCCCGACGGCGGGGTGGACCTCGAGGCGTTCCGCGCGGCGCTCGGCCCGCGCACGGCCGCGATCATGATCACGAATCCGTCGACGTACGGGCTCTTCGAGCGCCGCATCGCGGACCTCATCGAGATGGTCCACGTGGCGGGCGCGCTGGCGTACATGGACGGCGCGAATCTCAACGCGATCATGGGTCGCTTCCGGCCCGGTGACGCCGGGTTCGACGTCATGCACTTCAACGTCCACAAGACGTTCAGCACCCCGCACGGCGGCGGAGGGCCCGGGGCGGGTCCCGTCGGCGTTCGGGGCGCTCTCGCGCCCTACCTGCCGGTGCCGCGGGTCCTGCGCGAGCCCGACGGCACGTTCCGACTCGAGCGGGCCGGCGAGCGACCGCGATCCGTCGGGCGGGTCCGCTCGTTCGTCGGGAATGTCGGCGTCCTGGTGCGTGCGTACGCCTACATCCTCGCGCACGGCGGCCGCGGTCTCGCGGAGGTGAGCGAGGACGCGGTCCTCGCGGCGAACTACCTGCGGAAGCGGGTGGGGGAGTCCTTCGAGATCCCGTTCGACAGGGTCTGCATGCACGAGTTCGTCGCGTCCGCCGCCGGCCTGAAGCGCGAGACGGGGATCCGGACGCTCGACGTCGCCAAACGCCTCATCGACCACGGCTTCCATCCGCCGACGATCTACTTCCCCCTCACGATCGAGGAGGGGATGCTCATCGAGCCGACGGAGACCGAGTCGGTGGAGACCCTCGACGCCTTCGCGGACGCCCTTGCGGCGATCGCCCGCGAGGCGCGCGAGACGCCCGACCTCGTGAGGTCGGCGCCTAGGACGGCCCCGGTGCGTCGGCTCGACGAGGCCGCGGCCGCACGCCAGCCGAATCTCCGATGGCGGCCCGCGGCCGGAGCAGAGACGCCCTGCCCCGACTGATCCGGAGGATGGGGAGGGGGGTCCGGTCGGCCCCCCACCTACGGGCCGATTCGGTTTGACACACTCCCGGGCCGTCCCCATAGTGTCGCCAAGGCCCTCGGTGGGGTCTGCATTGCATTCCCGCGCCGTCCACGCCGCCTCACCGCGAGGTGGCCGGAGGAAGGACGTGTCGCGCGACGCAGCCCGACGAGGCGGCCGAGAGGAGTCGACGGGACATCCGGAAAGGACGTTCCCGTCGGGAGGAGGTTTGATGCACAAGCGTCTCATTACCCTCGTGGGCGTCGTCGCGATCCTCGCGGCCGCGTGCCAGGGCGCGACGTCGTCGCCCTCGCCGACCGCCGCTCCGACGACAGCACCGACGGCGGCCCCTGCGACGACCGCCCCGACCGAGGCTCCGGCCAGCGCGACCCCGGCCCCCAGCCCGGCCCAGCCGAACCTCTTCGACTCGACGTACCCGAGCCGTCGCACCCAGGGCACCCCCGGCGGCACCGTGATCTACGGTGACTGGCAGGAGGCCAACCTCTTCAACCCGTACTACCAGGGTCAGGTCATCGAGGCGACGGTCACGTCCGCCGTCTTCCGCGGCCTCGTGACGTCCACCGACGACTTCAAGTACGCGGTCGACCTCGCCGTCGACCCGGCTCCCACGCTCGCCAACGGCGGCGTGGTGCTCGGCCAGGGCGGCGACGCGATGACGGTCACGTGGAAGCTCAAGGACGGCCAGCTCTGGTCCGACGGGACGCCGATCACGTGCGCCGACATCGTCGCGACCGAGAACTGGATCATGAGCCCGGACAATACCGGCCTCTACGGCGGCACGTCCGGCTACGAGGACATCACGAAGATCGACTGCCCGTCGCCGACGCAGGCAGTCATGCACTTCAAGAACGTCTACTTCGACTACCTCGTCCTCTTCGCGGTGGTCCTCCAGGCCGGGTACATCGAGTCGATCCCGGTGAAGGACCAGGTGGCGGGCAAGGGCTGGTCGGCCACCGACATGCCGAAGGTCCCGGTCTCCGGTCCGTTCATGTACGACACGATCACCCCGGGCCAGGAGCTCCGGCTCAAGAGGAACCCGAACTGGAAGAACCCGATCACGGGTGAGACCGCCTACCTCGACGCCGTCGTCTGGAAGTGGTATGGCGACGCCGACGCGATGATCGCCGGCTACAGGGCCGGGGAGATCGACGCGATGGGCGACCTCGCGGATGGCGACATCCCGAAGATCCAGGACCTCGGTGACCAGGTCCATCCGCTCCTCGCTCTCCAGTACGAGTTCCTCCGCCCGAACTGGGGCAAGAACAACGCGACCGGCAAGACCAGCCCGATGGCCGACCCGGCTGTCCGCATGGCCCTCGCGCTCGCGACGAACAAGGACGAGATCAACTCCCGCCTCCTCGCCGGCAACGCCGAGGTCGCGTGGACGAACGTCTCGCCGTACGCGTGGTACTACACCGAGCCCAAGAAGATCCTCTTCAACCTCGACCAGGCGAACGCGGTCCTCGACCAGGCCGGCTGGGCCAAGGGTTCCGACGGGATCCGCGAGAAGAACGGCGAGAAGCTCGCTCTCGACCTCTGCACCACGACCCGCCAGGTGCGGCAGGACAACCTCGCGCTTCTGGCGAGCTGGCTCAAGGAGATCGGCATCGCGGCCACGGTCAAGGCCGTGAGCCCGTCCGACATCTTCGCGTCCTACAACGAATCCACCCCCGAGACGGCCTGCTCCCTCTCGCGCGGGAATTTCGACGTCGCGCTGCACACGTTCTCCGTGCCGCTCAGCCCGAACTCGAACTACCCGGTCTACGTCAGCACGCAGACCGAGCCGAACGGGCAGAACGACGCCAGCGTGAACAGCCCCCAGGTCGACCAGATCCTCACCTCGCTGAAGGACACCGTCGACTTCACCAAGGCCCTCGACCTCATGGCCCAGTGGCAGCAGGTCTACGTGGACCAGGTGGTCGAGGTCCCGGAGTATTTCCGCAAGGACGTGAACGTCGTCCAGCCGTACGTGAAGAACTGGACCGGCAACCCGACCTCCACGGGTTACACGTGGAACGTCGGCGACTGGTACGTCCAGAAGTAGTCCGGGATCCCGAGGGGTCTCCTTCAACGTCTGAAGGCCCGGGGCGCCACGACGGCGCCCCGGGCCTTATCATTCCCGGCGGTCCTCGCTGTCCCGTGCCTGCCTGTCGCGGCCACGGGGGATGGTCCGACTCAGAGGTGAGCGGGTAGTGGGCAAGTACATCGTGCGACGCTGCATCCAGGCGATCCCGGTGCTCTTCGGCATCACCATCGTCGTGTATGCGATCCTCCTCGCGGCGCCGGGAGGCCCCACCGCGCGATTCGCGAACAACCCCCGCGTCACCGAGGCCGACCGAGAGAAGTTCAAGAAGGCCTGGGGCCTCGATCAGCCGGTCCCGGTCCAGTACTGCCGGTGGATGGGGGTCTGCAACCCCGACAACGAGGGCCTCGCGGTCTTCATCAGCGACAACGGGGTGCCCAACTTCCTGCCGGCAGCGGTCGGCGGGGGGACGAACGGGATCCTCCACGGCGACTTCGGGATCTCGATCTCGACGGGCCAGGCGGTCTCCACGATGATCGCGCGCGCCGCGCTGCCCACGGCGATCCTCGCCGGGACCGCGCTCGTCCTCTGGCTCCTGTTCGCGATCCTCATCGGGTCGTACAGCGCGATCAGACGATACTCGTTCTTTGACCAGGCCTCGACGGTCTTCGCGTACGTTGGCTATGCCATGCCCACGTTCTGGCTCGGCATCATGCTCATCTTCATCTTCAGCGGCCCGGGCCTGAACATCCTCCCGGCCGGCGGGATGACCGAGACCCGCCTGTCGCCGCCGTTCGGGTCTGACGCCTACTGGACGTACTTCGGGGGTCATCCGGTCCAGGCGATCCTCGACATCGGCAAGCACCTGATCCTGCCGGTCATCACGCTCGTCGTCGTCAACATCGCCGGCGACAGCCGGTTCATCCGCGCGTCGATGCTCGAGTCGCTCTCGCAGGACTACGTCCGCACGGCGAGGGCGAAGGGACTCCGCAACCGGGTCGTCTGGTTCAAGCACGCGTTCCGCAACGCCATGCTCCCGTTCGTCACGAACGTGGGGCTCGAGATCCCGTTCCTCTTCGCCGGCGCGATCGTCACCGAGACGATCTTCAGCTGGCCCGGGATGGGGCGCCTCACGATCGACGCGACGCGTGACTTCGACTACCCGCTCCTGATGGGCGTCCTGCTCATCACCGCGGTCATCGTCGTGTTCGCGAACCTGCTGGCCGACATCGCCTACGCGGTCGTCGACCCGCGGATCAAGTACTAGAGGCGTCCCCGATGGCACACGAAGCGAAGTCGCTCAGCACTCCCACGGGGTCGGCCCCGATCGACGTCGAGGCGGACGCGATCCAGGCGATCGGCATGGGGATCGCCCAGCCGGACGACGCCACCGCGCTCCGCCGCGAGGAGGCGGGCGCCGACTACGAGGTCGCGCTCGAGTCCCTCAACCAGTGGCAGCTCGCCTGGAGGAAGTTCCGCCACCATCGGCTGGCCCTCATGGGACTCGGGATCCTCGCGTCGTTCTTCATCATCGCGCTCGTCGGCCCGATCGTCTGGCCGTTCGACTTCAACACGATCCCGCAGCCGGACGTCATCGTCTATCAGGGTCGGCCGCCGTCCCTGGTGCACCCGTTCGGCGAGACCGGCGGCCTCCAGCGCGACGTCCTCAACCTCGTGATCAACGGCGCGCGCACGTCGCTGTTCATCGGGTTCTCCAGCATGGCGCTCGGTGTCCTCATCGGGACGATCGTCGGGTCTCTCGCCGGGTTCATCGGCGGCGTCCTGGACAACGTCCTCATGCGGACCGTTGACGTCTTCCTCAGCATCCCTCTCCTGTTCCTCATCCTCGTCGCGAGCCGGTTCTTCGGGAACGGGAACGTGATGCTCATCGTCATGATCTTCGCGTTCTTCAGCTGGATGGGGATCGCGCGGCTCGTCCGCAGCCTCTTCCTCTCGATCCGCGAGCGCGAGTTCGTCGAGGCCGCCCGCGCGGTGGGGGTCCGTGACCGGCGGATCATCTTCCGCCACATCCTCCCGAACGCGATCAGCCCGATCGTCGTGTCGGCTTCGCTCATCGTCGCCGCGAACATCATCTCGGAGGCCTTCGTGAGCTTCCTGGGGTTCGGCGTGAACCCGATCTACCCCACGTGGGGGAACATCCTCTCCAACGCGCTCACCTTCATCCCGCTCGGCAACTGGTGGTGGCCGTTCTTCCCGGGCCTGATGATCATCCTCACCGTCCTCGCCGTGAACTTCGTCGGTGACGGCCTGCGTGACGCCCTCGATCCGAGGACCCGGGCATGACGGCGGAGGCGACCGTGGCGGAGATCTCCGTCACCATCGGCGAGCGCCCGGCAGGGACGGCGCCGGGGGAGGACATCCTCCTCGATGTCCGGGGCCTCCAGACGCACTTCCACGTGATGGACGGGACCGTGCGCGCAGTGGACGGGGTGAGCTTCAGCGTGCCGCGCGGCGGCACCGTCGGACTCGTCGGCGAGTCCGCGTGCGGCAAGAGCGTGACCGCGCTCACGATCATGCGGCTGCTCGACATCCCGCCGGCCGAGATCGTCGGCGGCGAGGTCTGGTTCGACGGTCGCGAGATCCTCGCGCTGCCCGAGGAGGAGATGCGCCACCTCCGGGGCAACGACATCGCGATGATCTTCCAGGAGCCGCTCACGAGCCTCAATCCGGTCCTGACCGTCGGTGACCAGATCAGCGAGCAGGTCAGGCTTCATCTGAAGGTCGACAAGAAGGAGGGGCTCGGCCGTGCGATCGAGTCGCTCCGGACCGTCGGCATCCCGAACCCCGAGCAGCGGGTGAAGCAGTACCCGCACGAGATGTCCGGGGGGATGCGGCAGCGCGTGATGATCGCGATGGCGCTCTCGTGCGAACCCAAGCTCCTCATCGCGGACGAGCCGACGACGGCCCTGGACGTGACGATCCAGGCGCAGATCCTCGAGCTGCTCAAGGCGGTCCAGGAGCGGACGAAGTCGGCCCTCATGCTCATCACGCACGACCTCGGCGTCGTGGCCGAGATGGTGGACGAGATCGTCGTGATGTACGCGGGCCAGATCGTGGAGCAGGGGACGGCCGAGCAGGTGCTCACGCGGCCGATGGACCCGTACACGATGGGACTCATCGAGTCTCTCCCTTCCGTGAAGAAGCGCGGCGGCCGCCTGTCGGCGATCAAGGGCGTCGTGCCGTCTCCGTTCAACCTCCCGCCCGGGTGCCGCTTCGCGCCGCGGTGCCCGTACGTGTGGGACGCGTGCCGCACCACGAGCCCCGAGCTCATCCCGGTCGGCGGTCACGGCCAGCGCGCGCGCTGCCTTCTCCACACCCCGGCCGGCGCGCCGCGCCGCGCCGCGGTCTTCGACACAGCCGCGAGCAGCGGCACCACCGCGGGGCACGGGGCATGACGGACCAGGCGACGACCCCCACCCCCGACACCGACGAGACGCCCGTGGCGGCCCCCACACCTGCCGACGCTCCCACGCCCATTCGCGCGACCCCCGGGGTCCTCGAGGGCGAGGAGCCGTCGGTCGAGGCCTTGGAGCGCGACTGGCAGCGGGACGGCGGCGAAGTCCCGAGCGAAGAGCCCCTCGCGGACCCGGCGCACGGGATCGTCGAAGGCGAGGCCCTCCTGCGCGTGTCCGGGCTGAAGAAGCACTTCCCCGTCTACGGCGGATTGCTCCGCAGGCAGGTCGCGACCGTCTATGCGGTGGACGGCGTCGACTTCGAGGTGCGGAAGGGCGACGTCTTCAGCCTCGTGGGCGAGTCGGGCTGCGGCAAGACCACGCTCGGCCGCACCGTCCTGCGCCTCGTCGAGCCGACGGCCGGCACGGTCCACTTCGGAGCTCTCGACGTGACCCGGCTGAAGTCGTCGGAGCTGCGCAGGCTCCGATCGAAGATGCAGATCGTCTTCCAGGACCCGTTCGGCTCGCTGAACCCCCGGATGCCGGTGAGCGACATCATCGGCGAGGGCCTCATCGCGCAGGGGCTCACGGACCGGAAGGCGCGCGATCGACGCGTCGGCGACGCGCTCGAGGCCGTCGGCCTGCGGCGCGACTACACCCGCCGGTATCCGCACGAGTTCTCGGGCGGTCAGCGCCAGCGCATCGGCGTCGCGCGTGCGCTCGCGCTCGAGCCCGACTTCATCGTCCTCGACGAGCCGGTCTCCGCGCTCGACGTCTCCATCCAGAGCCAGGTGCTCAACCTTCTGCTGGACCTTCGCAAGGACTTCGACCTCACCTACCTCTTCATCAGCCACAACCTCTCGGTCATCGAGTACGTGAGCGACCGCGTGGGGGTGATGTACCTGGGCCAGATCGTGGAGCTCGCGTCGTCGGAGGAGCTGTACCGGTCGCCGCGGCACCCGTACACCCTCGCCCTGCTGTCGGCCATCCCCGATCCGGACCCGCGCCGGCGCCACAAGCGCCTCGTCCTCAAGGGCGACGTCCCGTCGCCGGTGAATCCGCCGGCTGGATGCCACTTCCACACGCGCTGCTGGCTCCGCGAGCAGCTGGGCAACCCCGAGCAGTGCGTGTCCGCCGAGCCGGATCTCCGCGAGCTCATGCCGGGCCACAAGGCAAAGTGCCACTTCGCCGAGCAGGTCTCCGGCGCAAAGGCTGCCGAGTTCGCTGCCGAGCACTCGACCGTGGTGCCCGCGGTGGTGGACGCCTGATCGTGGCGCCGATGCGCCGTCAACGCGACCGGTCCTACCCCGTCCGCTTCGGGCAGCCCTCCCGTCGCCCGTCGATCCTCGTCGTTCCCGGGATCGCGCTGGTGCTTGCGCTCGCGGCGGCCGCCTGCTCCCCCTCGGGGCCGGCGGCGAGCACGCCCGCGACGGCCGGCGCCTCGGCCGCGCCCGG
>JAKAJU010000073.1 GCA_021813655.1 Chloroflexota bacterium | reverse complement strand
ACCCCGCGCCAGCCGAGCGCCGACGCGCGTGCGCCGGCGTCGCCGTCCAGCCGGCCGACGTTCAGCCATGTCGGGAGCTCGGGGGCACGGCGTCCGATCGTCCGCAGGGCGTCCTCGTCGAAGCTCGAGACGACGACCTTCGCCGGCGCCGATCCGCGGGCTGCGCGGAGGATCGGCAGGAGGGCCGCGCCGACGTCCTCCTTGAGCTCGATGTCGAGGAACGCGCGCGGCGGGATCGTCTCGAGCACCTCGCGCAGCGTCGGGACGCCGAACGCGGCCAGCTCGGCCGTGGAGAGTCGCGAGATGCGCCTTCGCCGGCCGAAGACCCGGGCCAGCGTCACGTCGTGCCCGACCACCGGCGTGCCGTCGCGGGCCGCACGGACGTCGAACTCCAGGCCGTCACAGCCGGGGACCGCGAGAGCGGCGAGGAACGCGCCGATCGTGTTCTCTGCGCGCTGACGATGCTCGCCGCGGTGCGCAAGAACGAGGATCGGGCGGGCACCGTGCCCGCGTGCAGGATCGCTCCCGGGCATCATCGGGCGCCCTCCGCGCCCCTCGCGCCCTCCGCGCCCTCCGCGCCCTCCGCGCCCCTCGCGCCCGGCTCGCCGCTCGCGGCAGGCGCATCCCCCGTGGCGGTCGCGTCTGCGGCCGTTCCGCTCGATCGACCCTGCTCGTCCTCTGGCCGCGCATCCTCCGTTGCCCGCCCGACCGCGACCGGGATCGCGACCGTGAACGTGGAGCCCACACCCTCCTCCGACTCGACGACCACCGTGCCTCCGTGCGCCTCGACGACGTGACGCACGATCGAGAGGCCGAGCCCGGTTCCGCCGACGCCGCGCTGTCGCGCTCGATCGACCTTGTAGAAGCGCTCGAAGACCCGGTCCCGGTCGGCGCGCGGGATCCCCGCACCCTCGTCCGCGACGGCGACCGTGACGACGCCGTCGCCGTCGGCGACGCGCACGACGACCGTGTCTCCGGGCTCGCTGAACTTCACCGCGTTGTGGACCAGGTTGAGGATCGCCTGGCCGACGCGCGTCTCGTCGCCGCGGATCCCCGCGACATGGTCCGGGGCATCGACGACGAGCGCGACGCCGCTGCGCTCCGCGAAGACGCCGAGGCGCTCGACCTGCAGCCGGGCCACCTCGGCGAGGTCGACGTCTCCGAGCGTGAGCGGCTGACCGCTCTCGATCGCAGCGAGGTCGAGGAGCTCGGACACCATCTGGGCGAGCTGCTCCGCCTCGACCTGGATCCGCTCGACGCGCTCACGCGATCGCGGAGGGAGCTGTTCGGAGTCGCGGGCGAGCATCTCGAGCAGGAGATTGACGTTCGTCACCGGGGTCCGCAGCTCGTGCGAGAGGTTGTCCACGAACTCGGCCCGGATGCGCTGGAGGCGCCGAAGCTCGGTGACGTCCTCGAGGACGACCCAGACGTCGCCGTCCGCGGCTCGGCGGGTGCGGACGGCCAGCCGGCGGCCGTCGGTGAGCCTCGGCGGCAGCTCCGCCGAAGCCGAGCCCCGCGCTCGCGCCGCGAGCACGAGATCCTCGACCCGATGGTCGAGGAAGGCCTCGATCGCGCTCCTGCCGACGAGCGAGGCCGGCCGGCGATCGAGGAGGCGGTGGGCGGCGTCGTTCGCGAAGACGACCGAACCATCGCCGTCGATGGCCACGATGCCCTCGGAGAGGGCATCGGCGGCCTCGCGCAACGCCGGCTCCGTCCGGGCCAAGGGCGCGCGGCCGTGGTGGCCCGCGGGCGCGTCCGCGGCGGCCGCTCCATCCCCGGCCGCGGGCACGGGCTGCACAGGCGGCATCGGCTCTCCCGAGGACCGGTCCGCGTGCGCCCGGGCGCGGTCCGCCGCCTCCTTCCCTCGGAGCGCGTTCGTGGACCGGACCGCGACGAGCGCGGCACCCGCCGCGACGATCGCGAGGATCGCGAGCGCGATGAGGCCGAGGAGGACGAGCCCGACGGCGATGGACATCTGGGACGCGTCGGGCGCGTGCGCGCGGGCATCCGGCCTCGCGACCGGCGCCTCAGCCGCGCAGCAGCGCCTCGACCTCCGGGAGGGGTCGGATCGACCGCTCGCCGGTCTCGCGCACGGTCACCTCCGCGCCGCCGGCCGCGAGGCTCCGCGGGCTGATCGTGACGATGATCGGCATCCCGAGGAGCTCGGCGTCGGTGAGCTTCACGCCCGGCGACTCGTCGCGGTCGTCGTACAGGACCTCGCGGCCGGCGGCGGACGCGAGGTCGTGGAGCCCGTCGGCGACCTCGGCGACCTTCGGGTCCCTCGCGGCGCCGATGGCGACGATGTGTGCGGCATACGGCGCGACCTCGGCCGGCCACACGATCCCCTTCTCGTCATGGTGGGCCTCGACGATGCACGCGACCGCGCGCCCGACGCCGATCCCGTAGCTGCCCATGACGATCGGGTGCTCGAGGCCGTCCTCGCCGAGGTACGTCGCGCCCAGCGCCTGCGTGTACTTGGTGCCGAGCTTGAAGATGTTCCCGACCTCGATCCCGTTGCGGAGGATGACCGGGGACCCGCACGTGGGGCAGCCGTCGCCCTCCCGGGCGCTCGTGAGGTCCGCGACCAGGTCGGGCGCGTAGTCCCGCGGGACGTTCACGTTCCTCAGGTGCCACCCCTCGCGGTTGGCGCCCGCGACGAGGTTCGTCGAGCGCGCGACGAGCTCGTCCACGATGATGAACGTCCCGGTCGCCCCGATCGGCGAGGCGAATCCGGGGACCATGCCCGTGGCCCTGATCTCGTCGGGATGGGCGGGCCGGATCCCCGTCGTCTTCGCCGCGTTCACGAGCTTCGTCTCGTTCACGTCCATGTCACCGCGGACGATCGCGGTCACGAGACGTCCGTCATCGGTGGCGAAGAACGTCGCCTTGGCCGTGCGCTCGGCGGGGACGCCGAGGAACGCGGCGAGGTCCGCGATCGTGGCCGTCCCCGGGGTCTCGACCTCCTCGAGCTCGAGAAGGTCCCCCGCCGGCGGTTCCGAGACGCGCGTGTGCGCGACCTGCCGGTTCGCGGAGAACCCGCACCTCTCGCAGAGGACGAGGACGTCCTCCCCGGCGGGGTTGAGGAACATGAACTCGTGCGCCTGGGAGCCACCCATCATCCCGACGTCCGACGCGACCGCGACCGTGGGGATGCCGAGCCGGTCGAAGATCCGCGAGTAGGCCGCGTAGTGCTTGTCGTAGCTGGCGTCGAGGCCCGCCGAGTCGGCGTCGCACGTGTAGCTGTCCTTCATGACGAACTCGCGGACCCGGATCAGACCGCCGCGCGAGCGCGGCTCGTCGCGGAACTTCGTCTGGAAGTGGTAGACCATCATCGGGAGCTGGCGGTACGACTTCACGACGTCGCGCAGGAGCGACGCGACGACCTCCTCGTGCGTCATCGCGAGGACCATGTCCCGCCCGCCGCGGTCCTTGAACCGGGCCATCTCGGCGCCGATGGAGTACCAGCGCCCGGTCTCCTTCCAGAGGTCGGCCGGGTGGACGACCGGCATCTCCATCTCCTGGCAGCCGATCGCGTCCATCTCCTCGCGGATCACCTGCTCGACGCGCTTCGAGACGCGGTAGCCGAGCGGCAGGAGCGAGTAGATGCCCGATCCGAGCTGGCGGACGTAGCCGGCCCGGACGAGGAGGCGATGAGAGGGCATCTCCGCGTCGGCCGGGTCGTCGCGGAGCGTCGTGAAGAACAGATGGCTCAGACGCATGCGCGAAGGATACCCAACGGGTCGGTTCGGGACGGTCGTCATCGAGCGTCCGACGATCGGCCGCGCGCACGAGCGCAGCCCGCTCCCCGCGCGGCGACCCGTTGACGTCGTTCACGCCGCGATACCATCGACGATCGAGGCGAGCGGGGAGCACCCGGCTGCCGCGCCGACCCCGGAGGTGATCCCCACGAACCTCGAGGCTCTCACGCCCCTGCTGCTCGCGGTCATCCTCCTCGCCGTCTTCTTCGACTACGTCAACGGCTTCCACGACACGGCGAACGCGATCGCCACGTCCGTGGCGACGCGCGCCCTGCGGCCCGCCTACGCGATCGCGATGGCCACGGCCTTCAACTTCATCGGCGCCTTCGCCGGGACGGCGGTCGCGAAGACGATCGGTTCCGGCCTGGTCGACGACCAGACCACGACGCTGACGATCGTCGCCGCGGCGCTCATCGGGGCGATCGCGTGGAATCTCATCACCTGGTGGCTCGGGCTCCCCTCGTCGAGCAGCCACGCGCTGATCGGGGGCCTGCTCGGCGCCACGATCGTGGGTGCGGGCTGGAGGGCGCTGAAGGTCGGCGACCTCCAGTCCGGCATCATCGGAAAGGTCATCGTCCCCCTCGTGACCTCGCCGATCCTCGGCTTCGCCATCGCACTCATCTTGATGGTCGGTCTGTACTGGCTCTTCCGGGGAGCCGAGCGCAAGCCCCTCGCCCGGATCTTCCGGCGGCTGCAGGTCTTCTCCGCCGGGTACATGGCGTTCGCGCACGGCTCGAACGACGCCCAGAAGACGATGGGGATCATCACGCTCGGGCTCTTCTCGGCCGGCGTCATCTCCGACAACACCGTCCCCCCGTGGGTCATCCTCATCGCCGCCTCGGCGATCAGCCTCGGCACGGCCATCGGCGGCTGGCGGATCATGAAGACGATGGGCCAGAAGGTCACCGCGCTCGAGCCCGTCCAGGGCTTCGCCGCCGAGACGACAGGCGCCTCGATCATCCTCGGGGCTGCTCACCTCGGGATGCCGGTGTCGACGACCCACGTCATCTCGAGCGCCATCATGGGCGTGGGCACGAGCCGCGGCGCCCGACACGTCCGCTGGGGCGTCGCGCGCGACATCCTGACGGCCTGGGTCCTGACGATCCCGGCCGCCGGCCTCATCGGCGCCGCCGCATGGTGGATCCTCACCGCGCTCGGCATCACGTGACGCAGGCGCGCGGCCGCCGCCGCGCATCCCGCCCGCGAGGCGCGGGCCCGAGAGGAGACGACGATGGTGCGGATCATCCCGCGGGACGAGAAGTTCGGGGAGCTGTTCGTCGAGGACGCCCGGAACATGCTCGCGGCGGCGCACAAGCTCGAGGAGATGATCGGCGTCTACGACCGCCTCGAGGAGCGGATCGCCGAGATCCGGGTCCTCGAGCACCGCGGCGACGAGATCGACACGGAGGTGGAGGTCCGCCTCGACCGCGCCTTCATCACGCCGTTCGACCGCGAGGACATCCACGACCTCGTCAGCCGCATCGACGACGTGGTGGATGGGATCCAGGAGGTCGCGGAGACCTTCCTCATCTACGGGGTCGAGTCCACGACGGACGATGCCCGAAGGCTCGCCGCGATCCTCTCCGCGCAGGCCGCCCAGATGAACGAGGCGATCGGCAAGCTCGATTCGCTCAAGGGGCTCGAGCCTCACCTCAAGGCGATCCACGACCTGGAGAACGAGGCGGACGGACTCTCGCGCGCGGCCGTGGCGCGCCTCTTCCACAACGACCCCGAACCGCTCAACGTCATCAAGTGGCGCGACATCTACATCGCGCTCGAGAACACGATCGACGCGGCCGAGGACGCCTGCGAGGTCATCGAGAGGATCGTCGCGAAGTCCGCCTGACCGGGCGCCCGGCAGCCCGGGCATGCGGTCAGTGGTTCGCGGCGTCGGCGAGCTCGATCCACCGCAGCGCGTACGCGACGTCGAGGGCGTCCACGGGCTCCAGTGCCCGCCCTGACGGCTGCGCGCCGGCGAGCAGCCGCCGGCCCTCGCGCGCGTAGGACGCCGCGAGCGCGGTCCTCGACTGGATCGGCACGAGGTGGGCGAGGACCGCGGCGACCTCCCCGTCGGCCGGGCGGGCCTGCCAGGCCTCCGGCTCTCTGCCCTCCTCGTGGAGCCGCGCGATCGCGGCGGCGAGCGCCGAGAGGCGGAGGGTCGCGCCGCGGGGCGTTCCCGGCCGGTGGGTCAGGCGCCTCCGCGGGGACCGAGGGAGCGCGGCGGTCGCCAAGTTCGCCATGCCATGCACGGTGGGCCCCGGGCGTGAACGGTCGATGAACCGCGGGTGAATCTCCCGCCCGGCCCGACCTGCCGCCGGCACGACCCGGATGACCGCGACGTCAGCCGGGACGACGCAGGACATAGCCGACGCCGCGCACGGTCTGGAGGAGGACGGGGTTGGCCGAATCGACCTCGATCGCGCTCCTCGCCCAGTGCACGTGCACGTCCACCGTCCGCGTCTCCCCGGCGTAGTCGTAGCCCCAGACGCGCTCGAGCAGCTGCTCCCGGGTGAAGACCTGGCCCGGGTGGCGCAGGAGGAACGCGGTGAGGTCGAAGACCTTCGGCTTCACCGGGACCTCGACGCCGGCGCGAAGGATCCGGTGGCCCGCGAGATCCACCTGGACGGTCCCGAGGTCGACGACCGGCGCAGGTCGCTCGGCCACGGTCCGGAGGTCGGAGCGCCGGAACACGGCGCGGACGCGGGCGACGACCTCGCGGAGGCTGAACGGCTTGGTCACGTAGTCGTCCGCCCCCAGCTCGAGGCCGACGACCTTGTCGACCTCCCCTCCCTTGGCGGTGAGCATGATGATCGGGACGTCCGCCTCGGCGCGGACGATCCGGCAGACCTCGACACCGGACAGCTCGGGGAGCATGAGGTCGAGGAGGATCAGGTCCGGCCGGTCCGCGCGGAAGCGCTCGAGGGCCTCGCGGCCGTCGGCGGCGAGCGTGACACGGAAGCCCTCCGACTCGAGGGTCTCGCCCACGGTCTCGCGCACGGTCCGCTCGTCGTCGACGACGAGGATCGATCGGCTCATCTCGGGCATCGTCGGGGCACCACGTGAACGACGCGTTAACGATCCGTCGACGTTAACGCGGCCCGGGTACGCGCGGGGCGGCGCGAGGCGGCGCGGGTCGTCCGCGCCGCCGGGGCGGCGCCGACGCGGATCGGCATCACGTGGGGGACGCCGATCGCACGAGGTCGCACGCTCGTGCGAGACGCGCGAGCGTGCGCTCGTAGCCGAGCGCCACGAGCGTCTCGAACAGAGGCGGTGTCGCCGTCCGTCCCGTGACCGCCACGCGGATGGCCATGAAGAGATCGCCCGCCTTCCAGTCGTGCGCAGCGGCGAGGGCGCGGAGCGTGGCCTCGAGGCCCTCCGCATCGAAGGCGACCTGCCCGTTCGACTCGATCGCGTCGCGGGCCGCAGCGAGGCCCGAGACCGTGGTCGCGCCGTCCCATCTCTTCGGGATGACGAGAGCCGGGTCGAGCGGCGGCTCCGCGACGAAGAGGAAGCCCACGAGGTCCCCGATCGCGCCGAGGACGGGCAGGCGCTCCTGGACGAGTGGGATGATCGCGCGGACCTCGTCGAGGGCCGGGATCCTGTCGATCGCGCCGACGACCGCCTCGGCCTCGAGGAAGGGCAGGAGTCGCTCCGCGAGGTCGTCGGGGTCCAGGCGGCGGATCCACTGGCCGTTGAGCCACTCGAGCCGGTCGCGGTCGAAGACCGCTCCGGCCCTGTTGACCGCCGACAGGTCGAACCGGGCGACGATCTCGTCGAGCGGAAGGATCTCCTCCTCCGTCCCCGTCGACCATCCGAGCAGGGCGAGGTAGTTGACGAGCGCCTCGCGGATGAACCCCTGGGCCACGTAGTCGTCCACGGCCGTCTGGCTCTTCCGCTTGCTCATCTTCGTCCGGTCCGGGTTCAGGATGAGCGGGAGATGGGCGAACGCCGGGACCTCGTGGCCGAGCGCCCGGAAGAGGAGGATGTGCTTCGGCGTGTTCGACAGGTGGTCCTCGCCGCGGATCACGTGGGTGATGTCCATCGCGGCGTCGTCCACGACCACCGTGAAGTGGTACAGGGGCGTGCCGTCGGCACGCACGAGGACGAAGTCGCCGCCGAGAGCCGCCGTGTCGATCTCCACGTGACCCCGGACGATGTCGTCGAATGCGACCGTGCCCGGCGGGACGCGGAACCGGAGGGCGGCCGGCCTGCCCTCGGCCGCGCGCGCCGCGCGCTGCTCGCGCGTGAGCGGGGCGCACGTCCCCGCGTACCGGGGCGGCTCCATCGCCGCCTTCTGGCGCCTCCGCTCCGTCTCGAGCTCCTGCGGCGTGCAGTAGCACGGGTACGCGAGATCCGCCGCGAGCAGGCGCTCCGCGGCCTCGGCGTAGAGCGGGAGCCGCGCCATCTGACGATATGGTCCGTACGGCCCGCGCTCGTCGAGGCCGGCGACGGCGGGCCCCTCGTCCCAGGTGAGGCCGAGCCCGTGGAGGCCGTCGAGGATGTCGCGCTCGAACGCCTCACTGGAGCGGGCGACGTCCGTGTCCTCGAGACGGAGGACGAACGTGCCGCCCGTGTGGCGGGCGTACAGGTAGTTGAAGAGCGCGGTCCTGGCGGTGCCGATGTGGAGCGGGCCGGTGGGGCTCGGTGCGATGCGGACGCGGACGTGAGTCATGTCCACGAGGATACCGGGTCGCTGTCGCGGACCGCCGGTGACGGGAGGCGCATGCCCGGCGGAGCGCGGTCCGCTTGACGGGGCTGCCCCGCGGGAAGCACGCTGGCGAGCCACGCACCAGCATCGGAGGTCCCCGCGATGCCCGGCATCACCCCCTGCCTCTGGTTCGACGGCCGCGCCGAGGAAGCCGCGGAGTTCTACACGTCGGTCTTCCCGGACAGCCGGATCCTCTCCGTCTCACGCGCCCCGGCGGACAACCCGAGCACGCGCGCGGGCGAGGTCCTCATCGCGTCCTTCACGATCTCGGGCCAGCGGTTCACCGGTCTCAACGGCGGCCCGCAGTTCCCGTTCACCGAGGCCGTCTCGTTCGAGATCGACTGCGCCGATCAGGCCGAGGTCGATCGGTACTGGGACGCGCTCGTGGCGGGCGGCGGCGAGCACGGGCAGTGCGGCTGGCTCAAGGACCGGTTCGGCGTCTCGTGGCAGGTGGTCCCGCGCCAGATGGGCGACTACCTCGGCGGGCCGGATCCCGCCGGGTGCGCGCGAGCCATGCAGGCGATGCTGGGGATGACGAAGCTCGACATCGAGGGCCTCCGCCGCGCCTACGAGGAGGCGGCGGACTGAGGTCGCGGCGGCCGCCGTCGGCTGCGACCCACGAGCTGACGACGCGGGAGCGACGCGGCGGACAAGGCCGCGTCATGCTTCGAGTCGGAAGGAGGGCGCAGATGGCCGACGCCTCTCGACGGCGCAAGACGATCGGGCTGGTGGCTCACGACAACAAGAAGCGCGACCTCATCGAGTGGGCCACCTTCAACGCGGGGCTGCTGCTCCGCCATGACCTCGTCGCCACCGGCACGACCGGGACGCTCCTCGAGGAGGCGCTCGGCGTCGGGATCCGCAAGCTCCAGAGCGGACCGCTCGGGGGTGACCAGCAGCTGGGGGCGCTGATCGCCGACGGCGAGATCGACTTCCTCGTCTTCTTCTGGGACCCGCTCGAGCCGCAGCCGCACGATCCGGACGTGAAGGCGCTCCTGCGGATCGCGATCGTGTGGAACATCCCGGTCGCGTGCGACCGGGCCTCCGCCGACTACATGATCTCGTCGCCGCTCATGGAGAGCGCCTACGAGCGGACGACGCCCGACTACGCGCAGCATATCGGCCGGGCCATCGACGCCCTCGGCTGACGACGAGCCGCCTGCACGGCCCACGCACCAAGGCGAGGGCCGGCCGCGGGGCCGTCGCGCAGTGGGCGGCTCGCGAGGACGGAGGCGTCCGAGGCAGTCAGAGGCTCGCGAGGGCCCGCCCGAGCCGGTTCCGATACCGGGCGGCCACGAGCGGACGCCATGCTCTCGGCAGTCGCTCGCCGTACCAGGCGACGCGCGCGTCGAGGGCCCGCACGAACCGCTCCGTCTGCGCCTTCTCCTTGGGCGTGAGGCCGGCCCCCTTCTCGGAGAACGCGCGCGCAAGCGACGCGGCGACATGGAGGTCGTGCTGCTCGCCCAGGTGGTCCTGGAGCGAGACGACGGGCTCGATGAGCGCCCCCGCGTCGCCACCAAGGGGCTCGCGCACGGACTCCAGCGTGTAGCGGAGCCACTTCCCGGCGATCCGCAGCTGGTGCAGCGTCGCCAGGTCGGCACCCGCGAGCCGCTCCTCGAACGACCAGACGTCGTGGTAGGCGGCCCACGCCGTCGCCGGCATGCGGCCACGGACGCGCCCTGCGGTGAGGCGCTCGACGGTCCCGACGTCGGCGGCATCCGCGCCGAGGAACGCTTCGTGGCTGGCGACGAAGTCACCGAACCCGGGGGTCGCGAGGTAGCCGACGAGATCGGCATGGCGGGCCCGCCTCTCCGCCGCCCACGCCACGCGCAGCGGGACGAGGCCGCGCGCCGCCCGGGACCCGTGGCGCCCCGCGTGGACGTCGACGATCTCGAGGAGGACGTCCAGGTCACGGACGGCCCCGAGGTGAGCTCCCGTCGTGCGAAGGTCGGCGCGGTATCGGCGCGTCGCCACCCTGTCGAACCCGTCGCCGTAGACGCGCCACGCGGCACGCATCCGGCGTGACGCGACGCGCATCACGTGGATCTCCTCCGGGTCCTCGCCCGCGATCGCCCCGGGGAGGTGCGCGAGCAGGCGGGCGAAGTGGAACCGGAGGACCTTGCGGCCGGCCTCGGGCCACGGGTCATCCCCGGCGACTCCGGGTGAGCGCATCCCTGCGAGCACGGCGGTGGCGCGCGCGACCGCACCGTCGAGCGGCGGATCCTGCGCGTCCGGGGCCTCCTCGACCCCTGTCCCGGGCGCGACCGTCATGCCGCCCGGGGCCGGATCGGTTCGTGCGGCGCCCGTCACGCGCCCGTCCCCGGGCAGGTCGCACGAGCGCGCGGAGGGCGCGGCGCGAATGGCCGCCCACATCGCCGGGCACGACAGCCGGACGAGATGTCGGAGCGGGAGCCCACGGCGCGCCTCGGTCGGTGGCCGGGGGCGCGCTGCGGACGCAGCGGCCGGCCGGCGTCGATCTCACGCACGATGCTGGCATCGGGACCGAGGCGTCGAGAGGGCCGTTCGGACCCCGCCGACCGCGCTCTTCGGATGCTCCCCGTTAACACGCCGCCCGCCTCGCGCCCGACGACTATCGATCGGTGCGCGCCGGCCGGGGAGCCGCCCCGGGCGGTCGATGGAACAGGCCCTCGTCCGCGACCCCGGGGATGACCCGGATGAGACCCGCGGGCCGAAGCCCGAGCGTCGCGCGCCCGAGCGGGCCGTCGAGCGTGAGCGCGTCGAGCGCGACCGAGCGCGCGAGGATCGTGACGTGCACCCCGGGCAGGAGACCCCGCGCCTCGAGGTACGAGAGCAGCTCGGGCGACTCCTCAGCCCGCTCGGTGATCCGCAGGATCGTCGCGCGATCGCCGGCCTCCATCGAGGCGAGCGGGACGCCGGCCGGCCGGCCACGCGCGGCAGCTGCATCGATCGGGTTCCCGTGCGGGCACGTCTCCGGATGGCCGAGCATCTCGTCGAGCCGCTGCTCCACGCGCGGGGAGATCGCTCCCTGGAGACGCGCCGCCTCCCCGTCGGATTCGGCCCACCCGAGGCCGACGACGCTCGTGAGGAGCCACTCGAGCAGAGCATGGCGCCGGAAGATCCCGTCGGCGGCCGCGCACCCGGCAGGCGTGAGGGCGAGGCCGCGGTCCTCGTGCTGGGCGACGAGACCGTCCGCGACGAGCCGGTGGATCATCTCCCCGGCCGCCTGCGCGGTCACTCCCTGGTGGCGGGCGACCTGCGCCGCCGTCACGCTCGCGTCGTCCTGGACCATGACGCGGAGGGCGAGGAGATAGTCCTGCGCGGCGGCGGAGATGTCGGGCGCGGGCCGGCGGCGTTGCACGGCGCTCATCCTACCCGAGGCCCCGGGCGGCCAGGCCCCCGAGCGCCGACCGGATCGCGTGCGCGACGCGGGCGATGGGTCCACGGGCGATGGGTCCGCGGGCGTCGCGCGCCGGGCCTGCGCGACCGTCAGGCCCGCCATGGTCTCGGGCGTCGTCCGCGGCGCGTCCGCGGCGGTCGCGGGGATCCGTGTCGGCCGTGGCCGACGCCGGCCCTCCGTCGGGAGCATGTCCAGCCTGCCCGCTCGCCGGGGCCGCGGGAGTCGATCCGTCGCCGGTCCACTCGTTCGTGCGGCCGAGGTACTCCGGTCCGTGCTTGCGCGGGTCGGCGTACTCGCGCGGGTTCACGGTCCAGTACGTTCCGGACGCGGCGCCGTACCAGGCGGACCCGTCCCACGCGGGCGGTTCCGTGACCGCGCCGTCGTAGGTCGTGGATCCCAGCGTCGCCTTCCGGGGGCCGATCCAGTCACGGCGCACGTCTCCGCTCCCGGACCCACGCCTCGCCGCCGCCGGGCCACTCTCGACGCCACCCGCCGCACCGCCGGTCCGCTCGCGCGGCCCCGTCCCCTGCCCTCGCCGCGTGCGCGACCGCG
>JAKAJU010000171.1 GCA_021813655.1 Chloroflexota bacterium | reverse complement strand
CGACGCGCGCGGGGGCGCGGGAGGGGATGCCGACCCGGGCCGAGCTCGACGCGTTCCTCGCGCAGGCGACGGCCGCGACCTGACGCGGACCGCCGGGCCGGCCGCCGCACCTCTCGCGCCGCGTCAGCTACGCCGTTCGCACCTGCCGCATCCGGGCGATGAGCCCCGTCCGCGGACCCAGCGCGAGGACCGCGAGGAAGAGGAGCGTCTGGACGACGACGATCGTCGCGCCGCTGGCGACGTCGAGGAAGTAGCTCGCATAGAGGCCGCCGATGGCGGTCCCGATCCCGATCGCCGCAGCGAGGCCCATGAGCCGCCCGAAGCGCACGGTGAGGAGCTGCGCTGTCGCCGCCGGCGTCGTGAGCATCGCGACGACGAGGATGATGCCGACCGCCTGGAGGCTCACGACGATCGTCATCGCGATGATCGCCAGGAAGAGGTAGTCGAGCGCCGTCACGTTCAGGCCGCTCGCCCCGGCGCCGAGCGGGTCGAAGGTCGCGTAGAGCAGCTGCTTCCAGAGCGCGGCGACGATGAGGAGGACGATCCCGCCGAGGACGGCGAGGCCCACGAGATCCATGACGCCGATCCCGAGGACGTCGCCGAAGAGGAACCCGAAGAGGTCTCCGACGTACGTCGGGATCGCGCTGAACATGAGGACGCCGAGCCCGAACATCCCCGCGAAGAGGACGCCGATGATCGTGTCGGAGCGCAGGCGCGCGCGGCGCCCGATCCACCCGATCGCGAGGGCAGTGAGGACCGCCGCGATCGCCGCGCCGACGTAGAAGGGGCCGCTGACGAGGTACGCCGCCACCACGCCAGGGAACGCCGCGTGGCTGATCGCGTCCCCCATGTACGAGAGCCCGCGAAGGATCATGTACGAGCCGACGACGGCGCACACGAGGCCGACGAGCGCGGCCGCTGCGAGCGCCCGGACGAAGAACTCGTACCCGAGGGGGGCGAGGAGTGTCTCGATCATCGGTGGGCACCCGGATCGTCCACGTGGAAGTGGCGCTCCCCGCGCGGCGCGTCGTCGTGGTGGTGAGCGTCGTCGAGGAGCACGGTGTTCCCACCCAGGACGAGGAGATGCCCGCCGTACGTGCGCGCGAGGACCTCCTCGTCGAGCACGAGAGTCGACGGCCCGTGGGCGATGACCGACCGGTTGATCGCGAGGACCTGCCGGAAGTGCTCCGCAGCCGCCGCGAGGTCGTGCGTCGTCGCGACGACCGTCCGGCCGCGGGCCGCCTCGGCCTCGAGGATCTCCATGAGATCCTCCTGGGTCGTCGGGTCGACGCCGGTCACCGGCTCGTCGAGGAGGTAGAGGTCCGGCTCGGCCGCGAGCGCCCGGGCGAGGAAGACGCGCCGGCGCTGTCCGCCGGAGAGCCGCCCGATCTGGGTGCGGGCGTGGTCGGCCATCCCGACCACGTCGAGGGCGGATCCGACGGCCTCGCGATCGACCGCGCGGAGCCCGCGGAACGGTCCGAGCGACGGGTATCGACCCATCGCCACGACATCCCAGCACGTCACGGGGAAGTCCCAGTCCACCTGCTCGGCCTGCGGGACGTACGCCACGCGACGCGCGTGGACGCCGGGCCGGGCCCCGAAGACGGTCACGGTGCCCCGCCATGGAGCGAGCAGCCCGCCGATCACCTTGAGAAGCGTGCTCTTGCCGCCCCCGTTCGGCCCGAACACCGCGATCAGCGTGCCGGCGTCGATCGCGGCGCTCACGTTCTCGAGAGCCAGGCGATCGTCGTAGCCGGCGGAGATCCCCTGGAGGACGACCGCTGCGTGGTGCTCGAGGTGGGCGGCCGTCAGGTCGTGTCCGGCGGCGTACGCCGGGAGCGCGCGGTCGCCGAGCGGCGGCGGCGCGAGGCCCCCCGGGTCGTGCATGCCACCCGCGTGGGCGTGGACGTGGGGCTCGGGCGGTCCGATCCGCGGATCGTCGGTCATCGGAGCGCCTGGACCACCTGGTCCGTGTCCCACTGCATGATCCCCACGTACGAGTCGGCCGGCGCGGCCCCCAGCGAGTCGTTGTAGAGCGTCGCCACGACGGTGGCTCCCGTCTCGGCGGCGATCTGGTCGGCGACCTTCGGCGTGAACTGTGCCTCGGCGAAGATCGCGGTGGCTCCCGCGGCGCGGATGGCGTCGACGAGGGCCGCGACCTCCGACGCGCTCGGCTCCTGGCCGGGCACGGGCACGACCACCCCGACGATGTCGAGTCCGTACGCGGCAGCGTAGTACGGGAACGCGTCGTGGAACGACACGACGCGGCGGTGATCCTCGGGGAGCGCCCCGATGCGCGATCGGATCGACGCATCGAGGTCCGCGAGCGTCGAGCGGTACGCGGCCGCGGAGGAACGGATCGCGTCCGTCTCGGACGGGCGGGCTGCGACGAGGGCATCGGCGATCCGGTCGACGTACCGCTCGGCGTACGCGACGTTCAGCCACAGGTGCGGGTTCACCGGCCCCGTGGAGGTCGCGGTCGCCGGAGCGTCGCCCGACCCCGTGTCGCCCGTGAGGTACGTGACGCCGTCGAGGCCGACCCCCAGCTCCACGAGCGTCGCGTCGGAGCGCTTGGCCTCCGCAGCGATCGGCCGCAGCCAGTCATCGAGGCCGAGGCCGTTCATGACGATCACGTCTGCGTCCGCGACCTTGCGCATGTCGGACGGACGTGGCGCGAAGGTGTGCGGCTCCGCTCCGGCGGGGACGAGGCTGTCCACGAGAACCCGGTCGCCGCCCGTGTTCCGGACGAGATCGGCGAGGACGGTCGTCGTCGCGAGGACATGGATCCGCCGGTCGGCGGGATCGTGCGACGCTGTCGCGGGGCCACACGCGGCGACCGCGACGAGCACCGCCCCGACGAGCGCGACGAGGCGGCCGCGCAGGGGCGACAGAAGCCGGCGAGGATCCGGTCGGCTCATCGGGCCTCGTCCATCGCGGTCGCGACGCAGGTCGGGCAGAGCCCGAAGATCTCGAGTCGGTGGTCCTCGATCCGGTATCCGGTCCGGCGCCCGATCCGGCCGATGAGGGCCGCGAGGTCGCCGTCGGCGACCTCGGCGGTCCGGCCGCAGGCGGAGCAGACGACGTGGTGGTGGTGCGCCGGCGCGCAGCCCACGTACGCGTGGTCGCCGCTCGGAAGATCGATCCTCTCGATCGCGCCGGCCCGCTCGAGCGCGTCGATCGTGCGGAAGACCGTGGCGCGACCCACGTGGAGCCCCCGCTCGCGCACCTCGTCCACGACGCGCGCGGCCGTGAACGGGCCGTCGATCCCGGCGACGATCGACGCGAGCGCGCGCCGAGGGCTCGTGAGGCGGTAGCCCGCCTCATCGAGCGCCCGCACGACGAGCGACAGATCGGTCATGAGCCAGATGATACACAGTCTCATCAACATGCGCAGCGCGACCTGCCCCTTCGAGCGTGCATGCCCCGCGGCAACGCGTTCGCGCGCGTGCGTATACCCTTGGGCGCGCGGCGCGCCGAGGAGCACGATGGCGGCCGCTCACGAGGAGACCTCCCGGCGATGAGCAACCGATCGAGCAACTCGGGCAGCGGCGGCACACGACGCGACCGCCGCGAGGCGGCCCGGCGGGACTCCCGGCTGAGGTCGGCGGCGACGCCCAGGCCGCAGCCGCTCTGGCAGTCGCCGGTCTTCCTCATGACGGTCGGGGCGATCGCGGTCGCTGCCGTCCTCATCGGGTTCGTCGTCCTGAGCAACAACAAGGGAGGCGGGGGGTCCGCCACCGTCCAGGTGCCGCTCGCCTTCACGCCCACCGCGGGCGCGAACGGGCCGTCGATCGGGCCCGACAACGCGCCGGTGACGGTGGAGGTCTGGTCGGACTTCCAGTGCCCGGCCTGCGACGCCTTCGCCAAGTCGACGTTGATCGACCTCGTGAAGAAGTACGAGCCGACGGGGAAGGTCAGGTTCGTCGACCACGCGATCTGGTTCATCGGGGCGGGCCAGAACGAGGATTCGCTCAACGCGGGCGCCGCCGCGGAGTGCGCCGGCGAGCAGAACCAGTACTGGCCATACCACGACTATCTCTTCGCCAACCAGGGCAAGGAGAACAGCGGCTGGCCCACGCGGAGCCTGCTCGACGGCATCGCGACCAAGATCGGCCTCGACATGACGAAGTTCGCGGCCTGCTACGACGGCGGCGGGCAGCAAACGACGGTCAAGGACAACACGGCCCTCGCGGCGAAGGTGCCGGTGAAGGGGACGCCGACGATCGTCATCAACGGCACGCCGTACGAGTCGCAGTACGTGCCCACCGCGGACCAGATCTCCGCCGAGATCGACAAGGCGCTCGCCGCCGCCGGTGCCGGGGCGTCGCCGGCGGCCTCGTCCTCGGCCTCGCCCGCGGCGTCCGCGTCGGCGGCCCCGTAGCGGCCGGATGGCGCAGAGGGGGAGGGCGGCCGTCGCCCCGTCCGACATGGCGGTCGCCCGCGGCCGGTACGCGGCGATCCTCGCGGGGATCGCCCTGTTCGGGATGGGGGTCGCGACCTACCTC
This sequence comes from Chloroflexota bacterium, assembly GCA_021813655.1. Lineage (GTDB taxonomy): Bacteria > Chloroflexota > Limnocylindria > Limnocylindrales > CSP1-4 > CAIYQJ01. Next base: position 8,020 of record JAKAJU010000171.1, on the reverse strand, counting down.
ACCTATGTGAAGCTTTCCGGGGGCACGCCCGTGTGCGGGCCGCTCGGTGGCTGCGAGACGGTGCAGGAGAGTCAGTACAGCACGGTCCTCGGGATCCCGGTCTCCCTGTTCGGGCTCGGCTACTCGCTCGCGGTTCTCGGGACCCTCATCGCATGGTGGCGGACCGGCGATCGGCGCGCCCTGATCGGGACGTACTTGCTCGGCCTGGTCGGGCTCATGGTCGCCGCCTACCTCGTGTACCTCCAGCTCGTCGTGATCCAGGCCGTCTGCACGTGGTGCATGGCGTTCGACGCGTCCGTGGTCGTCGGGTTCATCGCGGCGATCGTCACGTACCGGAGGACCGCGACCGCCTGATCCCGGCGAGGCACGATGGGGGCGATGGACGCGATGGGCGACGGTCCGGTCCGGGGCGCGACGGGCCCGACGGCGGCCGCCGGGGTGTCGTTCGTCGATCGCCGGCCGGACCGGTCGATCGCGGCGGGCGGCATCGCCGCGGCGGGTGCGCTGGTCGTCGCAGGCGTCCTGGCGGCGCTCCTTCCGCCGGAGGCGCGGCGCGGGATCTGGCTCCCGGTCCACCTCGGGATCGCGGGGGCCTCGAGCGTGGCGATCGCCGCGATGCTCCCGTTCTTCACCGCGACGCTCGCAGTCAGCCGGCCGGTCCACCCGGCGATCCGGGCGCTGGGCGTGACGCTCCCGCTCGTCGGCATCCTCGCGGTGGCCGTCGGGATCGCATGGGGCCCCACGGGCCTCGCGACGGCGGGCGGCCTCGCCTACATCGCGGGGGTCGCGACGGTCGCGTATGCGGCGCTGGCGCCGCTGGCCAGGTCGAAGGCGCCGCGCCGGGTTGCGCTGGGGCTCGCGGCGGGCGCGGCGCTCGCGGACGTCGCGTGCGGCGCGCTCCTCGGGACGCTGTACGCGGCCGGCACCCCGCAGGTCCTCGCCGACTGGGGCCTCCTCAAGCCGGCGCACGCCTGGCTCAACGTCCTCGGGTTCGTCGGGATCACGATCGTGACGACGCTCGTGCACCTCTGGCCGACCATCCTCGGGACACGCATCCGGGCGGGCCGCAGCGGGACGGCGATGGGCGTCGGATGGAGCCTCGGGCCGCCACTCGTGGCCCTCGGGTTTGCGATCGACTCCGACTTCGTCGCGCGGACCGGGGCGGTCGTCGCGCTCTCGGGGGCCGCGGCGCTCGCCGGCTTCGGGATCGCCCGGTGGCGGTCGCGAGGGCGCTGGACGATCGACCTCCCCTGGCATCGCGCGGCGATCGGGCACCTCGGGGCCGGGATCGCGTGGGGCACGGCCGGCGGCGCGGCCGCCGCCGCGCTCGTGCTCGCGAACGGCGCGTCGCCAGCGGCATGGTCGCCCGTCGTCCTCGTCGCGCTCGGCGTGGGGTGGGTGGCGCAGACGCTCGTGGGGGCGTGGACGCACCTGCTCCCGACGATCGGCCCGGGGGGACCGGCGCTCCACGCGTCGCAGCGTGCGACGCTCGGCCGCGGGTCGAGCGTGCGCCTCGTCGCGTGGCAGGCGGGGACCGCCCTGCTCGCGGCGGGCGGGGTCGCCGACCTGCTCCCCGTGCCGGCCGCAGGGCCGTCCCTCGTCGTCGCGGGAGGCGCGATCGTGGGTGCGACGGCGATCGTCTCGGTCGCGCTGCTCGCGCGGGCGGTGACGCGGACCTGAGGATCGCAGCGTCCGACCCGAGCGGTCGGGAGGTCGGCCCCTACCGCCGCACCTTCACGTACCGCCCCTCGGCAGCCGATGCGACGGAGCTCCCGTCGCCGGCCCAGCGCGCCTGGAAGCCGGTGAACGAGGTCACCTTCGCGGAGTAGCGGATCGAGCCGTCGGAGGCGACCGCCACGGTCTTGGTGAGCTTCCACGGCTTCGACGACGACCCGGTCTTCGTCCAGATCTGGACCTTCCTGCCCGCGAGGCTCGGGCTCGTGGTGACGAGGTACGTCACGTACGTGCCCTTCTTCACGGTGATCGTCCTCGACGTGAAGCCGGTCGTGCCGGTCGTCCTCTTCCCGGCCGCGATCGAGTCGCCGAGCACCGGGCCGTAGTGGTAGGTCACGGCACACACGACGGAGCTGTCAGGATCGAGCCAGGCCCAGGCCTGCTGGTACCGCGGGTGCGTCGTCACCGGCGAGATCCCGACCGTGGAGCCGTCCAGACGCGTCGTCCTGCATACGGTCGACCGCCACAGGTAGCCCGCCGGGAGCGGGAGGTAGGTGCCGTCCTGCATCGCCGGCCCCACGAGGTAGCCGCCGGGCTGGACGGAGACGGCCGTGTCGTAGGTGATGGGCGTCGTGATCGTCACCGAGAGAGCCGGGTCGACGAAGCTCGTGGACGACCAGGTGGCGGAGACCGGGAACGCGTCCGGCGATGCCGTCCCTTCCTGGACGATCCGCTGCACGGTGAGCGTCGCCAGGGCGCAGGCCGTCGACGGCGCAGCCGAGGAGGTCGCGACCTGCCCGGGGAAGTCGGTCCAGCGCACGTAGAGGCTCGGGCCGTCCGCCCTGTTCGTCGTGAGCGTGGTGGCATGTCGCCCGCCCGGGAGCGGGGCGAGGTCCACCTCCGTAGCCCCGTTCGGGTACGCCCAGTCGTCCGTCTTCTTCGTCGTGTAGTCGATCATCGGGTACCGGGCGAGGCCGGGCGCGTCGGTCTCGACCTTCCAGAAGTACTCCTTCGCCGACGCACAGACGCCGACGATCGTGGGCGGCGGGGGCGGCTCGTCGGCGGCGACGACGGCGGGGCCGACGAGCAGCGCTGCGGCCGCAAGGGCCGCGCCGATCCGGGCGTGCATCACGCCTTCTCCTCCGACCCGATCATCCTGTCGCGCGCGATCGACGCGAGGTCGGCCGCGGAGAGCTGTCCGATCATCGCGTCCTGCGCGGCGAAGAAGGGATCGTGGACGGCGCACGTGACGCCGTCGAGCCCGCACGGCCCGCCGCGAAGGATGCACATGCGGCGCCTGCTGTCGCCCTCGACGGCCTCCACGACATCGAGGAGGGAGACCGCGGACGCGGGACGGGCGAGCCGGTAGCCACCGGTCCGGCCGGGGGACGACTGCACGAGACCGGCGCGTCCGAGATCGCCCATGACCTGGGGGAGGAAGCGGACGGGGATCCCCATCTCGTCCGCGATCCGCCGGACGGACAGCAGCGCACCCGGCGGCGCCGAGGCAAGGGCGAGCATCGCACGGACGCCGTAGTCACCGCGCTTGGTGAGCTCGAGACGCATGGTGGGAGTATGGAGGACGGCCGGGCCTTCAGGGCGCCCCGGGCCTTCCGGGCGCCCCGGGCCTTCCGGGCGCCCCGGGCCTTCCGGGCGTCTGCAGCGCTCTGGTACGATACCCGCCCGGCACGTCAGATCCCGCGGAGGCGTTCTCGGTGCAGCTGTTCGTCCTGCCGTTCCAGCACCCGATCGAGTTCTGGGGCGCCGTCCTCATGGTGACGGTCATCCTCGGCATCGCCTTCGCAGCCGCGAAGTCACCGGAGCGGCGCGGCATCGGCTGGGTGCGGGCGATCACGAACCCGAACGCCAAGATCCTCTTCACCGTCCTGTTCATCGGCTGGGCGGTCTTCTTCGGGCTCCTCCTCCAGGTCGTGCCCCACACGGGCGCGAACTCGCCGTACGGCGGCATCGCCCTCATCGCGCTCTTCTCGGGCTTCTTCATCACGATGGGGCTGATCTGGTCCGTCGTCGGGGAGTGACGACCAGCGCCGCATGACCCGCGGTGGTCGTCCCCCGGGCTGGTCCGCGCCGAAGTTGCGCCTGAAGCCGGCGGCTTCGAGCGGTGTCGGCCCGCCGGCCGTCTGACCGCGCACGACCGGACCTCGCCGATCTCCGCCTGACGGCGCCTGGCCGCACCTCGCCGGCGCCAGCGGCCGACCCGATCCAACGGTCACCCCGTGACCGTTATCCGCGTCCCGAACCCGGATCCTTCTCATACCGCCGCCCGGTGACCGCAAGCGCGGCTCGCGGGTCCGCCGGCCGCCTCTCCCGGACCCCCGCCGGCCTCCGCCGCACTCGGCCCGACCGGTGCCGCCTCCGCCGGACCCGCGGAGGGGACTCGCCGACCGTTGATAGGTCGCCGGGCGACGACATGAGAAGACGGGCGTCCCCGCCGGAAGCGATCTGAACGCGCTCCACACGTCGCTCATTTGAGATATTCATGTCTCATATGGACCACCCGAGATCCACCAAGCGAGCAGACCGGACACGCGAGCAGACGCTGTCGGCGGCGGCACGAGTACTGTCGATGCGGCCCGGCAGCTCGCTTCAGGACATCGCCGACGAGGCGCACATCGGCCGAGCGACCCTCCATCGCTACTTCCCCACCCGCGGCGAGCTCGTCCGCGCCCTCGCGCACGATGCCATCGCGCGAACGGCCGAGGCCATCCGTGAAGCCCATCTCGGGCTGGATCCGGCGAGCGAGGCTCTTCGTCGGTTGGTGGGAGGGCTCATGCCCCTGGGTGATCGCTTCCACTACCTCCTCATCGAACCCCTCGTGGAAAGCGACCCTCAGATCGCGAAGGCGGGTGAGCGCCTCTTCGCGCCGATCAGCGAGCTCTTCCGTCGAGGCCAGGAGCAGGGAGCGTTCCGCGCGGACCTCTCGGTCGCCTGGAGCGCAACCCTGTTCGAGTCGACGCTGTACGCGGCATGGCAGGCCATCCACAAGGGCGACCTCGCCCCCAACCAGGCCGTCGACGTGGTGATGAGGACCCTGCTCAGCGGGCTGGGGCCGGAGCGGAGGACCTGATGACGAGGCCCTCGGCGACGACCGGCCTCGTCAACGATGCGCGCCGGCACCGAGCCGGCGACCTGTTTCCGCCCGCGGAGAGCGGATCGCCGACGGCGCTCGCAGTTCCGGCTCCTGGACCAGACCGGACCGGGGTCTCTAACCACGCGCTCCGCGTAGTAGTAGCCGCAGCCGGCCTTCACGAAGTCGACCTCGATCTTCAGCGGGTCTCTGGACCCCGCCCCGCCGCGCGCTGTATCATCCGGCTCTATTCAGGTTGCATAAGACTTATGCACGCGACGCCTGGCGGGCGATCCGCCCGGGGCCGTGCCATCACCACCCGGCGCCGCGTGCCGGGCAGCGGGAGGAGCGACGTGGACGCCACCGAGAAGAGGACCGCCGTCGCCGCCTCCGGCACCGGGGCCGTCCAGGAGCCTTTCGTCAACCTCCGGGATCCCGCGAAGCGCCTCGGGCCGGACGGGAAGCCGGCCGTCTCGCGTCGGGCGCCGATCTGGGTCGACGTCCCGGACGAGAAGTGGAACGACTGGCGCTGGCAGCTCTCGAACAGGATCAACTCCCTCGAGGAGATCGGGCGCGTCATCAACCTGACGGACGACGAGCGCGAGGGCCTCTCCGCGCCGGACAAGTTCCGCGTGGACATCACGCCGTACTTCGCGAGCCTCATCGACCCGGACGACCCGGACGACCCCATCCGCCTCCAGGTCATCCCCAAGGGCCAGGAGCTGCGCGCGTTCACCGGGATGATGGAGGACTCGCTCGCCGAGGACCGCCACAGCCCCGTCCCCGGGCTCGTCCACCGATATCCCGACCGCGTCCTCATGCTCGTGACGACGCAGTGCGCGACGTACTGCCGGTACTGCACGCGGAGCCGGATCGTCGGCGACCCGTCGCAGAACTTCAACCGCGCGGAGCACGAGGCCCAGCTCGACTACATCCGCCGGACGCCGCAGATCCGCGACGTGCTCATCTCCGGCGGCGACGGCCTCACGCTCGCACCGAAGCTCCTCGAGTCGGTCATCCGCGGCCTCCGAGAGATCCCGCACGTCGAGATCGTCCGGATCGGCTCGCGCGTCCCCGTCTTCCTGCCGCAGCGGGTGGACGACGAGCTCTGCGAGATGCTCGCGAAGTACCACCCGATCTGGATGAACCTTCACTTCAACCACCCGAACGAGATCACGCCCGAAGTGGCACGGGCGGCGGACAGGCTCAACCGGGCCGGCATCCCCCTCGGCAACCAGTCGGTGCTCCTCGCCGGCGTCAACGACTGCGTGCACATCCAGCGGGACCTCGTCCACCGGCTCGTCGAGAACAGGATCCGGCCCTACTACATCTACCAGTGCGACCTCGTCGAGGGCGCAGGCCACTTCCGCACCCCGGTCGGCAAGGGGATCGAGATCCTCGAGGGCCTGCGAGGCCACACCTCCGGCTACGCCGTCCCGATGTACATCGTCGACGCGCCCGGGGGCGGCGGGAAGATCCCGGTCATGCCGAACTACCTCATCAGCTACTCCGACCACAAGGTCGTGCTCCGCAACTACGAGGGCTACATCACGACGTACGAGGAGCCGACGACCTACACCCCGCACGACGCGACCAAGTGCCGCCACTGCCGCACGCCACGACCCGAGCCCGGGCAGGAAGGCGTCACCGGCCTCCTCGACGGGAAGCGGATGTGGATCGAGCCGGCCGGGTTCGAGCTCACGCATGCGCGGGGCAACGTGGAGGCACACCGCCTCCAGGACGCGTCGAAGTGGGTGCCCTACGGCGTCGGTGCGATCGAGGGCCAGGCTGGCGCACCGTTCCCGGCGATCGGGGAGGGCGCGGGGACGGCGGAGGGCGCGGGCGGCGCGGGGACGGCGGAGGAGGGCGGCTCGCCGGCGGCGGGGGCGCAGGTCACCGGCGAGCCGGCGCGCGCGTACGGTCCCGGCGAGGAGCCGCGGCCGCCCGAGGGGATGCCCACGGGCTCCGCCCACGGCGAGCTCCTCTAGCGGGAGGCGCCGTCTCCGTCGTGGGATCGGGCGCGGGCGGGGACCAGACGCCGGCGGCGAAGCGGATAGGTGCCGCGCCCCGCGATCCTCCGCCGCCGAAGCCGATCCCGTCATCCATTGCCCGGGACACTGGTCTCGAGCCGCTTGCCGTCGGCCAGGCCAGCGCGGCGATCACCTAGCGTCGGCCCCGTTCGATGATGGGCCACGCGCGTCCTCGCGGGCGGCACGGGCGGTCGATGCTCGGCTCGAAGCCCGCCGACGGTGGTGACCATCGCCTGGGACGCTAGGTGAGAGGAAGACCAGGCCGGACGCAGGTCCGACAGGGTGGGCAAGCCACCGACGCATCGCGACGCCGCGGAGCGGGTAGACGCCACGCAGGACCGTGTCCGCCCGCGCCACTTGCCGCCGGGGGGTCGCGGCTTCGGGCATGACCAGCAGTCTCCCGACGACCGCGGCCCGCAGACCGAACCTCTCCGCGGCGATCCGGGGGGCGAGTCGGGCCTTGGCATCGTGGCGCCGAAGCGTCTCCTCGAGCGAGCCGAGCGCGGTCTTCGCCTCGACGACGAGCGCGGTCGCGGATGCCGGATGCCATGCGAGCAGATCCACTGATCCGCGTTCGCCGAACACCGAGTACGTCACTTCGGGGTGGACGGCCCATCCCGCGTCCTCGAGCCGCAGCTTCGTCACGGACACGAGCGTGGCATGCCGGGCGTCGACAAGGCGGTCGAGGTCGGCTCCTCGCCAGCGGATCCCGATCTCCCACTCGCCGCCCACCGCCTCGGCGACAGCCCTGACAGTGGCCACCTGCAGGCGGGAGATGCGTCCGCGCTCCACCAACGAGACGGTCGACTGGGGGACGCTCGCACGACGCGCCACGTCGACCTGCCGCAGGCCGAGCCGGAGGCGCAGGGCCCGGACCGACCGCCCGACGCGTCGTTCGTCCACCTGCGGAGGGTGACCCACGCCGCTCGATGGCCGATGACGCGGGACACCGTCCCGCCTCTTCCTCCCATCCACCGGCGATCCACCGGGCGCCATGCCGGCACTGATGGACGCGGGCAGGAGGGTCGCGGAACCGCCTCAGGAGCGGAGGGGGCACGGCGATCACATGACGCCTCAGGATCGGGGGCCGGTGTGGCGGGTGTTGCCGGCTGAGCCGGGATGCGCCGGGCCTGGGGTCCGGGCCGCGTGAGCTGTGCGGGCGCCGGCCGCCGGGACGGCCTCGGGGCCGCCGGCCGGGCCTGGGTCCGGGCCGCGTGAGCTGCGCGGG
>JAKAJU010000100.1 GCA_021813655.1 Chloroflexota bacterium | reverse complement strand
CCTCGCCCGCCACCCGCCGACCCGGCCCGTGGGCCCCGCGTCCGCCCGGCGCCCCTACCCGCCGACTGTCGCCTCGAGCCTCCCGAGCACGGCGTCATCGCTGCCGACGAGGACGACGGGGCCCTGCGCGTCCGCCCCCAGGCTCGCGTGCGTCAGCTGCGCGACGACGGGCTTCGCGGCGGCCGCGAAGCGCGCCGCCGCCGTCGGATCGTCCCAGGCGGTGCGAAGGACCACCGCCCATGCGCCGTCGGGGCCGCGATAGAGACCCACTCGATCGCCGCCCCAGCCTGACGCTGCGGCATCGGCGGCCGCCTTGTCGTTCGCCTGGCGGAGCCAGACGCCGAGGCCGAGCTCGCCGAAGGTGTCCTCCGTCGCGAGCGACCACCCGCTGCCGAGACGCGCCGTGAGGTCCGCGGGGAGTGCCACCGGCACGGGCTTCTCGTGCGTGGCGTACCTCTCCGGGTGGAGGACCTGCTCCGTCGAGATCGGGGGATCCCGGTACGCGGCGTCGACAGCGGGCCATCCGCCCCTGAGCTGGAGGCCCATGACGAACGAGAGCCCGCTGACGTACGGGAAGACCATGCTCTCGCGGACGATCGGCGGGAGGGCATCCAGGGCGGCCTGGGGTGCCGGATCGGCGGCAGCCTTCGCGATCGCCCCGAGGTCCGCGAGCGACAGGTTCTGCTGCACCCAGTAGAGGGACGCGAGCGAGGCGTCACCCTCGGGGAGCGCGCGCGCCGCGACCACCCGGTCGTCCTCGCCGATCGCGTCGAGCCCCAGGCCCCCGAGGCCGAAGTGCTGGTCCTGGAGCGCGTGCGTCAGCTCGTGCGAGATCGTGTACTTCTCGATCGGGCCGATCCCGCCGGACCGTTCGACGATGTACAGCGACCGGTCGTCCTCTCGGTAGAAGCCGAGGATCTGGCCCTCGAGCGCATCGAGGGTCAGATCGAGGAGGTGCCGGTCCCCGGCCATGAGGCCGAGACCGCGGTAGAGGGTCTCCAGCCCCTCGAACGTGCCAGGTGGGACCTTCTTCTCGGAGTCGGCCGCGATGATCCTGCGCGCCTCGGCCTCGTCGATGAGCTTCGGCTCGATCGGCTTCTTCCAGTCGAGCTGCCGGATGACCGCCATCTGGTCGCCGATCTGCCGCGACAGCCCGACGGGGTCGACCGCGGCGGGCGACGATCCACCGCCGGGCGATGCACCTGGGGTGGCCGAGGGCGCCACCGACGGGGACGACGTAGCGGCCGACGGAGCCCGCGCGTCGGTGGCCGTTCCGGCCGCCGACGGCGGGGCGGGTGACGCCGACGATCCGCACGCGGCGAGGACGAGAGCGACCGCCGCGAGTGCGGCCGTGCGGGGTCGAGAACGACGCAGGGTCGTGGCGACGGGCGACATCGGGAAGAGCGTAGACCAGGCGCCGCGCGACGGCCTCGGGGCAGGCTGGCCGGCCGCGCGCGGCCGCGCGTGCGGCCGCGCGCGCTCCCGCGAATCCGCGGGTGACGTGTCCGTTTCTTAACCGTCTCGCGGCTCGTGCCTGAATCCGCGGGGTCTAGCGTACATACCGGACCTGAAGGGTACCCTCTCTCGGAACCTCGAAGCCCTCCAGTTCCATCCTCCCTCCCTCAGACCGGAGGCGCCGAATGGGCAGGCGCCTCCGGTCTCTCCTTTTCCGGCGAACTGCGGCGCGGATGGCGACGTGGCGCTCGATGGCGCACGGCCCGGTGGGGCCAGGGGCGAGCGGCGCGCGGCATGGTGCCGGCGCGCGCGACACGACGCGGGTCGCGGCGTCCAGCCTGTGTCAGAATCGGCGGCCATGGAGATCACGTGGTACGGGCGGAGCTGCATGCGGTTCCGCGGAAAGGACGCCGTCGTCGTCGCGGACGCGTATCCGGCGATCGTGGGGCCCACCGGGCGAGGGATCACCGGCGACATCGCGTCGTTCAGCCACCCCGACGACACGCCGCTCCCGCGCGCCAGGGGTGCGCATCCCCGCACGGCGAACGCCGGCGCGACCACGGTCCCGACGAGCCTCGAGCAGGCATTCATCCTCGACGGCCCGGGCGAGTACGAGGTCCGCAACGTTCTCGTGACCGGCGTCCGCACCGCGCGAGACGAGAAGCGGGGCGCCGACCGGGGCCGCAACATCGCCTTCGTGTACGCGCTCGACGGCCTCCACACGATCCACCTCGGAGACATCGGCCACACGCTCACCGAGGAGAAGCTCGGCGAGATCGGGAACGTCGACATCGCGTGCGTCCCGGTCGGCGGGGCTCTCTCCGCCGCGAAGGCCGCCGAGCTCATCGCGCAGCTGGACGTCAGGATCGCCATCCCGATGCCCGTCTGCGAGGATGGCATCTGCACCGAGGCGATCGCGCGGTTCTTCCACGAGATGGGGGCCGGCACGCCGACGGAGCCGCAGGCCAAGCTTTCGCTCTCGATCTCGTCGCTCCCGGACGAGGTCACGACCGTCCTGCTCGAGGCCCGCGGGAAGTCCTGACGGCCGGGCCGGATCGCGTCGAACGCGGCCGAACGGCCTCCGTGCCTACCCCCGCTCGAGGATGGGCTGCCCGCGCTTGATGACGGTCCGCACGAGGTTGGCGCCCGGGTAGTACGGGATCTGCAGGTGCGTGGGGACCCGCCAGATGACGAGGTCGGCCTGGCGGTCCGGTTCGAGCGACCCGATCTCCTCGCCGAGCCCGAGCGCGTGCGCGGCGTTCACGGTCACGGCGGCGAGTGCCTCCGACGGCGTGAGCCCGAGCTCCAGGCAGGCCACCGTCATGACGAGCGCGAGGTTCGGCGTCGGCGAGGTGCCGGGATTGAAGTCGGTCGCGAGAGCCACCGGGACACCGCGCTCGATGAGGCGACGCGCCGGCGCGTAGTGGTGAGCCATGAGGAACCACGTCGTCGCGGGAAGGAGCGTCGCGACGACCGGGCGATCGGTGTCGGCCGCCAGCGCCAGCGCGTCGATCCCCTCGTCCGACGGGGCCGCGAGGTGGTCGGCGCTGACGGCGCCCAGCTCGGCCGCCAGCTCCGCGCCGCCGGACGGGGCGATCTCGTCCGCGTGGAGGCGCGGCTCGATGCCCACATCGCGGGCGGCCTCCAGCACCGCGCGGGACTGGGCGACCGTGAAGATCCCCTCCTCGCAGAAGACGTCGCAGAAGCGTGCGATCCCCTGGGCGGCGACGAGCGGGAGCTGGTCGTGGATGATCGAGCGGACGTATGCGTCGGCCGCGTCCGGCTGGGAGCGGAACTCCGGCGGGACCGCGTGCGCGCCCAGGTACGTGGGCACGACGTCCAGCGGCCCCTCCTCGGAGAGCGTCCCCGCCACGTGGAGGAGCCGGAGCTCGGTGGCCGGGTCCAGGCCGTACCCGGACTTCACCTCGACGGTCGTCGCGCCGTGCGCGAGCATCTCGTCGAGCCAGCGCCGGCCATGCGCAAGAAGCTCGTCCTCGGTGGCGGCGCGCGTCGCCGCCACCGTCGAGAGGATCCCGCCGCCGGCGGCGAGGATGTCGAGGTAGCCCGCGCCGCGCTGGCGGAGCCGGAGCTCTCCTTCGCGCGTGCCGGCGAAGAGCAGGTGCGTGTGGGGGTCGACGAGGCCGGGTGTCACCGTGCCGCCGTCCGCATCGAGCCGCGCGAAGCGACTCGCGGGGAGTCCCTCCGCAGCGAGCGACGCGACGACAGCATCGCGGGGCCCGACGCCGACGACCCGGCCTTCCCAGCAGGCGACGACCGGCGCGTCCGGCGCATCCGTGCCCCCGACGTCGGCCGCGCGGAAGACGGCGGGATCGTCCTGGTCGTCGCCGCGCCGGATCCCCCCGGCCATCGTGACGACTTCGCTGGCTCCGGTGATGAGGAGGCCAGGCATGAGATCGGCCGAGCCGCGCCCGCCGTGGATGACGCGGAGGGTCATCGGAGGGCCCTCGGTCCGGCCGGGCCGCTGGCGGCCTCGGCGGACCCCGTGCCGCCAACCCCGGGGCCGCCTGCCGCGTCGCGTCCCTCGCCGGCCGCCGCGAGGCGGAGCTCGAGCGCCATCGACGGATCGGCGCCGCGCAGGCGCATCCACGCGCCGGCCGCCCGGAGGCGTTCCTCGACGGGGAGCCCTGCGGGCACCCCGGCGTGGTCGGCGACGTCCGTGAACGCCCGGACGGGCGCGAGGCCGATGAGCTCGGATTCGAGGACGTCCACGCCTGCGGCTGCCGCCTCGTCGCGGACGGCCTCGTAGACCCGCCACATGGGCGTGACGCCTACGTCGAGGAGATTCATCGAGACCTGGGCGCAGTCGGGATCGTCGAGGCGGAAGCCCTTCGCCTGCACGCGCGGCAGTCCGCCGCTCGATTCGCGGACGTGCGCCGCGATCGACTTCGCCAGGTCGAGGTCGGTGGTGGCGAGGTTCACGTTCCACGCGACGAGGAACGGGCGCGCACCGACGGCGACAGCTCCGGCCGTGGGGTGGAGGCGACGCGGCCCGAAGTCCGGCGCACGCTCGGGGTCGGCGAGGATCGCGTCGCGCAGGCCTTCGTACTCGCCGCGGCGCACGTCCGCGAGGCGGACGCGGTCCGGGCGGGTCGCCGCCTCCGCGTAGAGGTAGACGGGCAGGTCGAAGCGTCCCGCGATCCGTTCGCCGAACGCGCGCGCGAGCGCGACGGCATCGGCCATCGTCGTGGTATCGAGAGGGACGAACGGGACGACGTCCACTGCGCCGATCCGCGGGTGCTCGCCGTGCTGGACGTTCATGTCGATGCGGTCGATCGCAACGGCGATCGACGCCTCGAGCGCCGCCTGGACCGCGTCCGCCTCGCCGGCGAGCGTGAGGACCGTGCGGTCGTGGCTCGCGTCGCTCGTGCGGTCGAAGAGATGCGCGCCGGGGGTCGCCGCGATCGCCGCGGCGAGGGCGTCCACGACCTCGAGGCGCGTCCCGTCGCTGAAGTTGGGAACCGATTCGATGAGGTGGGGCACGCGCGGATGATGGCACGCCACGGCACCGGCTTGTGGCGGCCGCCGTCCCGTGATCCCTCCTCTCGCCGCGTGGCGCCCGCCGACGGCTGCCACCCGGATCGATCCAGCCAGTATCCTCGGACGCGGCGCCGCCACCCCGATCCATCCTGGAGGCCCCGTGACCGAACCGCGCCGGAGCCTGTGGCGCCACGCGGACTTCCTCAAGCTGTGGACCGCCGAGTCCATCAGCCAGGTCGGCACGCAGGTCACCCAGCTCGCGCTGCCGCTGGCCGCGATCGTCGTGCTCGAGGCCACCCCCTTCGAGGTCGCGCTCCTCGGGACGATCGAGTTCCTGCCCTTCATCCTCCTCGGGCTCCCCGCGGGCGTCTGGGTCGACCGCCTCCGCCGCCGGCCGATCCTCATCGCCGGCGACCTCGGCCGTGCGATCGCGCTCGGGTCGATCCCGATCGCGTTCGTGCTCGGCGTGCTGACGATCTGGCAGCTGTACGTGGTCGGGTTCGTCGTCGGCTGCTTCACCGTCTTCTTCGACGTCGCGTACCAGAGCTACCTCCCGTCGATCGTCGAGCGCGACGATCTCGTCGAGGGGAACGCGAAGCTCGAGATCAGCCGATCGGGGGCCGCGCTCGTCGGACCGACCATCGCGGGCGTCCTCGTCGAGTGGCTCAAGGCGCCGGTCGCGATCCTCGTGGACTCGATCAGCTACCTCGGCTCCGCCCTCTTCGTCTTCCTCATCCGGCGGCACGAGCCGGAGCCCGTCCACCCCGACGTGGCCGCCGGTGGCGAGCGTCCGAAGATGCGGCAGGACATCGCGCAGGGGCTTCGGTACGTCCTCGGCCACCGTTACCTGCGGTGGATCGCCCTGTCGACGGCCGTCTCGAACCTCTTCTCGAACATGCTCTTCGCGATCTACCTCGTCTACGTCGTTCGCGAGCTCGGCCTCTCGGCCGGCACCATCGGCGTGATCTTCGCGATCGGCAACATCGGGTTCCTGACCGGCGCGGTCGTCGCATCCCGACTCGAGCGGCTGACCGGTCTCGGGCTCGCGATCGTCCTGGGTGCCGTGCTGGCCGCGATCGGCGTCCTCCTCATCCCGCTCGCGACCGCGGGGACGGCCTTCGTCCTCCTGGTCGCCGCCGGGCTCCTGGTGGGCTTCGGGAACGTCGTCTACAACGTCAACCAGGTGAGCTTCCGGCAGGCGATCACGCCCGAGCGGATGCAGGGTCGGATGAACGCGACGATGCGGTTCATCGTCTGGGGGACGATCCCGGTCGGGTCGCTCGTCGGCGGCGTGCTCGGCACGGCGATCGGGTTGCTGCCCACGATCTGGATCGGTGCGATCGGCGGCCTGACCGCGATCCTCCCGCTGGTGCTGACGCCCGTGCGCAGCCTCCGGCGGATCCCGACGAGCCCGGAGGAGTACGAGGCGGTTGAGGCGGCGAGGACCGGGCGCGCTGCGGCAGGCGGGGTGACGGCCGCAGAGGTGACGGCGGCGGAAGACGGGGCGGCGTCGGCCCAGGGTGCGGTGGCCGCCGCCATGGAAGCCGAGGACGCCATGCCGGGAGTCGTGGCCGGGGCTGGCCCCATGCCCTCACCGGGCTGGGAGCCGGTCGCCGCGAACGACGACCCACTCGCACCGTGACCGGCGACGCCACGGGGACGGCCTCCGGGTCGCTCCTTCGCCATCCCGACTTCCTCCGGTTCTGGACCGCGCAGACCGTCAGCCAGTTCGGCAGCCAGGTCAGCATCCTGGCGCTCCCGCTCGTCGCGATCAGCTTCCTCGACTCGTCCCCTGCCGAGGTCGCTCTCCTCTCGACGATGGAGTTCCTTCCGTTCCTGTTCTTCGCGCTCCCGGCCGGCGTCTGGATCGACCGGCTCCGCCGCCGCCCGATCCTCATCGGGGCGGACGTGGCGCGCGCGCTCCTCCTCGCGACGATCCCGGCCGCCTGGGTCGCCGGGGTCCTCACGATCTGGCAGCTGTACGCCGTCGCGTTCCTCGTCGGGGCCTTCACGGTCTTCTTCGACGTCGCCTACCAGGCCTACCTGCCATCGCTCGTCGCGCGCGAGCGGATCCTCGACGGGAACGGGAAGCTCGAGACCTCGCGCTCCGTCGCGCAGACGGCGGGACCCGCGATCGCGGGCTGGCTCATCGGGGTCCTCACGGCACCGATCGCGGTCATCGCGAACTCGGCGTCGTTCGTCGCGTCGGGCCTGGCCCTCGTCGCCATCCGTCGGCCCGAGCCCGCGCCCACGGCCCACGTGGCGGCGGGTGGCGCGGCGGCGCCCTCCGGCCTCCGTCACGAGATCGCGGCCGGCGTCCGGTACGTGGCCGCGAACCCGCACCTGCGTGCGATCGCGATCACGATGTCGTGGACGAACTTCTTCGGCCAGGTCGTCTTCTCGCTGTTCTTCGTCTACGCCGTCCGGGAGCTCGGCCTCGATGCCGGGTCCCTCGGGCTCATCCTCGGGATCAGCAACATTGGACTCATCCTCGGGGCGCTGACCGCGTCGCGGGTGGCGCGATCGATCGGCCTGGGACCGGCCATCGTCCTGTCGATCTTCGTGGCCGGCTCCGCGACGATCCTCATCCCGCTCGCTCCGCCCAGCGCGCCCGCGCCCTTCCTCGTCGCCCAGGGGCTGATCTTCGGATGGGCCGTCCTGATCTTCAACGTCAACCAGGTCAGCTACCGACAGGCCATCACGCCCGAGCACCTGCAGGGGCGGATGAACGCGACGATGAAGTTCACCGCGGTCCTCATGATGCCGGCGGGTTCGATCGCGGGCGGTCTCCTGGCGACGGCGTTCGACCTGCACACGGCGATCTGGGTGGGCTCGATCGGCGCTCTCCTCTCGTTCCTCCCGGCATTCCTCTCGCCGCTGCGGAGCCTGCGCGGCATCGAGGAGGCGGCAGCAGCCGCCGGCGGCCCTGCGGCGGCCGGGGCGGGCCCGATCGCTCTGGAGGCTCGGGCGGCCGACGTGGCGACGCCCGTCGAGGCCGCACCGGCGGGCCTGCCGCTCGAGGGCGTGACGCTGCGCAGCCCCCGGGTGGACCCGGGCCCCGAGCCGGTCCTCGGCGAGCTCGACTGAACGGAGGGGTCTCGGGCGCGATGGGCCGATCCGCCCCGGGCAAGTGGCGGATCGCCCACGCCCTGGGCGTGGCGGTGCGCCCGCGCGGCCGACGGCAGCACGCATGCGCGGCTTGGCGCCCACGCCCGCGCGGCTGGGCGCCTGGACGGCACCCGGTGGCACCCACGGCGCATTCCCGTCATCCATCGCCCCGGGCGCTGGTATCCAGCCCACGCGGGGCTCGCGGCCGCCAGCCATCGCTGGAGGTGCTATGTGGCGGGCGCGGGCGGTCCGTCGTTGCGGCCAAGGCCGGGCCCCAGGGGACAACAACACCCAGGACGATGGATGACGAAGTCCTGGTCCCTACCCCTCCCGCATCGGGATGCGGACCCCGCGCTCCCGCGCCACCTCGATCGCGCGCTCGTAGCCCGCGTCCGCGTGCCGGATGACTCCCATCCCCGGGTCGGTCGTGAGCACCCGCGCCAGCTTCTCGGCCGCAAGGTCGGTCCCGTCCGCGACCACGACCATCCCCGCGTGCTGGCTGTACCCGATCCCCACGCCGCCGCCGTGGTGGATCGAGACCCAGCTCGCTCCGGCCGACGTGTTCACCAGAGCGTTGAGGAGCGGCCAGTCGGCGACCGCGTCGGAGCCGTCCGCCATCGCCTCCGTCTCGCGGTTCGGGGATGCGACCGATCCGCTGTCGAGGTGGTCGCGCCCGATGACGATCGGCGCCTTGACCTCGCCCGACCGGACGAGCTCGTTGAACGCGAGGCCGGCCTTCGACCGCTCGCCGTACCCGAGCCAGCAGATCCGGGCCGGCAGTCCCTGGAACGGGACCTTCTCCTCGGCCATCCGGAGCCATCGGTGCAGCGCGACCTTCTCCGGGAAGAGCTCGATGAGGGCCCGATCCGTCCGAAGGATGTCGGCGGGATCGCCCGAGAGCGCGACCCAGCGGAACGGCCCGCTCCCTTCGCAGAAGAGCGGCCTGATGAAGGCCGGGACGAAGCCGGGGAAGGCGAACGCGTCCGCGACACCCGCCTCCTGGGCCTGCGCCCGGATGTTGTTCCCGTAGTCGAAGACGACCGCACCCCGACGCTGCATCTCGAGCATCGCCTGCACCTGGTCGGCCATCGACCGCATCGCCCGGCGGATGTAGACGTCCGGCCGGCTCGCCCGCAGGGCGATCGCGTCGTGCAGCGAGATCTCCGCCGGGACGTACCCGTTGAGGGCGTCGTGCGCCGACGTCTGGTCCGTCACGACATCGAAGCGCTCGCCGCGCCGGACCAGGTCGGGCTCGACCTCCGCCGCATTGCCGACGAGTGCGATCGACAGGGGCATGCCGGCGGCCGCCGCGTCGCGCGCCCAGCCGAGTGCCTCGTCCACCGACCACGTGAGGCGGTCCACGTAGCCGATCTCGTGGCGACGGCGAGCGCGCGCCTCGTCCACCTCGATGCAGACGGCGACGCCCTCGTTCATCGTCACGGCGAGCGGCTGGGCGCCGCCCATCCCGCCGAGCCCCGCCGTGAGGACGACCCGCCCGCGCAGGGTCCCGCCGAAGTGCTGTCGCGCGCACTCCGCGAAGGTCTCGTACGTGCCCTGGAGGATCCCCTGCGTCCCGATGTAGATCCAGGAGCCCGCCGTCATCTGGCCGTACATCATCAGGCCGGCCCGCTCGAGCTCCCGGAAGTGGTCCCAGTCCGCCCACTTCCCGACGAGGTTCGAGTTCGCGATGAGGACGCGCGGCGCCCAGGGATGCGTCCGGAAGACCCCCACCGGCTTGCCCGACTGGACGAGAAGGGTCTCGTCGTCCGCGAGGCGGCGCAGCTCCCGGACGATCGTGTCGAACGCGTCCCAGGTTCGGGCGGCGCGGCCCGTCCCGCCGTACACCACGAGGCGATCCGGGTCCTCGGCGACCTCCGGGTCCAGGTTGTTCATGAGCATCCTCAGCACGGCCTCCTGCTGCCATCCGCGGCACGAGATCTCGGAGCCGCGGGGAGCGCGGACGGGCCGCGCGCCGGGGAGCGGGGCGGGGCGGTCGGGTGCCGGCTCACCCGTCGGGGAGCCGTGGGGAGGCGGGGCGGAGGTCATCGGAGGTCCTCGCAGGCGGCAGGATGCGCAGGGACGCCGCCATCGTATCGAGTGACGCGTCCGCCCGATGGCGCGGTCCCCCGCCGCCCGCCCTGCGGGCTACGATGTCCGCGGCTCGGCGTCGCGTCGGACGTCGATGTGCCCTCGTCCCGAGGCAGGACACTCTCATGACGATCGTCCTCGACGGCACGTCGCTCACCCTCGAGAAGCTCGTCGCGATCGCGCGCGACGGGGAGCGCGTGGAGCTCGATCCCGGTGCGCTCGAACGCATCGCGGCGAACCGCGCGATGCTCGAGGAGAAGATCGCCGCCCACGAGATCATGTACGGGATCAACACGGGGATCGGCGAGTTCAGCGAGGTCGTCCTCACCGACGATCAGGTCGCGCAGTTCCAGCGCTACCTCATCTACAACCACGCGGCCGGGATCGGCGAGCCGGCGCCGATCGAGACGGTCCGGGCAGCGATTGCCGGGCGCATCAACGTCCACGCCCACGGCAACTCGGGCTGCCGTCCCGTCATCACGCAGACGCTCGTCGAGATGCTCAACAAGGGCGTCACGCCGGTGGTCTGCCAGCGCGGGTCGGTCGGCGCGTCGGGCGATCTCGCCCCGATGGCCCAGGTCGCCCTTCTGCTCATGGGCGAGGGCGAGGCATGGTACGAGGGTGAGCGGCTGCACGGCGCCGAAGCTCTCCGGCGTGCCCGCATCGCGCCCCCTGGCCTCGAGGCGCGCGACGGCCTCTCGACGATCAACGGGTCGAACGTGCTCACCGCCATGAGCGCGCTCTCGCTGTTCGACATCGAGCGTCTGCTCACGCAGGCGGAGATCGCGGCGGCGATGACCCTCGAGGCGCTCCTCGCGAATCTCAAGCCGTACGACATCCGCCTGCACCAGCTCCGGGGCTTCCCCGGAGCGGTCCGCTCGGCGCGCACGATCATGCGGCTCCTCGAGGGCTCCGACCTCCAGACCGGGAGGATCCACACGAAGGTCCAGGACGCCTATTCGATGCGCTCGACCCCCCAGGTCATCGGGGCCGCGCACGATGCCGTCGCGTGGGCGAGGAAGCAGGTCGAGACCGAGCTCAACGGCGTCGGGGACAACCCGATCTTCCTGACCGACGAGAAGCTCACGCTCACCGGCGCGAACTTCCAGGGGACGCCGGTCGCGCTCCCGATGGACATGGTCGGCGCGGCCGTGACCACCGTCTGCGTCCTCTCCGAGCGCCGGCTCAACCGCCTGACGAACCCCGCGCTGTCGGTGGGCCTGCCGGCCTTCCTCACGAAGGGCGCGGGGATGTTCTCGGGGATGATGCTCAGCCAGTACACAGCCGACTCGCTCATCGTGGAGCAGCGCCTCCTCTCCGCCCCGGCCTCGATCCAGTCGATCCCCGCCGCCGCGGACCAGGAGGACTTCGTCTCGATGGGGATGAACACGGCGATGAAGACGCAGCAGATCGTGGACGATGCGTACGGCGTCATCGGGATCGAGATGATGGCGGCGGCGCAGGGGCTCGACTTCCGCGACATGACGCGGGGGCGCGGCACCGACGCCGCACATGGCGTGGTCCGGCGGCACGTCGCGCACCTCGACGAGGACCGGCCGCTCCACGTGGATCACACACGGATGAAGGAGCTCGTGAAGTCGGGGGAGGTCCTCGACGCGGTAGAGGCGGCGATCGGGCCGCTCGGCTAGGCCGGCCGACGAGGGCCGGGCAGGGCGGCGATGCGCACGGAGGCGGCGATCGGCCCGCCCCGAGGCGGCGATCGGGCCGTCGGGCAGACGACCGAGCCCGGGTGGGGCGACCGGGCGCGATGAGGGAGGCAGGGCGATGACGGGCGGTCCGCGGCAGGGCTGGCTGGACGAGGGTCGGCGGACCTCTCCACGCCGCCGGTCCTCGTCGCTCGAGCGCTGGAGCCGGTGGCTCCAGGTAGTGGCCGCCGCTGTCGCGGTCTTCGGCCTCGTCATGGCCCTGTTCGGCGGGACGGCGCTCTTCGGCCCAGTGAACTGGCTCTTCGACCCGGCGTTCTGGCCGGGGAGCGCGCCCGCCGCCGTGACCGAGTTCCGCGCCTGGGTCTACGGTGCGTGGGGCGCCACGCTCGCTGGCTGGGGGATCGTCCTCGTCTTCATCGCCCGACGGCCGTTCGCCGCCGGCGAGGCGTGGGCGTGGCGGGCCGTCGCGCTCGGCACGGGCGCCTGGTTCGTCCTCGACACCGCGATCTCGCTCGCGCACGGTGTGACGCCGAACGTCGTCCTCAACGTCGTCGTCTTCGCGCTCGTCGCGATCCCGCTCCTGGGATCCCGGAAGGACTTCCGCTAGGGAGCGCGACACGGCTCCGGTGCGTGGGAGGCGGGCGTGAGCGCACCGCGGCACGAGGCGCGGCGCAGCGCGGGAGGCGGCCGTGGCGCAGCGCGGCACGAGGCGTGGCGCAG
>JAKAJU010000091.1 GCA_021813655.1 Chloroflexota bacterium | reverse complement strand
GGACGTACCATCAGCGTGCGGCCGGCGCGACCGGCGCAGCCCGGCGCGACCGGCCAGGCCGGCGCGACCGGCGCAGCCCGGCGGCGTGGAGGAGGATCCCGGTGGAGACGACGCCCGCGATGCCCCCGGCGGACGCTCTCGCCGTCGGTCGCCTCTGGGGGCGCCTGCGCGACGCCGTCGCGATCGCGGTCGTGGACGCTGATCGCGCCACGCGGCTGCTCGCCGTCGCGCTCCTCGCGGACGGCCACGCACTCGTGGAGGACGTCCCCGGGGTGGGGAAGACGGTCCTGGCGAAGGCGTTCAGCAGATCCCTCGGACTCGGCTTCGCGCGCGTCCAGGGGACGCCGGACCTGCTCCCCGGCGACGTGACCGGCAGCAGCGTCCTCCAGGGCGGTGCCTTCCACTTCGTCCCGGGGCCGATCTTCACGAACGTCCTCCTCGTCGACGAGATCAACCGCGCCACGCCTCGGACGCAGTCAGGGCTCCTCGAGGCGATGCAGGAGCGACAGGTCTCGGTGGACGGCGTGACGCGGCCGCTGCCCGACCCGTTCCTCGTCCTCGCCACCGAGAACCCGATCGAGCTGGAGGGGACATTCGCGCTGCCGGAAGCGCAGGTGGACCGATTCCTCGTGCGCGTGGACCTCGGCTACCCGAGCGAGGATGGCGAGCGTGCTGTCGCCCGCCGCTACCGCGCGAGCCACGAGCCGCTCGACGCGGTCCCCGTCGTCGCGGACGCCGACACGGTGCGGGCGGCGCGAGAGGCGACCCGGACGATCCTCGTCTCCGACGACGTCGAGGCCTACGTCGTCGCCGTCTGCAGGGCGACGCGGCGGCATCCGGACCTCCGGCTCGGTGCGAGCCCTCGCGCCACGGTCGCGCTCTACCGTGCGAGCCAGGCGTGGGCAGCTCTCGACGGGCGCGCGTTCGTCCTCCCGGACGACGTCGCCGCGGTGGCGCCGGCCGTCCTCTCCCACCGGCTCCTCCTCGACCTCGACCGGGAGCTCGCCGGCGCGACGGGCGCGCACGTCCTCGAGGAGGTCCTCGGCACCGTTCGCGTCCCGCTCCCGCCCCGGTCATGAGCGCCGCCACGTTCGTGGCGGTCGCGCTCGTCGCGGCGGGCGTCCTGCTCGGGGCGCCCGGGCTCGGGCTCGTCGGCGTCCTGGCGCTCCTCATCGGAGCGATGGGGCGGGTGACCGCGCGGCTCGGCCTGCGCAACGTCTCCTTCGAGCGTCTGCTGGCGCGCGATCGCATGGTGTGGGGCGACGAGATCCCCCTCGATCTCGTGGTCCGCAACGCGAAGCTGCTGCCCCTCGCCCTCCTCGTCGCCGAGAGCGTCGTGAGCGAGGGTGTCTCCGTCCGTGGCCGGGTCCTCGACGCGGCCGAGCGCCCTGGGTGGTTCGCGATCCGGGACGCCTGGACGCTCGCGTGGTACGAGCGCGTCGTCCGCCATCTCCGCCTCGAGGGTGCCCACCGCGGGCGCTTCGTCCTCGGCCCCACGCGCCTGACCGTCGCCGACGTCTTCGGGCGCGACGCGGCGCGCACGACGATCGAGGGGGAGCAGGCGTACGTCGTGCGCCCGCGGACGGTCCCCGTCCGAGACCGAGGCGCGGCCCGTGCGCCGCTGGGGCGGCGGAGGGCGCCGGCGGGCATCTTCGAGGAGCCGACCCTCTTCGCGGGTGTCCGACCCTACCGCGCCGGCGACCCGCCACGGAGGATCCACTGGCGAGCGACCGCACGGTCGAACGAGCCGGTGAGCCGCCGCTACGACGCGCCCCGAGCGCGCGAGGCCCTCATCGCCCTCGACGTCCAGACCGTCGAGGGCCCGTACTGGCGTCGCGATGCGGTCGAGGAGAGACTCGAGGACCTCGCGGTCGCCGCAGCGTCCCTCGCCCGGACGCTGCTGCGCGACGGGGTCGCGACGGGGCTCGCCGCAGCCGCCTACACCGGCCGACGCGAGCGGGTCGCGTGGCTCCCCCCGCGCGCCGGCCCGGAGCGGCTCGCCGCGATCGCGGACGCGCTCGGCCGGATGGGACCGACGGCCTCGGCTCCGTTCAACCATGTCCTCGGGCGGGTCCCGCGGACGCTTCCCCCGGGCACGACGGTCCACGTGCTCACCGCGCGTGACCCGGGACCCCTGCTCGGGACGCTGCGACGCCTCGGCGCGGGCGGGTACGACGTGCGCCTCGTGCTCGTCGGGAGCGACGCCGCCGCAGCGGCGACGCGAGCGAGCGCGGCCGGGATCGCGGCGGTGGTCGCATCCCTGGATCCGGACTGGCGGACGGCGTCGTCCCTCGAGCTGGTGGGCTGACCGATGACGAGCTCGGCGCGCCGTCGTCCCGCCCCAGCCGATCTCGTCGTGCCCGCTCTCGACGCGCTCGTCGAGGGCGCATGGGTGGCCCTCGTCTACGCGGCCGTGCAGATCGGCCTCGCGCACGGGACCGCCGCGGTCGGACCGCTCGCGTTCGCCTGCGGCGCCGGCCTCGGCATCGTGTGGGCGCGACGATCGCGGGGCCGGCTGGCGGGGCCGTGGGCGGGCGCCGTCATCGCGCTCGCTGTCGGCGGCGTCGGGTGGCTCGCCGACCCGACGGCACGGTCGGCCCTGGAGGGGGCGATCGGCGGGTCCGGCGGCTGGGCCTCCTTCCAGCTCGCCCTGGCGACCAACACGGCGGGCTGGCTCCTCGGGCTCGCGTTCGTCCGCGGGGCGGCGCACCGAACCCGCGCGCGCGACGAGGAGCGCGTCGGCCGGCTCCTCGGCCGGATCCTGCTCCTCGCGATCCCGTGGGCGATCGGCATCGCGTTCGCCCAGGCGGCGCGTCCGGCCTTCGTCGCGCAGGCCCTCGTCTGCACGGTCCTGTTCGCCGGCTGCGGCCTGATCGCCGTAGGCCTCGGGCGGCTCGAGACGTACGGCGCTGCCGCCGGCGTCGACTGGCGGTCCAACCGGTCGTGGCTCGCGGTCGTCGCGACCGTGGTCATCGCGATGCTCGTCGTGTCGATCCCGGCGGCGTTCGTCGTGGGGGCACCTCCGACGGCGATCCTCGAGGCCGCCTGGGTCTCCGTCGGCGCCGTCCTCGGCCTCGTGGGGACGGTCGTCGCCGTCGTCGCGGCGCCGGTCCTCGCGGGCTTCGAGGCGCTCGTCGCCGCCATGCCCACGCCCGCCCCCACCGCCCTGCCGACCGCGCCACCGTCGCTGCCGGTCGGCGGCGGGACGATCGTCCCCATGGAGGGCGACCCGCGCCTGGGGCTCACCATCGCGATCCTCGCCCTCGTCGCGGTCGCGGTCGTCCTGGTCGCGGTCGTGGCGCGTTTGAGGGTCCGGTCGGCGTCGGCCGCGCGACCGGCGCCGACCGCGCCACCGTCGGAGGAGCGGTCGATCGAGCGGCCGCGCATCGACCTCCATCTGCCCGCGATCCGGTCGCTGCGGCCGCGCGCGCCGGCGCCCCGCACTGCACCAGACGCGTATCTGGCGCTCCTGGACGATCTCGCGACCGATGCGATCGTGGCGCGCCGCCCGCAGGAGAGCCCCCGGGCTCATGCGGCGCGACTGCTCGCCGCTCGGGCCGGCGGCGATGAGCCTTCATTCCGGACGCCGCCGGCGGAATCGGGGGCGGGCTCGCCACGGGGCGGGCCACCGTCGTCCCGGACCGGCCCCACCACGCCGGAGGTCGAGGCCGAGAGGGTCGGCGCCGACTGGGCGTTCGGCCACGCCGGCGGCCGCAGGCACCTCGCGGACGCCGCGGCAGCCGAGAGGGCGCGACGTGCGGTGGCCGGCGCCGGGGTGAGCGGCCGGCCGCGGCCCGTCGTTTCGGATCCAGTCGATCGGCTCGCGCTGGCGCTCCTCGTCGCCGACTGGGAGCTCGCCCGATACGGCAACCGGCGGCTGACGCGCGCGGAGGACTCCCGTGGCGTAGCGCGCTGGCGACGGCTCCGGGAAGCGATCCGAAGGCCTCGCTGACCGGTGGACGACGCGCAGGCGGCAGGCGAAGGGCCGAGCGCGGCGAGCCGCGAGGGACGCTGCTGACGGCCTGACCCGACGGGCGCGGGGTGGAGGGCGCGGCTGCAGCCCGCACCGACCCGATGGCGGGAACACCGGCCGGCCACGCCTTGGCGCCGAGCTCCCGGGACTCGGCGGCGGTGCGGCGCGCCCCCACCGCCGCGGGGGTCGACCCGCACGACCGGTAACGCCGCCGCGGGGGTCGTACCGCGCCGCCCACGGCGCCCGGCGGCGCCGTCGGACGAGCGGACACCGGGGTGGGGCGACCGTCCGTTCCTGCCGTTGACGGCGGGACGTCGGGGTGTAGAATGCGGGCCAAGTGGCACAAAGTGGTGCCAAGTGGGGAACCAGCCCGGTCGCCCGAGGGGGATCTGGCCCGGAGTGGTGAGAGGCAGGGGACGCGGCGCGTGTTCACCGGTGAGTACCGGCACTCGGTGGATGAGAAGGGACGGCTCGCCGTCCCCGCGCGATTCCGCGCCCAGCTCGACGACGGTGCGTTCGTCAGCCGATGGATCGACGGCTGCCTCGCGATCTTCCCCAGGCGCGAATGGGACGACCTCGCCGAGAAGGTGAGGGCGCTCCCGATCGCGGACGCAGGTGCCCGGATGTTCCAGCGGTTCCTCTTCGGTGGCGCGTTCGAGGTCGTCCTCGATCGCCAGGGTCGTCTCGTCGTGCCGAGCGGCCTCCGGGAGTGGGCGTCGCTGGGATCCGAGGCGGTCGTGGTGGGCGCGCGCGACCACGCGGAGGTCTGGTCTCCGGATCGGTGGGATGCACTGAGCCGGGAGATCGAGTCTCCGGACGCGCTCGCGCAGCACCTGACCGGGCTGGGCATCTAGCGCACGAGATGGGCTTCCAGGATCCGCTCGGATCCGCACGTGAGGGTGATGGAGTGATGGAGGACGGGCACCTGCCGGTGCTGGCGGAGGAGGTCATGACGATCCTCTCCCCGCGCCCCGGCTGCCTCCAGATCGACGGAACCCTCGGCGGCGGTGGGCACACCGAGCGGATCCTGGAAGCATCCACCCCCGACGGGCGTGTGCTCGGCCTCGATGCCGATCCCGCGGCCATCGAGCGGGTGAGGGCGCGCCTCGCGCGCTTCGGCGACCGGCTCGTCCTCCGCCAGGCGAACTTCCGCGACGTGGGGACCGTCGCCCCGGCGGCCGGCTTCGGTGCGGTGGACGGCCTCCTCCTCGACCTCGGCCTGTCCAGCTACCAGCTTGCAGATGTCGATCGCGGCTTCGGGATCCGGACGGGTGGTCCGCTCGACATGCGGTTCGACACGTCCCGGGGCGTCCCGGCCTCCGAGCTGCTGGCGACGCTCGACGCGCGCGACCTCGCATCGATCTTCCGGCGCTACGGCGAGGAGCCGCGGGCGGAGCGGATCGCACGGTCGATCGAGCGCGCGCGCGCGGGCGCGCCGGTGGACACCGCGGAGCGCCTCGCCGCGATCGTGGAGCGCGCCGCTCCCGCGGCGCCGGGCAGGCGACGCATCCACCCGGCGACCCGTGTCTTCCAGGCGCTCCGGATCGCCGTCAACGACGAGCTCGGCGCACTCGAGGCGGCGCTCGCGGACGCCATGGACCTCCTCCGGCCGGGCGGGCGCCTGGTCGTCCTCTCGTACCACTCGCTCGAGGACCGCATCGTCAAGCGCTTCGTCGCCGCCGAGCGGAAGGGCTGCATCTGCCCGCCGGCGATCCCCGTGTGCGTCTGCGGGCGGAGCCCGCGCCTTCGCGCCCTCGGTCCCCAGCCGGTCGTGCCCACGGCCGACGAGGTCGCAGCCAACCCCAGGGCCCGGAGCGCGCGGATGCGCGCCGCCGAGCGCCTGGCCGCGTGACCGGCCGGGCGGAACGAGCCGTCGCGGGCCGCGGGGTCCGCGAAGGAAGGACAGGAGATCGGAGGGAGACGATGAGCCGCCACCAGTCCCGCCGCCGTCGACTCTACGGGCGACGACTCCACGAGCTTCGCGAGCGCCGCGACCGGTCGATGGTCGACGACGCCGGCGCCGACGCGGTCCCCGCGCACGCCGGCCGGGTCGCCATCCCGATCGTGCCCGACGCGCACGCCGCCGAGGCCGGTGTCGGGCTCGGCCTCGCCGCCGTCGCGCTCGACTGATGGCGGTCTACGTCGGAGCGAGTCGCCGAGCGGCTCTCCTTCCCAGGGCAGGACGGCCGCGGGCCGTCGCCGTCGACCCGCCCGCGACCCATCGCCGGGCCCAGCCGCGGACTGTCCGCGCGGGTCGCCGGACGAGCCGGATCGGCCTCGCCCTCGGGGCGATCGCGATCGCGTTCGCGCTCGGGCTCTTCTCGCTCGCGCAGACGATCAGGGTCTCGGCCACGAGCTACGACATCGACCAGCTCATCTACGAGCGCGATCGGATGACGGCGGACGAGCAGCAGCTGCGGTCCGACCTCTCGCGTCTCGGGAGTGAGCCCGCACTCCGCAAGGAGGCCTTCGACCTCGGCCTCTCGCAGCTCGGCGACCCGCTCGTCGTACCCGCCCGCTGACGGAGGCCTTCCGTCGATGCTCGGCCGCACGGACCACCGGAGCCGCCTTGTCGCCGTGCTCGCCGTCGTCCTCGTCGTCGCGGGGGCGACGACGGTCCGCGCCGCGCAGTGGCAGCTCATCGAGCGCGACCGCCTCGTGTCGCTCGCCGAGCAGCAGACCACGATCCGCGTCGAGGAGCAGATGCAGCGGGGGACGATCTACGACCGGACCGGCACCGTCGTCCTCGCATCGACCGTCGACCGCGACCGGCTCGTGGGCGCCCCGTCCCGGCTGGGCCCCGCCGAGCGCGCGTCGGTCGCCGATGCCCTCGTGTCCATCCTCGGTCTCTCGGGTGACGAGGCGGCGAAGCTGCGCGACCGCTTCACCACCGACACCGGCTACGTCGTCCTGCGGACCGGGCTGGACAGCCAGACATCGGACAGGATCCGCGCGGCACTCGACGATGGCGCGATCGCCGCCGTCTCGCTCGAGCCCCAGCCCGAGCGCGTGTACCCGCAGGCCGGGGGTGGCAAGGACTCGACGCTCGCCGCGAACCTCCTGGGGTTCGTCAACCAGGACGGCGACGGTCAGTACGGCGTCGAGGCCTACTACCAGGACGCGCTCGCCGGCTCGCCCCGGATCCTCGACACGCAGCGCGACGTCACGGGCCGACCGATGTGGGATACGGCACGCGTGGAGCAGGCCGGCATCGCGGGATCCGACCTGCGCCTGACGGTCGACGCCAGCCTCCAGCTCCGCCTCGAGCAGGAGATCTTCGCCGCCTGGGTGGCCGACCGTGCGAGCTCCGTCTCGGGCGTGGTCCTCGACCCCCACACCGGAGAGGTCCTCGCCGAGGCGACGTACCCGTCGTACGACGGCAACCAGTACAGGGCGGTCGCCGCGACAGACCCCGGCCGCTTCCTCGACCCGGTGATCAGCGCCGTCTACGAGCCGGGCTCGGTCGCGAAGATGCTCCTCGCCGCCGCCGCGTACGAGCGGAAGGTCGTGACGGCGAAGACGAAGATCAACGACTCGGGAGTGCTCAAGGTCGCGAACGGGAAGGTCTACGACGCCGACCACCGGCCGATGGGCTACATCAGCTTCCAGGACGTCGTGGCGTACAGCCGGAACGTCGGCGTCTCCCGCGTCGCCCTGCGACTCGCGCCGACGCTCCGCGCGTCCGCTGCGGCGCTCTACGAGACCTGGTCGAAGTTCGGCATCGGGTCGAAGACGGGCGTCGATCTGGCCGCCGAGGTCGCCGGCCTCGCCCGCGACCCGGCCGTGCGCGCGTGGACGCCGCTCGACCTCGCCAACGCCGCCTTCGGGCAGGGCGTGGCCGTGACCCCGATGCAGCTTGCCGTGGCGTACGCGGCGATGGTCAACGGTGGCTACAAGGTGGTCCCGCGGGTGGTCGCCGCGATCGGCGACCGGGAGCTCCCCAGGCCGCCCCAGGAGCGCGTCATCTCCGCGCAGCTCTCGCAGCAGCTCATCTCGCTCATGCACCACGTCGTGTCGGATGTCGAGTACTACCGCGTGAAGACCGACATCCACGGTTACCTCGTCGGCGGGAAGACGGGGACCGCGGAGATCTGGGATCCCGCACTCGACGGTGGCCGCGGCGGCTTCAAGTCCAATGTCTTCGACTTCTCCTTCGTCGGGTACGTCGGCCAGTGGCGGCCCGACGTGCTCGTCGCCGTGACGATCCGCGACGGTCACCCGACCGTCTTCGGGCAGGGGTCGATGGAGCTGCCGATCGAGTCGTTCGACCTCTTCCGCCGGATCGCCCAGGACGCGATCACCGTCCTCGGGATCCCGCAGCGGACGCCGGACTCGAAGCCGGGCGCCTCGCCGTCGCCGTCCCCGTCGGCCTCCGGCGCCGCCCCGGAGCGCGTCTCGGAGGCCCTCGGCGTCCCGACCGCCGGCGGGGCGGCGGGTCCGACGGAGAGCCCGGCCGCGAGCCACGGGTCGGGGCGGGTCCAGTGGTCGCCGGATCTCGAGGTCCCTGCCGGCTCCACGCCGCGACCGGATCGGACGTCGCCGCCGTGATCGCCTCCTGTGCGACACTTCCGGCCGTGACCGACGCCGCCCCCCAGCGACCCGACCGCGAAGGCCGGGCCTCGCTCACCGCGGGCGATCTCGTCGCCGCGACCCGCGGGACGCTCCTCGCACGCTCGGACCGCCCGATCCGCGGCGGTGCCGTGGATTCGCGGCAGGTGGAGCGCGGGAACATCTTCGTCGCGCTCGCCGGCGAGCACGTGGACGGTCACGAATTCGTGGCGGACGCGATCGCCGCGGGCGCCGCCGCGATCCTCGTCGCACGGCCGCTCGACGCGCGCGCCGCGGCGGCGATCGCGGATCAGTCGAGGGGCGTGACAGTCGTCCGCGTGGAGGATCCCCTCGCGGCTCTCGGTGCGGTCGCGGGCGCGTGGCGCGCGAGGTTCTCGCCCCTGACGGTCGCGGTCACGGGGAGTGTCGGCAAGACGTCCGTGAAGGAGGCCGCGGCCGCCGTCCTCTCGTCGCGGATGCGGACGCTGAGATCCCCGGGCAACGCGAACAACGAGATCGGCCTGCCGCTCACCCTCCTCCGGATCGACGAGACCGTGGAGGCGGCCGTCCTCGAGATGGGGATGTACACCGGCGGCGAGATCGCGGATCTCGCGCGGCTCGCGCTGCCCTCGATCGGCGTCGTCACCGGCGTCGCGCCGGTCCACCTGGAGCGTGCCGGCAGCCTGGCCGCGATCGCGGGTGCCAAGGCGGAGCTCGTCGAGGCGCTGCCCGTCTCGGGGATCGCGGTGCTCAACGCCGACGACGAGGTCGTCCGCGACTTCGACCGGCGGACGCTGGCGCGGAGCGTCCGCTACGGCTTCGCGCCTCAGGCGGACGTCCGCGTGGAGGACGTCCGGCCCGCCGGGGCGCAGGGGACCGCGTTCACGCTCGTCGCCGCCGGGACGCGCCGCGCGATCGTCACGCCGGCACTCGGCCGCCACTCGGCCCAGAACGCCGCCGCGGCCGCCGCCGTCGGGCTCGCGGCAGGGCTCGGGATCGAGCCGATCGCCGAGGCCCTCGCGCGCGGATGGAGCGCGCCGCACCGGGCAGAGCTCATCGACCTCGGCCGGTACCTGCTCCTCGACGACACCTACAACGCCGCTCCGCCGTCGATGCTCGCCGCGCTCGACCTCCTCGCCTCGATCCCGGGACGACCGGTCGCCGTCCTCGGCGAGATGCTCGAGCTCGGCGGTCTCTCGGACGCGGGGCATCGCGAGGTGGGAGAGGCCGCCGGGCGCACCGTCGCGGAGCTCGTCACGGTGGGCCCCGGCGCGGACCGGATCGCCGCCGCCGCGATCGCCGCCGGCCTTCAGGCCGCGAGCGTCCACCGGGTCGCCGACCGCGTGTCGGCCGCCGCAGAGGTCGCACGGATCGTCCGCGACGGCGACGTCGTCCTCGTGAAGGCGTCGCGCGGAGCGGCGCTCGACCTCCTCGTGGACGATCTGCGCGCCGCGGCGGGGTCGGCCCGATGACGGTCGCGGTCATCCAGGCCCTCCTCCTGTCGTTCGCGTTCGTCGTCATCCTCATGCCGACCTACCTGCGGCTCCTCCGCGCGCTCGGCTTCGGCAAGCGCGTCCGGGCCGACGAGCTTCCCGACGGGCACCAGGCGAAGGAGGGGACCCCGACCATGGGGGGCCTCCTGCTCATCGCCGTCGTGCTCGTCCTCGCGACGATCTTCGGCGCGTGGGAGCCCTCCACGGCCCCCACGCTGCTCGCTCTCCTCGGGGTCGGGATCCTCGGCGCCGCCGACGACGTCCTCAACGCCCTCACCGGCGTCGGCATCCGCGGCCGCCAGAAGATCCTCTGGCAGACGGTCGTGGCGATCCTGGCCGCCCTCTATCTCCAGAACCACTTCGGGTTCACCGGGTTCCGGTTCCCGTTCGTCGGCGACATCTTCGTCGGGCCGCTCCCGTGGATCATCGTGGCGGTCACCGCGATCGTGGCGACGAGCAACGGCGTGAACCTCACCGACGGGCTCGACGGCCTCGCGGGCGGGACGCTGGTCTTCGCGTTCCTCGCCTTCATGTTCATCGCGATCCTCAACGTGCCGACGCAGTCCAACCTCAGCCTCGTGTGCGCCCTCGCGGCCGGCGTGATGGTGGGGTTCCTCTGGTTCAACGTCCATCCCGCCGCGGTCTTCATGGGCGACGCGGGCTCGCTCTCCTTCGGGGCCGCCCTGGCGGTCACTGCGCTCATGACCGGGCAGGTCCTCATCCTGCCGATCATCGGGCTCATCTACGTCATCGAGACTGGGTCGGTGATGCTCCAGATCCCGTACTACAGGCTCACCCACGGGAAGCGGATCTTCCTCTCGACGCCGATCCACCACCACTTCGAGATGCTCGGCTGGCCGGAGACGAAGGTGACCGGCCGCTTCTGGATCGTCGGCGCGCTCTGCGGGCTTCTCGGCGTCACGCTGTTCCTCTCGAGCATCCGGGCGATCTCGTGATGACGCGACCCGCGGCCCGGCCGGTCGTCCCGGACGTGGACCTGACGCCCGATGCGATCGAGGCCGGCTCGCTGGTGGGCCGTCCTGTCCTGGTCCTCGGGCTCGCGCGCACGGGCCTCGCGCTCGCGCGCTTCCTCCACGACCGCGGCGCAGACGTGACCGTCTACGATCGCAAGCACGCGTCGGAGCTGACGAGCGCGATCGAGGCCCTCGAGGGCCGCTCGGTCCGCCTCGCGCTGGGACCGGAGGTGGACGTCGCCGGTCTCGCCTCGGGCGCGTCGCTCATCTGCTTCTCGCCGTCCGCGAACCCGGCCTTCCCGACGGCCGACGAGACGCTCCGGGCCGCCCTGGCGCCGCACCTGGCTCGCGACGCCGATGGCGCGGTCGACCTCGCACCG
The DNA here is from genome assembly GCA_021813655.1 of Chloroflexota bacterium. Classification (GTDB taxonomy): domain Bacteria; phylum Chloroflexota; class Limnocylindria; order Limnocylindrales; family CSP1-4; genus CAIYQJ01. The sequence goes on along the minus strand of JAKAJU010000091.1, from coordinate 1,194 downwards.
TGCGTGAGCGAGCCTGATCTGTTCCTGCGCCTCTGCCGGGTCCCCACGGTCGGCGTGACCGGGACCAAGGGGAAGACCACGACCTCGTCGCTCGCGGCGGCGCTCCTGGGGGCGGACCCCGTCCACCCGGTGACCCTCGGCGGGAACATCGGCTCGCCGCTCGTGGAGTGGGCTCTCGAGCTGGATCCGGACGCCCGGGTCGTTCTCGAGCTCTCCGAGCTGCAGCTGCCGGCGCTCTCCCGCGGGACGACCGTCGCCGCCTACACGAACGTCACCTCCGACCATCTCGATCGGCACGGCTCCCTGCCCGCGTACCGCGCGGTCAAGCGGCGCCTCGCGGAGCTCGTGGACCCGGACGGTGCGCTCGTCCTCAACCTCGACGACCCCGTCGTCGCCTCGTACGGAGCCCTCGGGACGGCCCCGTCGGTCCTGTACCGCCTGGAACGCCCGACGCCGGGCGGCCTGGGCGTGGTCGACGGGTGGATCGTCGCCGCGGGGACCGAGCGTCTGCCGCTCGCCGGCGGCGGCCGCGCCGTGACAGGCCCTGCCGGCCGGATCATGCCGGTGAACGAGCTCGCGATCCCGGGGCGCCACAACGTCAGCAACGCGCTCGCTGCGATCGCCGTGGCGCTCCTCTTCGGCGTGGCGCCCGACGCGATCCGCCGCGCGGCCGCCGGCTTCCGTGGCGTGGAGCATCGTCTCGAGACGGTCGCCGTCGTCGACGGGGTCCGCTTCGTGAACGACAGCCAGGGGACCCAGCCGGACGCCGTCGCCGCTGCGCTGCGCAGCTTCGAGCGGCCGATCGTCCTCATCGCCGGGGGCCGGGACAAGGGCGTGGACCTCACGGCGCTCGGCCCTGTCGTCGCCGAGCGGGCGGCCGCGGCGGTCCTCATCGGGGAGAGCGGCCCGACGCTCGCGTCCCTGTTCCGCGCCGCGGGTCTGCGCCGGGTCGAACGCGCCGCGACGCTCGACGAGGCGGTCGCGACCGCCGACGCTGTCGCCCGCGAAGCGCTCGCGGCGCACGAGGGACGCCCGGGCGCGCTCGCCACCGTGCTCCTGAGCCCGGCCGCGGCGAGCTTCGACATGTTCGTGGACTACGCAGCCCGGGGAGCCGCGTTCCGCGCCGCAGTCGCCGCGCTCGCGGCCCGGCGCACCGGCGGGGGTTCGCGGCCGTGACCGCCGGCCCGATCGCCC